>NZ_CP034179.1:3039048-3368810 GCF_003860345.1 Caenibius tardaugens NBRC 16725
CTGCGTTCGATGCCGCCGAAGAACGCTTCGGGCTGGTGGATTCGACGATTGTCAACGCAGGCATCACCAATGCGATGCCTGCCATCAGAATGTCGGTCGAGTCGTTCGATCAGCTGATGGCGATCAATCTGCGCGGTGCGTTTCTTACCGCACGCGAAGCCGGTGCGCGGTTGATTGCTGCGGGTGAGGGCGGCCTTACCC
Source organism: Caenibius tardaugens NBRC 16725 (assembly GCF_003860345.1). Classification (GTDB taxonomy): domain Bacteria; phylum Pseudomonadota; class Alphaproteobacteria; order Sphingomonadales; family Sphingomonadaceae; genus Caenibius; species Caenibius tardaugens. The sequence goes on from NZ_CP034179.1 coordinate 3,039,250, forward strand.
GACCGCGCCGTGTGGTGTTCATCGCCTCGACTGCCGGGCGCAAGCCCGAGCGTGGCGCGGCGGCTTATGGTGCGAGCAAGGCGGGCATGATCATGATGGCCAAGACGCTCGCGCTGGAATGGGCGCGCCATGAGATCAACGTCAACGCGGTTCTGCCCGGCTTCATGCCGACAGATATCATTGCCGATTATCTCGATAGCGAAGCGGGTCAGAAGCAGATCGCGGGCTGGCCGCGCAAGCGGACCATGCCGGTCGAAGATCTCGATGCGGCGATGCTGTTCCTGCTTTCGGCAGGCTCGCGCTCGGTATCGGGCATCGAACTCGTTGTCGACGATACGCAATCACTGGCCTGAAGGCCTGAGGAAGGGAAGCATACCATGTCTGAACATCCGCAAGCGCGTCCGATCAAGGGGGTGCATCACACCGCGTTCCGCTGCCGTGACGCTGCGCAGACCATCTGGTTTTACCGGGATGTCCTGGGCCTGGTCGATCCGACCGGCGTGGTGTTGGAAGAAGTGACCGGTACGGGCGAGAACGACCCCTACATGCATGTGTTTTTCCAGATGAAGAATGGGGAATACATCGCCTTTTTTGATGCGCCCGGTTCAGCCGATCCGGACTGGTTCGCCCGCAAGGAAAGCTTCGATATGCACTATGCGTTCGAAGTGGCCTCGGAAGAGGACCTGCTGGCGATGCAGGCGCGCATACAAAGCTTTGGCGTGACCGCGCTGGGGCCTGTCGATCATCACGATTTTGTCCGCTCGATCTATATGTACGATCCCAACGGCATCCAGATCGAACTGACCTATCGCCTGCCCGATCACGACAAGGTTCTGGGGCCGCAGCGGCTACCTTCGATCAGCTTCTGGCAGATTGGCAGGCCCGCACCCGCGAGGAAAAAGTCGCCAAGTTCGGTGCGGAGGCGATTGATCGTCGCGCCCGCCGCCCGGCGCAGGTTTGAGGAGCGGGCCAATGAGCGATCGTTACGAACGCATTCCCTATCTTGTGGTGTTCGACGAACAGAGCGCATTCAAGGACACTTACGCCGGCGAAATCGGCAAGGTGGTTATCGAAGCGCATCTGCTGAAGCCCGAAACGCCTTCGGATGCGGTGGTGGTGTTTTCGCATCCCATCGGCGGCGGTGCGTGGCTGCCGATGATGGCCGCGCTGGCCAAGCAGGGTGTGCACACGATCTATTGCAACACCCGCTATCGCGGCAACGACACCGCGCTGATCATGGAACGCGCGGTTATGGATCTGGGTGCCTGTATCCGCGATGCGCGCGAACGGCTGGGCTACAAGAAGGTCTATCTCGGTGGCTGGTCGGGCGGGGGCGGCCTGTCCTTGTTCTATCAGGCAGAAGCGCAGGACCCGCGCGTTACGCATACACCGGCGGGCGATCCCTACGATCTGACGGCTGCGAAGTTCGAACCCGTCGATGGTGTCATGCTGATCGCCGCGCATTTGTCACGCAATCTGACATTGACCGAATGGCTGGACCCGTCGGTGACGGACGAGGCCAATCCCTTCGTGCGGGATGCCTCGCTCAATCTCTATGCCCCCGACGGCCCGCAAGCGCCCTATTCGGCCGAATTCCTGACCCGCTATCGGGCGGCGCAGATCGCGCGCAACCGGCGCATTACGGCATGGGTGAAGGATGAACTGGCCACTTTGAAAGCGGCCGGGCTGGAGCATCACGAACGGTGCTTCACCGTGCAGGGCACCATGGCCGATCCGCGTTTCCTTGATGCCACGCTCGATCCCAGCGATCGTCCGCCGAACTGGTGCATGCTGGGTGTGCCCTCTGTCGTGAATGACGGGCCGGTGGGGCTCGCGCGGTTCAGCACGCTGCGTTCGTGGCTGTCGCAATGGTCCTATGACGATTCCAATGCCGATGGGCTGAAATGCGCCGCGCGCATTACATCCCCGATGCTGGTGGTGGAAAACAGCGCCGACGATGCCTGCACCCCTGATCATGCGGCGCGCCTGATGGCGGCGGCGGTGAACTGCCCGATTGATCATCATGTCATCAAGGGCGCGAACCATTACTACTTCGGTCAGCCAGCACAGGCCAAGGAAGCGGCGACGCTGATCCGTCAGTGGGTTGAAGCGCAGGGATGACACAGGGCGCGCCTGATATTCCCGCGTTCGCGCATGCCATCGGCGAAGCTGCGGCTCTCGCCGGCTGTACAGGCGCGCGCGCGGAGAACATCAAACGCCTGTCGGGCGGGGCCAGCAAGGAAAGCTGGGCTTTCGATCTGGTGGCGCCTGACGGGGCGGTGACGCCGATGGTGCTGCGGCGCCAGCCTGCAGAAATGCGGTTCTCCTTCACAGGCGTGGAAAGTCTCGCTGCCGAAGCCGCGCTCTTGCGTGCAGCGGCGGCAGGCGGGGTACCGGTCCCGCAGGTATTCTTCGAGCTTCCGGAAGGGTCGTCTGCGGGCGAAGGCTATGCGATGGCCCGTATCGCGGGTGAAACGGTTGGCAGCCGTATTCTCAAATCGCCCGAATTGGCAGAAGCGCGCAAAGGGCTGGCCTATCAGTGCGGCGAAGTGCTGGCGCGTATTCACGCGGTGCCGGTAGACGATCTGAACGGGCTACCATCGTCCATGCCGGATGCGGAACTGGCCGCATTGGAGGCGCGCCATCGCGCCACGGGGCAAGATCGTCCGGTGTTCGATTTCGCGTTTCGCTGGCTGGCTGAGAACCTGCCGCAGCAAGCGCCGCGCACACTGGTTCACGGAGATTTCCGTAACGGAAATCTGATGATCGGTGCCGATGGCATCCGTGCCGTGCTCGATTGGGAACTGGCGCACGTGGGATCGCCCGTGTCGGATCTCGGCTGGCTGTGCGTGACGAGCTGGCGTTTCCAGTGTCCGGAAAATCCGGTCGGTGGTTTCGGTTCGCGCGAGGACCTGCTGTCAGGCTATTATGCAGCAGGCGGCGCGCCGGTGGATCTTGCGCATCTGCACGCATGGGAAGTGTTCCAGACTTTGTTCTGGGGCGTGATGTGCGCGGAAGTCGGAACCACCTTTATGGGCGGGGTGCGCAGTGTCGAAGGTGGGATGATCGCGCGCCGCGCATCGGAAACCGAATTCGATCTTTTGCGGCTGCTTTTGCCGGATCATGAGGCCTGGAATGCAGGATAAGCCCGACGCCCCGACGCTGCTGGCCGAAGTCCAGGCAGAGTTAAAGGCCGGGATCGCTCCCGGTTTCCAGCAGGCGGTTGCAGCCAATGCGATCGCGCTGGCGTTGCGCGAACAGGACAAGGCGGCGGCTGGTCACGCCGCCGAGCATGCCCGGCTGGTGGAGCTGCTGGCGCATGAAGGAAGCCTTGAAGCGCTGAATCGCCTGCTGGCCACCCGCATTCGCGAAGGCGTGCTGGACAGGAACGATAGCACGCTGACCCGGCACCTGATTCTGACTACGATCGAAAAGATGATCGTGGACCAGCCCCGTTACCCGGCGTTCCGGGCCTGGCGCGCAAGCTATGGAGAACAGGTATGACGTCGGTTGAAATCGTTGAAGTGGGTCCGCGCGATGGCCTGCAAAACGAAAAACTGATCGTGGCGACGGCGGACAAGGTCGAACTGGCGCAACGCGCCATTGCCGCAGGGGTGAAGCGACTGGAAGTGACGAGCTTCGTTAATCCCAAACGCGTGCCGCAAATGGCCGATGCCGAAGATGTGGTGAAGCTGCTGGGCCGGCCCGAAGGGGTGACCCGGATTGGGCTGGTTCTCAACGAACAGGGCGCGCAGCGCGCGATAGATTGCGGGATGGACCAGTTGGGCGCCGTTGCCCTGGCAACCGACGCTTTCGGCATTCGCAACCAGAAGCAGACCAGCGCGGAATCGGTCGAGGTTGCACGGCGGATCATCGCCATGGGCAAGGCGGCCGGGCGCAGCGCACAGGTGACTATCTCGGTCGCTTTCGGCTGCCCGTTTGCGGGTGAAGTCGATCCTGCCCGCGTGGTCGCCATGGCGCGGCAACTGGCCGATGCCGGACCTTGCGAGATCGCCCTTGCCGATACGATCGGCGTGGCGGTACCGGGGCAGGTGTCGCGCTTGATCGCGGCGGTGCGCGCGGAAATCGGGGCGATCCCGGTGCGGGCGCATTTTCATGACACGCGCAACACCGCCATCGCCAATGTCTGGGCTGCCGTGGAAGCAGGCGCTGCCACGATCGATGCGGCCCTTGGCGGGCTGGGCGGCTGCCCGTTTGCACCCGGCGCAGCGGGCAACGTCGCGACCGAAGATGTGATTTATCTGCTCGACCGTTCGGGCGTGACAACAGGCATCGATTTTGCCTCGCTGGTTACCTCATCGAAATGGCTGGGCGGCGTGATGGGGAAGGAATTGCCATCAATGCTCGCGCGGGCTGGCGGCTTCCCCGAAGGGGAGGATGCGTAATGCTGGCGGACAATACCGGAGCCTTGAAAGGGCTCAAAGTCGTGGAACTGGGGCAACTGATTGCTGGCCCGTTCTGCGGCCAGTTGCTGGGCGATATGGGCGCCGATGTGGTCAAGATCGAGCCGCCGGGCGCCGGCGATCCGATGCGGCAATGGGGCAATGGCGAACACAAGGTGTGGTGGGAAGTCATCGGCCGCAACAAGCGGTCGGTTACCGCCAATCTGCGCGAACGTGACGGGCAGGAACTGGCGCGCAAGCTGCTGGCCGATGCCGATATCATGATCGAGAATTTCAAGCCTGGCACAATGGAGAAGTGGGGGCTCGATCCCGCGAGGCTGCATGCGCTCAATCCGGGTCTGATCATCGTGCGGATATCGGGCTATGGGCAGACCGGACCTTATGCCGCGCGCGCGGGCTTTGGCGGCGTGGCGGAATCGATGGGGGGGTGGCGCGCAATCGTGGGCGATCCCGACCAGCCGCCGAGCCGTATGGGCGTATCCATCGGCGACACGTTGACCGCGACATATGCTTGTATGGGCGCACTTGCCGCACTGCGCGCCCGCGAAACCACCGGGCAAGGGCAGGTGATTGACGCCGCGCTGTATGAATCGGTGTTGCAGGTCATGGAAAGCCTGGTTGCGGAATACGATGTGATGGGCATTGTGCGCCAGCGTTCGGGGTCGATCCTGCCGGGCATTGCGCCGTCCAATGTCTATCGCTGCGCAGATGGCGAATACATGATTGGCGCCAATGGCGATGCCATTTTCGCACGGTTGACCGAAGCGATGGGGCAGCCGGAACTGGCCAGCGATCCGCGTTATGCCACACATATCGCGCGCGGTGAAAATCAGACTGAACTGGACCAGTTGATCGAACGTTGGACGCTGACGTTGACGATCGACCAACTCGAAGCGCTGATGGTCGAATACTCCATTCCGGCCGGACGCATCTTCCGCGCACCGGATATGCTTGCCGATCCGCAGTATCAGGCGCGTGAGGCGATTGTTTCGCTACCCAATCCCGATCACGGCACGGTTCGCATGCAGGCATGCTTCCCGAAGCTGTCCGAGACCCCTTCCACCATCCGTCGTATCGCGCCGCGGTTTCCCGGTGAACACAATGCCGAAGTCTATGGCGAACGCCTGGGCCTCGACGCTGCGGCACTCGCTGACCTTGCCGCGCGCGGTTTGATCTGACTTTTCTGGAGCACGAAGCCAATGCAGGACGTTTACATTTACGATCATGTGCGCACACCGCGCGGCAAGGGCCGCCCGGATGGTGCGCTTCACGAAATTCCCCCGGTGCAGCTGGTCGCGCAGACGCTCGAAGCGTTGCAAACCCGCAACGGGCTCGACACGGCGCTGCTCGACGATGTCGTGATCGGCTGTGCGCAGCCGGTTAGCGAACAGGGCGGCGTGCTGGCGCGCGCTGCGGTGATCAGCGCGGGTTACGCGCAGACTGTGGCCGCACAACAGGTCCACCGTTTCTGTGCCTCTGGCCTGGAAGGGGTCAACAATGTCGCCGCACAGATTGCGACCGGAATGGCCTGCGCCGGCGTAGGCGGCGGCGTGGAATCCATGAGCCGCGTCAAGATGGGGTACGACACCGGGGCCTGGGCGGCCGATCCCTGGGTCGCCTATCATAACTATTACGCGCCGCAGGGGATTGGTGCAGACATCATCGCCACGCTGGAAGGTTACAGCCGCAATGATGTCGACAGCTATGCTGCCGAGAGCCAGCGCCGCGCTGGTATTGCATGGGACGAAGGTCGCTTCGCCCGGTCGATCGTGCCGGTCAGGGATGCAATGGGCGAAGTGATTCTGGACAACGACGAACATCGCCGTCCGACTACGACGGTGGAATCGTTGGCCAGCCTCAAACCGGCGTTCCCCGCTGCGGCAGGGATGGGTTACGCACGCGTGGCCAAAGAGCGGTACCCGCAGATCGAAGAACTCAATCATGTCCATACCGGCGGCAATTCGTCAGGGATTGTCGATGGTGCCGGGGTCGTATTGCTGGGTAATGCCGATTTCGGAAAAGCTGCAGGTTTGACGCCGCGCGCGCGTATCCGGGGCTGGGCCACGATCGGTTCGGAACCGACGATCATGCTCACCGCACCGGTTGATGTCGCCAAGAAGGCGTTGAAGCACACCGGAATGACCAAGGACGATATCGACCTGTGGGAATTGAACGAGGCATTCGCCAGCGTTGTGCTGCGCTTCATGAATCATATGGACGTCGATCCGGCCCGGATGAACGTCAACGGCGGCGCGATCGCGCTGGGCCATCCACTGGGCGCGAGCGGGGCCATGATCCTCGGCACCGTGCTGGATGAACTGGAACGCCAAAACCTGAACACCGCAATGGCTTTGCTGTGCGCCGGCAACGGCATGGGCATCGCCACCATTATCGAGCGAGTCTGATCCCATGAGCCAAACCTATCGCCATATCCGTGTTGAAAAGGGCGCTGACGGCGTCGCTGTCATCACGCTCGACAATGCCGACGAAACGATGAACGTCGTTGGCAATGCCTTCATCGCCGACATGAACGCGGCCATTGCCGATCTGCAGGGTGACGATGCCGTCACCGGGGTGATCGTGACATCGGGCAAACCGGCCTTCATGGCCGGGGCCGATCTCAAGCTGATGGTGGCCGCTTATGGCCGGATGACCCGGCCCGAAGCCTATGAATTCAGCCACAACGCCACGCGCATGCATCGTGCGCTGGAAACCATGGGCAAGCCGGTCGCCTGTGCGATGAATGGTCTTGCTCTCGGCGGCGGGTTCGAACTGGCGCTGGCTTGCCATTATCGCGTTCTGGCCGATGATCCCAAGGCGGTCGTCGGCCTGCCCGAAGTAACGCTGGGTCTTCTGCCCGCTTCGGGCGGGACGCAGCGCATGGTGCGCCTGCTGGGCGCGGACAAGGCGCTGGGTCTGCTTCTGACAGGCAAGTCGCTCCGCCCCGCCGATGCCTTGAAGGCCGGTATCGTCGATGCGCTGGCGCCTGCCGATCAGGTTGTTGCCAAGGCACGCGAATGGTTGGCCAGCAATCCCGAACCCAGCCAGACATGGGATCGCAAAGGTTTCTTCATGCCCGAAATGCGCGGCATGATGGTGCCCGAAGTGGCGATGGGCGCTTCCGTTGCTGCGGCAGGGGTCGTGCGCGATGCGGGCTACAACCTGCCAGCACCGATTGCCGTGCTGCAATCGGTGTTCGAAGGCATGCAACTGCCGATGGACAAGGCGCTGTCGGTGGAAAGCAAGTATTTCGCCCGGCTGCTGACCGATCCCGTGGCGCGCAATATCGTTCGCACCACGTTCATTTCCAAACAGGCGGCTGAAAAGGGCGCGCGTCGCCCGGCTGGCGTGCCCAAGACGACCTACACCAAGGTCGGTGTCGTGGGCGCTGGCATGATGGGTGCCGGGATCGCACTGGTGGCTGCCGTCGCCGGGATCGAAGTCATCCTGATCGATCGCGATCAGGCCTCTGCCAGCAAGGGCAAGGGCTATAGCGAGAAAGTCTGGGCCAAGCAGGTGGCCAAGGGCGCGTTGAGCCAGGACAAGATGGATGCCCAGCTTGCCCGGATCACGCCCACGGATGATTTCGCGCTGCTGACAGGTTGCCAGCTGGTGGTCGAGGCCGTGTTCGAGGATGTCGAAATCAAGGCCGAAACCACACGCAAGGCCGAGGCGGTGATCCCGGCTGATGCGATTTATGCGTCCAACACCTCGACCCTGCCGATTTCCGGTCTGGCCGAGGCATCGGCACGTCCGGACCAGTTCATCGGCATGCACTTCTTCTCGCCGGTCGACCGGATGGGACTGGTCGAACTGATCATGGGCAAGCAGACGTCGCCGGAAACGCTGGCCAAGGCGCTCGATTTCATTGCCCAGATCCGCAAGACGCCGATTGTCGTCAACGACAGCCGTGGATTCTACACCAGCCGCGTGTTCCAGACGCTGGTCTATGAAGGCGCCGCTATGCTGGAAGAAGGTGTTGAGCCTGCCCGGATCGAGAATGCGGCCAAGGCGGCCGGGTTCCCGGTGGGCCCGCTGGCGCTGCTCGACGAAGTGACCATGGACTTGCCGATCAAGATCAACGAGCAGGCGATTGCCCAGAACGATCCCAACTATGTCGCGCGCGGCGGCGTCGATGCGCTGAAGGCGATGATCGCTCTTGGTCGCAGTAGCCGCAAGGCAGGCGCGGGTTTCTACGAGTATCCGGCCGAAGGGCCCAAGCATTTGTGGGCAGGCCTCAGGGAACAGTTCCCGGCTGCTCCCGAACAGCCCGAACAGGATGAACTCAAGACCCGCTTCCTTTATACGCAGGCCATCGAAACGGCGCGCTGTCTCGAACAGGGCGTGCTCGAAACTGCGCAGGATGCCGATCTTGGCGCCGTTTACGGGTGGGGTTTCCCGGCCTGGACCGGCGGGACGCTCAGCTACATCGATACGATCGGTCTTGAGACCTTCGTGCGCGAGGCGGATCGCCTGACGCAGCAATATGGCCCGCGTTTTGCCCCGTCGGCCTGGTTGCGCGACCGCGCCGCCAAGGGTGAAGCGTTCTATCCCGTGGAAGCGGCCTGACCATGCGGCGCGTTATCTTCGAACCTGAACACGAACAGTTCCGGGATACGGTCCGCCGGTTCATGCAGGCGGAAGTGTCCCCCCATTGGGAACGCTTCCGCAAGGCGGGGATGGTGGATCGCGATCTCTACACCAAGGCGGGTGAACTGGGTCTGCTCTGCACCTGGGCCGACGAGGCCTATGGCGGTGCGGGAATTGACGATTTCCGCTTCGAACAGATCATTATCGAAGAGAACGCCGCCCATGGCGATAGCGGGTTCTATATCAATCTGCATTCGAACATCGTTGCCCCCTATATCGCCAAGCTGGGTAACGATGCGCAGAAACAGCGGTGGTTGCCGGGACTGGTTAGTGGCGACCTGATCGGCGCGGTCGCCATGACCGAACCATCCACCGGGTCTGACCTGGCGGGCATGCGTACCCGGGCGGAGGACAAGGGCGATCACTGGTTGCTGAACGGGGCCAAAACCTTTATCTCGAACGGTATTCTGGGCGATGTCGTGGTGGTTGCCGCGCGCACCGATCCTGAACGGCCGCATGGGATCAGCCTGTTCGTGGTGGAACGTGACACGCCCGGGTTCGAGCGTGGCAAACGGCTCGAAAAAATGGGCATGAAGAGCCAGGACACCGCCGAACTGTTCTTCAACGATGTCCGTGTGCCCCGCGAAAACCTGCTGGGCGAACCGGGTATGGGGTTCAAGTATCTCGCTCGTCTGCTGGCGCAGGAACGTCTGGTCGTGGCTATCGGTTCTGTCGCCGCAGCGCAGGCCGGGTTCGATCTGACGCTGGATTATGTCAAGGACCGTAAGGCCTTTGGGCGACCGATCGGCACGTTCCAGAACAGCCGCTTTGCCATGGCGCGCATGCGTGCCGAAATCGATATGGCGCAGACTTACGTCGATCAGTGTGTGCTGTTGCACAACGAGGGGGCGCTTTCGGCAGAAGACGCCTCTGCCGCCAAATTGCTGGGCAGCGAACTGGAAGGCCGTGTGCTGGACCAGTGTGTCCAGCTTCATGGCGGTGCGGGCTATATGGACGAATACCGCGTCAGCCGTATGTTTACCGATGCGCGCGTGACGCGGATATTCGCTGGCGCCACGGAAATCATGCTGGAAATCATCGGGCGTTCACTCGGCCTCGATGATCGTAAGCTCTAGATCATGAACGGCGCGCTTGTCACATATGCTTTGGCCGATGGTGTGGCCCGGATCGCGCTCAACGATCCGGCCACGCTGAATGCTGCCTCCGAAGCGATGGGCATGGAATTGCTCGCAGCGCTGCGGCGTGCCGGGGCCGAAGCGCGTGCAGTGATCCTAACGGGGGAAGGACGCGCCTTCTGTTCGGGCGCGAATCTGGATGATGCCGCGGAACTGATTGCCGACCCGCTGCGCGATGGCGGCGCGCAACTCGAGCGCACCTTTAATCCCGTGATTGAGGAAATGCGCCGCATGACGCAACCCGTGGTCGTCGCCCTGCGCGGGGCCGTGGCCGGTGTGGGGTGCGGTATCGCCATGGCTGGCGACATCATCCTCTGTTCGGAAAACGCTTATTTCTTCTTCGCCTTCCCCCATGTCGGGCTGGTGCCCGATGGCGGTTCGTCATGGCTTTTGAGCAAGGCGATCGGACGGGTTCGGGCGATGCGGCTGATGCTGCTGGGTGAGAAGCTGGCGGCAGCAGACGCATTCGATTGGGGGTTGATCAGCCGGATCGTGCCGGACGCCGCGCTGGACGAAGAGGCCCAGACGTTGGCTCGAAATCTGGCTTCCGGCCCCCATTCGCTGGCGCTGATCAAGCAGCTTGCCTGGAAGGCACAGGAAAGCGATCTTGCCGAGGCCTTGGCCGCCGAACGGATCGGACAGTGCGAAGCCGGCCGAAGCGAGGATTTTATCGAAGGTATGCAAGCCTTCAGGGAACGCCGCAAACCCGTATTCAAAGGGCGCTAGGGCGTGTGGGGCAAGGCTTGATCGTAAGAATAACCTGCCTCCTCCGGATTTCGATCATGTGCGCTGGACCCGATGGGGTCCCCAATCGCCCCTGCATGGCGGGCTCTGCAAGAGCAGCGCCGTCGATCGCAGAAAATAGCGATAATCCTTGATCTGGATCAGTCCAGCTTGTTGCCTTGCCGTGTACGGACAACCCATATGTGCGGACGGTGATCCGCTGGCTGTGCTGTGGAGGAAAGCATGTACGAGCATATTCTGATTTCGACCGATGGCTCGGATGTGGCCCGGAAAGGCGTTGAATCCGGTCTGGCACTTGCGAAGGATCTTGGCGCGCGTGCGACGATCATCACAGTAACGGAGCGTCTAGGGAATCATGGGGGATCGCCCAAATGGGACCCCAATTCGGGCGAACGGCCGGGCTATGAAGACAGCTTGAGTCAGGAGGAAGTGGCGGATGAAATTCTCGCATCGGCCATGGTGACGGCACGAAAGCTGGGGGTTGAGGCCGACACGCTTCATGTGCCCGACGCGGTGCCCGCCGACGCGATCATCGAAACGGCCAAAACGCGTAACTGCCAACTTATTGCGATGGCATCGCACGGACGCAGCGGGTTGGGACGTGTGCTGTTGGGTAGCCAGACATCCGATGTCCTGGCGCGTTGCGGAATTCCTGTTCTGGTGGTGCGGTAAGGCCGGAAGTGTAAACTCCGGGTATTTGGAAACCGGTGTATTGATTTTTCCGCACGGCGTGCCGCGTGGCTATGATGAGGGTCGTTCACACAGGAGGGCCCGTATGGCAGATGAAGGTTGCGTCGATCGGGGGGAAATCGCATTCGACCCGCATGATCCGCGTTTTGTGGATGATGGCGTCCCGTTTCCCATGCTGGCGCGCATCCGGCAGGAACAGCCCGTTTTGCCTCTCGCTGAGGGCGCATGGTATCTGTCGCGCTATGATGACGTTGTCAGCGCGCTGAGCGATGTCGAAACGTTTCGTTCCGACCTGTCCGCGATTACGGGCGTGTCGACCGGTCTTGAAACAATCCCGTCCGAACAACTTTATCTGAGCGAGATCGAAGAACCGCGCCACAAGGAAATGCGTCAGCTGTTCCAGGCCGTTGTGACGCCTTCCCGGCTGCGTGAGCTGGAAAAGGCGTTGGAACACCATTGCCATCAATTGATCGATGCGATGTTGCAGGCGCCGTCCGTTGATCTGCATGAACAGTATGCCATGGCTATACCCGCCTTTGCGATGGCGCGGCTGATGGGATTTGGTGACGATGCCATTGCGCATTTCATGGCATGGTCGTGGGATGGCACCTTGATGCAGCGGCCATGTTCGTCAACGGCGCCCCCCGGCGGGCCACGCAGCCATGTCTACTTTGGGGAAGCCGTGGCCGTGCAGCGACGACTGCCTGTTCCGACAAATCCCGTCATTGCCGTGATGATAGATGCGGTGATCGAAGGGCGGCGGTTGAGCGATGCGGAAATCGTGACGCAACTGCATTTCATGATCCAGGCGGGTGTACACACCACCCGTTCGTTGTTGGTACATCTCGTCAATCGTCTGGTTCAGGATGCCGCCCTTTGGGCACAGTTGCAGGACGATCGCAGCCTTGTGCCCTTGTTTGTCGAGGAATCGCTGCGGCGTGATGCCCCTGTGCAGCGCACCACCCGCCGTTGCACGCGGGACGTGGTGCTGAACGGTGCCGTCATGCGCGCCGGTGATTGCGTGGAGATCGGCATCGGGTCCGCCAATCACGATGAAAGACTGTTTGCTGACGGCGATGATTTCCTGCTCGACCGGGGCAATGTCCGCCGCCATATCGCATTCGGGACCGGCTCGCATTTTTGCCCCGGCGCAGGGCTGGCCCGGCTGGAGGCGCGTATTATGGTCGCGGCTTTGCTGGACCGGCTGGAGCGGCTTGAACCCGTCGAAGGCGCGATCTACCCACCTTTGCCCGGCAGCCTTGGCCATCAACCCATTCCTGCCCGTCTGGTGTGCCGCCCTTAAAGCAGGAGGGGGCAACGCGTCCTTCTCAGTCCGCGTCCCGGGTCGATAGCAGGGGCGATTTCGCCGGATCGCCAACAACAAGATGTGCCGCGTTGCGTTTCGCCCACTCGGCGATCGGCACGGGCGTAAGGCCGTACCGCCGTGCTGCGGCGGAACGTGCGGGATAGCCGATCTCACCCAGCCAGAGGTGCTGGGTTACGATGCGCGGTGATACCCCCAGTTCGCGCGCACGTGCGGCATCCACATGAAGCGCTGTGACGGGTTTTCCGGTACCTTCCATCAGGGCGTGGGCGAGTTGCGCATCGGTGAGCTCCTCGTCGGCAATTTCCAGCGTGGCGCCCGAATAGGTGGCGGGGTCGCGCATGATCTGCGCTACCGCCGCACCGATGCTCGCATAGGAGATATAGGGCACTGCGATCTCTTCTGGCACGCAGGAGACGATGCAGCCATCCGAAGCCAGCCGGGGGAACAGGATTGCCGCGTATTTGACGGCGTTGTCGATAATCATAGGGGGGCGCACCAGCGACCAGTGGGTAAACCCCGCCGTGCGAACCGCTTGTTCCTGTGCCTGCTTGTGCTCCCAGTACGGATGGCGGCCTTCCCAATATTCCGGCCACAGGGCAGGGTTGCTCCAGCCGGGGGTGGCCTCATGCAGGCCCGTGCCCGAAACCGTCGACTGGACAAACTGCGTGACCCCGGCGGCACGGGCGCTGGCGCACAGGTTTTCGGTCCATGCAATCGGCGCATTCTCGGGCTGGACCGAGAAAACGGCGCGGACCCCCTGAACGGCCTGTTCTACTGTTTCGCGCGATGCGAGATCGCCGGGTACCAGTTCTGCCCCCAGCGACAGCAATTCGCCAGCGGCAGGAGCACTGGCATCACGCACAAAGGCGCGTACCTGCATCCCCCGCGCGAGACATGCCCGTGCAGCCGCCCCGCCTTGTCCGCCAGCGGCGCCGATAATCAGGACTGGGGCATTATCAGGATCGGATAGGGACATAGCAGAGCCTTTGTAGCTGTATGGTGCAAACTGGCGTGCCAGCAAGCAGACTGGTCACGATACCATCGTGATATTGAAAGGTGTGCAAGACGCGCCGTGGTGCGCAATGGTAACGGCACCAATTCCGATCCTGTGGAAACGGGAGCGGAGGCGGCATTGTCGATGTTGGGAGAATGCCCATTCTGGCATTTCGGACAAAATCGTCTCGATGCTTCATGCGTGGCGCCTCGGGGTGGTCTGAAACTCGCACAGCGCAGCCCCTGCCTTTGATGCTGGAATAAGGCTAAATTCCGATTAAATAAGTCGGGTTATGGTGGCGTGTGATATCCGGGTCATTCAAATTCGGAAGCGTTACACGCCGATTTCCAGTGGAGGGATGGATATGCCTGACCACGCGACTTTCAAATTTATACACTATATTACAATTAATTATTGCGCTATCCTTATCTGAAGGATGAGATTTGCAGGGGTGGGGTGGAAGGGTGAAGGCAAGCAGAGCTTTAGGCAGTCCATGGAAAACTTCGCTTGACGCAAAATAACCCTATCATTTAAGTAGGGATTATTCCGGGCTGTTGGGTTGATCGACCTGCTGCGCCACACCGGCTCTCGATCCGCGGCTTTTGATGGGAAGCAGCTTGCTCCGCGTTACAAATCGCTAAAGCGCGCGATGCTAAGGCGGCAACGCCAGGTGTCGTGTTCCCCTTGTTATGCAGGGAGCAAGACATGCGCGAATATTTGATCTGATTCCAGCGCCGGACCACCGGACTGATCCAACACACATAAGAGCCGGTGCAATTTGCGGCGCGCCATCTGGTGGCGTCCCAAAGAAGCGCGTGGCCATATTCAGGTACATTCGGGTCGCCAGCCGAAGTGTTGCCGTATGCCGTCGTTCGCATGGGTGAGACCTGCGGGGGGTAGGGCTGCGTGCGCGGCATGGCTGACCTCATGGAGGTTGCATCTCATGATTAAGTTGTTTCGGGGCATTGCCCCTGTGGTTGCCGTGCGTTCCACACTGGCGGCAGGTATCAGCGTACTCGCATTGGCGGCAGTGTCTGCCCAGGCGGAAGAGGCGCAGTCGGAATCCGCAGATTCCGCCAGTGTGGTGACGTCTGGTCCCAATGATGGCGAAATTCTGGTGACGGCCCGCCGCCGCGCCGAGCGCGCGCAGGAAGTGCCGATTGCGCTGAGCGTGGTCAGCGGTTCGACAATCGAGCGCACGGGGGCGCTCAATCTGGTCCAGATCGCCAACCTGACCCCCAGCCTTACCATTCGTAACAACAATGCGCGCAATACGTTCGTGAATATTCGCGGGCTCGGTTCGAACTCCGACCAGAACGATGGTCTTGAGATCGGCGTCGGGTTCTACATCGACGATGTCTATTACGGCCGCATCGGCGCGTCGCAGTTCGACCTGATCGATATCGAACGTCTCGAAGTGCTGCGCGGCCCGCAAGGGACGCTGTTCGGCAAGAACACGACGGCCGGTGCGATCAACATCACCACGCAGGCGCCCCAGTTCGAAACACAGTTCCGTGGCGAGGCCAGCTATGGCGAAAACGGATATCATCAGGTTCGTGGTTCACTGACCGGCCCGCTGCTGGGCGATAGTGTCGCCTATCGCGTGACCGTGTCCGATACGCATCGCGATGGCTGGCTGACCAACCTCTACAACGGGAAGAAGATCAACGATTTCGACAACTTCTCGATCCGGGGCCAGTTGCTGATCAATGCATCGGACAACGTCGCGATCCGCCTGAGCGGGGACTATGCCAAGCAGACGTCCTATTCGCGTGCAGCCAGCATTGTCGGGCAGTTCAACAAATATGCCAATGGCGCGGCGATCAACAACACCTGGCTGCAGCGCGCGGCGCGGGCCGGCTATACGCCACGCTTCGATATCAATGATCCGTTCGCCCGCGAGGTGGATGTGGAAGGCGCGATCCAGGCCAACATGGAAGGGTATGGCCTTTCCGGCAAGCTGGACTGGGATCTGGGCAATGCCGTGCTCACTTCGGTTACGGCCTATCGCTGGTGGGACTGGTATCCGAACAACGATGTCGACAACACGCCGCTGACCGTCATGACGTTAAGCGGCACCACCAACAGGCAACGCCAGTTCAGCCAGGAACTGCGTCTGGCATCGACGGGTGAACGCAAACTCGATTATGTCGTCGGGGTCTATTATTTCTGGCAGGTCGTGAATGCGCTGGGGCACTACGCGGCGGGCAAGGACTATGCCCTGTGGAACAACCCCACGGCCAATCAGACGCTGGCAAACTACGCTTTTACCGGGTTTCGGTCGGATTCCATTATCGAACCGCGCACCAAGAGCTACGCCGCGTTTGGCCAGCTGACATGGCATGCGACCGATGCGTTCAACGTGACCGCAGGCCTGCGTTTTACCCACGAACGCAAGACCGGCCTGTTCGATCAGTATACGTCCGCAGGAAACGATTTGTCGCTGCTTAGTGCAGCCGACCGGATCGCTGCGCAAAAGCTGCGTGATGCCGTCTATCCGCAAGTCCGTTATACGACGGGCCTGAAGAACAGTGCGCTGACCGGGCAGATCACCCTGTCATACAAGGTTGCCCCCGATGTCCTGACCTATGCGACGTATTCGCGCGGCAGCAAGTCTGGCGGGCTCAGCCTTGGCAACCTGCCTGCCGGCGTTTCCCCAGTCGTAAAGCCGGAAACGGTCGATTCCTGGGAAGTCGGCTTCAAGAGCCAGTTCTGGGACCGGAAGGTGACGCTTAACGCGGCGGCTTACTGGACCGAGGTGAAAAACTATCAGGCGGCCATTACCGAACAGATCGGCGCGACCAGTTCGTTTGTCCGGTATATCTCGAACATTCCGGGCGTGCGGTCGCGCGGTGTCGAGGTCGACCTGACTGTCGCACCGAGCCGCTATGTCCGGTTGACCGCAGGGGCGGCCTATAACGATGCGGTCTACAAGGATTACACCAATGCCCAATCGGCACCGGAAGATCGCAATGCCAAGCCGACGCAGGATCTGAGCGGGGTACAGCTCGCTAATGCGCCCAAATTCGTCTGGAACGTGGGTCTCGATCTGGCGCAACCGGTCAACATTCTGGGCAGTGGCGGCGACGAGGTTTATACCCGTCTCGACTATACCCATCGTTCATCGAACGACACGTCGGCCAGCAACTCCCGCTATACCAAAATTCCGGGTTATGGTGTGGCCAATGCCCGGATCGGCATCCGCCTGAATGACGGCAAGTTCGACCTGTCGGTCTGGGCAAACAATCTCTTCGACAAGAAGTACTTCTATTCGCTCGATGCCGCGACGACCGGCCTGATCTCGGGCGGGATAGGTGATCCCCGGACCATTGGCGCAACCCTGCGCACGCAGTTCTGATCTACTTTCTTGAGACACGAGGTTCCGATGTACGATAGACGTCATGTGCTCCGCGGTGCGGCGGCAATGGGTTTGGGCACCATGTTCATGGGCGGGGTCGCCTGGTCGCGCCCCACCACGCCTGTCCGGGCCATTCTGCCGTCCGCAACGCATGATACGCTGGGTGTCAAGGTTCTGCTCGACACCCCACCGTCATCGGCACCCGTGTTGAAGATCAATGGGCGCGCTGTTGCCGCGCGCAAGATGGATGCCGATGGCTATAGCTGGGGGTTCGTGCAGTCCGGTCTGTCTGCCGGAAAGCCGCACGAACTGGCGCTGGCGGATGAACGGGGCAAGGCGCTGCGTGCGCCATGGCAGTTGAAAACGCTGCCACCGCCGGATTCAGCGCCTGACCATTTCAGAGTGCTGTTCTTCACTTGCGCCGGTGGGGACGAGGCAGGCGGGCCGGATGGCTATCTGCCCGTCACCGTTCGCCGTGCCCTGTTCGATCGGGCACTCAGCTTTTCTCCGGATCTTGCCGTTGCCAACGGGGACCATGTCTACTGGGATCTCGATACGGCGCTGAAGTACCGTCGTGATCCGGTTCGGCGGGCGCAGACGGAAGAACTGTATCGCAAGATCGCCTGGATCGATCAGGATCTGGCCTTCGATTCGGAAACCAACCGCCGTTCGGTCAACACGGTGGCCGCACGGCAGATTGCCTCGATTTACGAAGACCGGTTTGCCTCGGTTCCGTTGATCTTCATCACCGACGATCACGACTATTACGAAAACGATAATGCCGGCACATGGGGTTACAGCCTGCCGCCGCGCCCGTTCATTTTCGGCCTGCAACAACAGACCCAGGCTCTGGCCTATCCGATTGCACTGGGGCGCCCGGACTGGGGCAATGCCTATGAAGCGGGAACAGTCGAAACGCTGAAGATCGGCAAGCTTCTGGATCTGGCGTTCTTTGATTGCCGCCGGGGATGGTCGACCGGGCCAAATGCCGGGGTTCTTTTCCCCAAGGCCGAAGAATTCCTGCTCAATCACATCCGCAATTCGACCGCACAGCAATATTTCCATGTCCCATCCAACCCCTTCGGCTGGACGGCAGGCAAGCTGGGGGAATGGTATGCGGACGGGCCTTCGGAAAGCAGCGCGTTCCACAATGACAAGGGCTATTGGCAACAAGGCTGGTTTGAACAGCACCAGCGTCTGGCTGCCGCGCTTGGCGCGCAACGCGGCCGGGCTGGTATAAGTATCTCCGGCGATATGCACGCCAGTGCGATCAGCAAGATCAGTCGTAGCGGCGATATCGATCTGTCCGCCAATCCCATCCACACCATCCTGCCCGGCACGATCGGGACGGCGACGCAAGGGTTCCCGAGTACGGTTCGCGGTGTGTTTCCGTGGCATCCGTCGGCGCTGGAATCCGAGGATGTGGCAAAGATCGAGGAACGGAACGGTTTCAGTATCGTCGATGTCTATCCCGATCGGGTGACTGTGAAACAGTTCCGCTGGCGCCCGCCAGAACCGGTCGCGGCGATTGCCTCGCTCGAACCTTACGCATCCTACACCATTAATCGCCCGGCTTAGGCCTGACGGACGACATCGGGGGAATTACGACATGGTCAAGAAAACCATCGCGCGCGCCTTGCTGGCGACATGTTTGCCAATTGCCTCTCCGGCATGGGCAGCACCTGATCTGACACCCATTCGGGAACTGGATTCAGATAGACCTGATCCCGTTTACGCCAAACCGGTCGAAGCGCCGGCGGGGGCACCCAATATCGTTATCATCCTGCTGGACGATCTGGGGTATTCCGATTTCGGGGCTTACGGTTCGGAAATCCACACACCGGCGATCGACAATCTGGCTTCAGAAGGTCTGCGTTATAACCATTTTACGTCCACTGCATTGTGCACGCCGAGCCGTGCCGCATTGCTGACCGGGTTGAACCAGCATTCCACGGGATCGGGCTGGCACTACACCAGTGATCGCGGCCAGCCCGGCTATCGCGGTGACCTGAGCCTTGATACGCCGACGATCGCAGAACATCTGAAACTGCACGGTTATGGAACGATTGCTGTCGGCAAATGGCATCAGGTGGCGGGCAAGGATTCCACGCCTGCCGGTTCGTTCCACAATTGGCCGACCCATCGTGGTTTTGATCAGTTCTACGGCTTTATCGGTGGACAGGAGAGCCAATTCTTCCCCGGAGCTTTGGCCGAAGGTCAGACTTATGTGAATCCGCCGACGGACGGCAGCTTCTATTTACCCGATGTGCTGACGGACAAGGCTATCGACCTGATCCGTAATCAACGCATCGCCAGCCCGAATAAACCGTTTCTTCTCTGGTATGCGACCGGGGCGATGCACACGCCGCACCATACAAAGCCGGAAGATCGCGCCAAATACGTGGGGCGGTATGATGGTGGTTGGGACAAAATCAGGGAAGAGCGCCTCGCGCGTCAGAAGAAGAGCGGGCTGGTTCCGGGCAACGCGAACCTGGCTCCCTACAACCCGGGTGTTGTGCCGTGGAAGGATCTGACCCCGGATCAGAAGAAGATGTATGCGCGGTTCCAGGAGAACTACGCCGCGTTTCTTGATCGCACCGATCAAAATATCGGGCGGCTGATCGACTACCTGAAGAAGAGCGGCGAGTACGAGAACACGATTTTCATCGTAACCTCGGACAACGGCGCCAGTCGCGTCGTCGGACCTGAAGGGGAGGCCAATGTCTCTGTCGGGTATTTGTCGGGGACACCCGCGTCCAACGCGGACAATCTGGCGTATTATGATACCTTGGGCGATTGGAACACCTTCCCCAATTATCCGCATGGTTGGGCGCAGGTAAGCAATACGCCACTGCGTGAAGGAAAGCGCACGACAGATGGCGGCGGGACACGCGTGCCGCTGATTGTGACCTGGCCGAAGGGGATCAAGGCGCGGGGTGAAGTGCGTTCGCAATTCCACCACATCAACGATATCGTGCCGACGCTGCTTGATGTGTTGAAGTTTGAGGCGCCCACCACTTTCAACGGTCAGAAAACCAAACCCATCGAAGGGGTAAGCATGGCCTATTCCTTCGCGGCCCCCAAAGCGGCGAGCACGAAGAAAGAGCAGTATTACGAGATCGAGGGGAATCGCGCCTATTATGCCGATGGCTGGCGTCTCGTATCGCGGCGCGTCGATGGGTCGAAGTATTATGAGAACCCGTGGCGACTGTACAATCTCAAGAAGGATTTCTCCGAGGTCACGGATCTGTCGTCGCAGTATCCTGAAAAGGTTCGCGAACTGGAAGCCAAGTGGTGGGAAGCTGCGCGGCGTTATCAGGTGCTTCCGTTGGACGACAGCACCCTGCTGACCCGGACGGCGCGAGTAAGTAACGCGACAAGCCCGAAGCACTACACCTTCTATCCGACCGATCCGACGATCAAACCCGCCAACCAACCTTCGTTGCGTGGTGCGGCGTTCAGGATTCAGGCGCAGATTGCACGCGCCAGTGCAAATGACAGCGGGGTGCTGGCTGCCTGGGGTGACGTTGCCGCCGGGTGGGCGTTTTACATCAAGGATGGCCATCTGGTTTACGAACAGAACCGCAAAAAGGACGGCGTCCGCTTGCAATCTGACAGGCCCGTGCCGACTGGCGCATCAAGGGTGGCCTTCGTCTTCCAGCCGGACGCATCCGGGCCAGGCGGGGTGGGTACGCTCGAAATTGACGGCATTGCCGCAGGCTCCGTCGCGATCCCCCACATTATTCCGGGTGGTGCGACCGAGGGGCTGGATATCGGGCGGGACGAGCTCACGGCTGCTGCGCCGGGCTATACCGCGCCATTTCGCTTTACCGGAACGATATCCAACGTCGATTTTGATGTGACGCCGCAGGCGAAACGCTGACGCGATGGCTGGTGAGAAAGTGAGTATCGACATGAAAAGTGTGATCAAGGGCATGGCGCTGCTGCTGTCGGTGGCCGCACCGGCCACGGTATGGGCAGCGCAAGGGCCAGCGCAGGCGCCGGTCTGTGTCGCGGCGCACCGCGTGCAGGATAGGCCGATTGTTCCGGCCGGAATCGATCAACCTGCGGGCGATAATGTGCAGGGGCCTTCGCTGATAAAAGTCCCGGACTGGGTGAAAGGGAAACTGGGGAACTATTACCTCTATTTCGCGGCGCACAAGGGGGAAAGCATTCGCCTTGCCTATGCTGACAAACTCGAAGGGCCGTGGAAAATTCATGCGGGCGGGACACTGCAACTGGGTGAATCCCTGTTCCCCACGGCGCTGCCCGATATCACCGATCAGGATAATAAGGGCGACGATAACCTGAAGGCACACATCGCGTCCCCCGATGTGCATGTCGATCACGCGAACAAGCGCATCATCCTCTATTATCATGGCATTCTGTCGAAGAATAACCAGCAGACGCGCGTTGCCACATCGTCTGACGGCATCCATTTCGAACCGCGCGCGCCCTTGCTGGGGCCGTCCTATTTCCGGGTGATCCAGCACGAAGGCTATCGTTACGCGCTGGGCATGCCGGGGATTTTCTTCCGTTCAAAAGACGGTTTCACCGACTTCGAACGTGGTCCGACGCTGTTTGGCACCGACCAGCGCCATACCGCGCTTCTGAAACGCGGAAATGAACTGTTCGTGTTCTGGACCCGCGTGGGTGATGTGCCGGAACGGATTTACCTCAGCCGCATCGACATGCGCGGCGACTGGTCGCAATGGAAAGCGGGTGAAGCGGTGGAAATCCTGCGCCCCACGCGCCCGTGGGAAGGGGCCGATGCGCCTCTGGAACCGTCGGTTCGTGGCACGGCATTCGGCCATCTCAACCAGTTGCGCGATCCCGCGATCTATGAAGAAAACGGGCGGACATATCTCCTCTATGCTGTGGGCGGCGAAAGCGGGATTGCGCTGGCGGAACTGCACTTCAACGATGCCGCCTGCGCGGCTGGTAAAAGGCAGGTGCGATGAAGCGTCGTTCGCTGCTCGGGGCCATGGCTGTCGCGCCTGCGGCGACCATGGCATGGGGTGGGGCGATTGCCGCCCCGCGCCGGACGGCTGAAACGACCATTGCCGATGCCGAAGTGTTTCAGGTTCGCGTCAATCGTCGGGGCAATTGGGTGATTGTGCGCCTGAAAACCGCCAATGGCCTGACCGGTGTCGGCGATGCCTCGCATGGCGGCAACGATCAGAAGACCATCGCCTATATCCGGCAATTGACCGACCTGTTGCGCGGTCGCACGATTTTCGATGTGGAATGGTTTCGCGGGGCCGCCGCCAAACTGGTGCGCGAAACGAACGGGGTGGCGCGGTCTGCTGCCAGCGCACTGGAACAATGCCTGTGGGACCTGATCGGCAAGGCCCTGGGCGTGCCCGTCTACCAGTTGTTCGGCGGAAAATTGCGCGATCGCATCCCGCTCTATGCCAATATCAACCGTTCGGCGGACCCGCGTACCCCGGATGGCTTTGCAGCCATGGCCCGGCGAGCGGTGGATGCAGGGTTCACGGCGGTGAAGCTGGCCCCGTTCGATGAAATGCCCAAAGTCCCCGTGGAAGGCGCGGATATTGCCGCTGGTATGAACCAGGGCATTGCCTGCGCGCAGGCGGTGCGTGACGCCATTGGGCCCAAACGCGATCTGCTGATCGACGCGCATAGCCGTTTCACTTTGCGGCAAGGGCTCGAGCTTTTGCCGCGGATGGAACCGCTCAACCTCTACTGGCTGGAGGAAGTCACCCCTGAAGAAGATTTGGCCGATCTCGCGGCGATCAACCGCGCGGCGCGCATGCCTACCGCCGGTGGTGAAATGATCTTCGGGATCGAGGCATTCTATAAATATGTGCAATCGGGTGCCGTCGATACGGTGATGCCCGATGTGAAACTGTGCGGCGGCATGCTGGAGCTGAAAAAGATTTCGGTCATCGCGGAAGCCGCCGGTCTCACCGTGTCGCCGCATGGCCCGGCCAGTCCGATCGGCAATGTCGCGGCTGCGCATGTCATGGCTGGCGTGCCGAACTTTACCCTGCTGGAGTTCGCATTTGGTGAAGTGCCGTGGCGAGCGGAACTGATCGACCCGCTGGAAAATGTCGCAGGTGGCAATTTGGCCCTGTCAGACAAACCCGGACTGGGGATCGAATTGCGCGAACGGACCTTGCAGAAATATGCCGTCTAACCGGCTAGGGGCTGCCCCGGCGGCGTGAATACACGTCAGGGGATGGCACGATGCATGGGGTCAAGCAGTTCGGGGCGTGTGACTTCGACCGCAACCACGGTTTCGTCCAGCAGGCGGGTGATAAGATCGTCCCAGCATGCGTCATGCGCGCCATCGCGGATCGCCGCGCACAATTGCGCGCCATCATCCAGCATAGGGCCGCGATAGGCGATTTCCCGTTCGCATATGGCCAGCAGATAGCTGGCGACCTGCGCCTGAAAGCGGTTGCCCGGTTGGCCTGCGTGGCTGTCGAGATAGTCGCGCACTGTGCGGAGCAGATTGGCCATGGTTGGCACTTGCGGGCGAAGGC
The DNA here is from genome assembly GCF_003860345.1 of Caenibius tardaugens NBRC 16725. GTDB lineage: Bacteria > Pseudomonadota > Alphaproteobacteria > Sphingomonadales > Sphingomonadaceae > Caenibius > Caenibius tardaugens. The sequence continues at coordinate 3,063,082 of NZ_CP034179.1, forward strand.
CCCGGGACGGCTCAGTCATAATGTCCTGCCAATGTCATAAGAAGATCGTATTCGATCAAGGCGGTGTTGCGCCCGCAGGCAGCGAAGACCAGTCCGCGCCGTTCACCGTTGATATGGCCATGGCCCTGCATGATGTTGAGAATGGCCCAGCGCACCAGTCCGAACACCTCCCAATAGCGTAGCTCATCGGGGGTAATGGCCGTGCCCCCCGCACGGGTATAGGCTGCCAGCAAATCTTCGCGCGAACCAAGGCCCGCCGCTGCTTTTCCAACCTGCCCGAACCGCCACGACCGCATGCACAGCCATCCCAGATCTTCGGCGGGTGATCCCAGATGCGCGCATTCCCAATCGAGCAGCGATACGGCGCCTTTATCCGGTGCCACCATCAGATTGCCGAGGCGAAAATCGCCATGCAAGGGGCGTGGGCCCCCCGCAGGTGGCCGGTTGCGTTCCAGCCAGCGCAGTCCTGCTTCAATAGCGGGGCGGGGCTGGCCATAGCCATCGTAACGATCACGTTGCGCCATGATCGGGTCGCGGCTGTCCGGGGTTTCGGCCAAAAATGCGAAAGTTTCGGCAGGAATGCTGTGCATTTTGGCAAAAACGCCGCCGATCTGTGCCACCAGCAGCGGACGCACGGTGTCGAACCTCTCGCTGGTCAGGATCGTCTTGGGCATGGTTTCGCCGCTGACGAAATCGGTAACGAAACCGAAGCCCATACCATCGGCGTGATCGAGTTCGAACAGGGGTTCCGGTACCGGCACGCCATGGTCGAAAGCGGCCCGCATGGCGCGGAACTGATCGTGTGTCGGAAGGAAGGGGCTGTCGGCTGCGCTGTAGGTTTCCTGTCGGGAAACCATCCGGCGGCGGCCATTGCCCTGCACGAGATCGAAAATCACCGTGCGGTTCGATCCGCCCAGCGTGGGAACGACGATCCGGTCGATTGTGGCGCTGGTCCCGTAACGGCGCCTGACGGCGGTCAGAAGATCGTCAAACCCTTCCGTGCCCTCATGCGTCAGTTCGGCCACAGGACTGGTTTCCCGTCTTCGATCCGTTCGATGTATTCGGTCATCCCCCAGGCTTCCTGACCATCCCAGCGAAAGCGGGTAAGCCCTTCGGCAATGCGGGACATCAGCGTGACATCGCCGTCCCTGCGCCGGTTGCGCAGTGGCGCAACAGTGCGCACATCGGCCTCGATAGTGACGGAGCGCGTTGCCGTGCGCACACCGATGCGCACGTTACGGGGGTCCTTGCGTTCATCCCAGTCGGTCACGACGCTGAGGTCCATGACTTCGTCATATTCGCCATCGATCAGCAGGGCCCCTTCTGAACGGGCCGTGCCATCGGGCGCGAAGATCTTGAGCAGCATCAGCCCCTTGCCATCCTCGAACGTGGCGAGAAACAGGCGGTAGGCGAAAAGATTGGTCCAGTAACGCGGGCCCCAGCTGTGATCGCGCCAGCCATGCCCGGTAACGGGCCATTGCTGATCGCCCACGCGGATATGGCCGGTGGTCGTGATGTGCTGGTTGAAATGCCCGCGCGAAAAATCGCGCCCGTACATGGTGCGCTGTTCCGCGCTCAGCGGTTCGCCGCCGTGCAGCGGATTGGCGGAACGATGATCCCAGACCACTTCGGCTTCTGTCCGGGTGGCCTGGGCCATCATACGGGCGGGATCGCGCAGCAGTTGCGGATCATCGAGCAGCAGCACCTCGCCCCGGTAACTGTGCCGCAGATGCCGAAAGGGTTCGATAACTTCGAACGTCTGACCCTCTGCCTCGAACCGGGTATTGGTATCAATCGGTGGGCGTCCGAAGGAACAGGCGATGCGGCCATCGGGCAGATAGAGCACCACGGATTTTTCCGCATAGCCTTCGTTCACACGATTGCCGATGCGCATCCAGCCACCGACGCCACTGTCCCTGTCGAAGGCGTTGGAATAGACGCTTTCGTTGAAATTGATCGCCTGATCCGGCGTATGTGGATATTCATCGTCGGGCAGTAGGCGGAATCCATCAGTCACACGCCGTTCTCCTTCTCGCGCATCGCCGTGATGAACCCGTTGATGCGTGTCTCCCGACGGGTGTCATGCGGGCAGTGTCAGGAACAGTCAAACCGATGCGCCCTTTGCATCGTCTGCGTAGCCCGATTTTCTCAGGGCGGCTTTCAACGGGCGCAGATCGTGGCATCCCGCTACCGTGCGGGGATCTTCGCCCGCTGCGAAAATCAGCCGATGCTGGACCTTGCTGGTGCCGGTGGTCGGCAAGGTTTCGCGAAACAGCAGCCAGCCCGGCACCTTGAAATAGGACAGACGTTCGCGGCAGTGGCGCACCAGCGCCTCGGCGGCGGTGGCATCCTGCCGCGCCCCGGCAGTGGGCACGATGCAGGCCAGCACTTCTTCCTCGCGGAGATCGTCAGGCACGGCCAGCACGGCGCAGGCCACGACATCGGGATGGGAAGCCAGGGCGGCCTCGACCTCGCTGGCGGAGATGTTCTCGCCCGAGCGACGAATAATGTTCTTGGTGCGGTCGACAAAGGTCAGCAGCCCGTCCTCGTCCTGTCGCACGACATCGCCGGTGTGGAACCATCCGCCGCGCCATGCCTCCTCGGTCGCATCGGGCCGGTTGAGATAACCGCCGAAAAAACCCTTGCGCGGATCGTCTGCGGTATGGCGGACAGTCAGCTCGCCAATCGTTCCCCGGGGTACTTCCCTGTCGTCGGAATCGACCACGCGCGCCTCAAGGCCGGGCAGCGGCCGTCCGATGGCGCGCGTGTGGATCGATCGCGGTTCCAGATGATCGGTGAAAGTCCGCCCCGTTTCGGTCATTCCCCAGACTTCCACCATGGGAAATCCGAACCGTTTCTCGAACGCGATATGTGTGGCCGGTGCAACGCCCGCCCCGAAGGCAAAGCGAAGATGATGTCGCTTTTCGGCGGCATTCGGTTCGGCCGCGAGCAGGATGGGCGGGATAACCCCCATGTAATGCATGATCGTCGCACGGGTGGCGGCGATATCATCCCACCAACTGGCGGGGTGGAAACGTTCGGCGCTGATCACGCAGCCGCCGGTCAGGATCATCGCCATCAGGCTGAGGACACCGGCATTCATGTGCAGCATGGGAAAGGGGTTGAATATCCGTTCTCTGTCGTTGCGAACGGTCATGCGCCCGCCGCGCGAAATGTACCACTGGCCCCCGTGCAGGAAATAATCGTTGGTGACCCGGCACCCTTTGGGCAGGCCTGTAGTGCCCGACGTGTAGAGCAGCAGGGCATCGGTGGCGCGGCCCGGTGTGGCCGCCAAGCCCGGATTGCGGGGTGGCGCGAAGCGATCGGGCAGTGCGGATATATCGCAATGCTGCGGCGTTCCGGCAATCTTGCCCAGCGCGTCTTCAGTCCTTTCGCGCTGGGACGGCACGGAGAGGATGAGGTCGACAGCACTGTCATCGAGCACATGGGCAATTTCATCGGCCGTCTGATCGAAACCTAGCGGCACGATCATGGCGCCGATCGCATTGGCGGCGAGGAAAAGCTGGAAATGTTCCGGGCGATTGCCCAGCATTACCGCGATGCGATGGCCGTGGCCGAAGCCCGATCGTTCGAGCAAGGCGCGAATCTCTGCGGCCATGCCGGCCATGCGCGCATAGCTGAAGCTTTCCCCATCAGGGCAATAGTCGCGTTCTGCGCGGGCGGGGATGCAAAGGAAATCGGCGTCGGGGCAACGGGCCAGTGTCTCCGCGAAGGCCTGGTATGCACTGTGCAAGTGTGGGGGTGGATCAACCGGCCTGTGCATGGCCTGTTTCGATGCCCGGTGCGCGACGGCGCACAGTCCGTTTAAAATATTTGGTTGCGGAGGGGGACGGTCTCCCCGACCGGTTTATCTTTCGCCCCATATCGTATGTCTCTCCCAAAGAGACGCGCGAATAATATCGTGCTGTTGTTCTGTTTGTGCAGGCTTATCAGGGTACTTGGCCAATTGTTATGCAGCCGATTTTGCTCTGTCAAAGGGATTGTGATGTCTGCGGGCAATAGTTGGGGCCGCATGATGCACAGGGTGCGCCGCCCGGATTTTTCGGCTTCGGGGTTTATTCGGGGAAACCTGGTATACATAAAGTAACTACTTGATGTGATTTATTTTTATGGGATTAAGGTGCGCTGATATCGGGAGAATGACTGTGATAGATTTTACCGGAAAGATTGCACTGGTTACAGGTGGTGGCGTCGGCATTGGTCGTGCAACCTGCGAAGCATTTGCCGAAGCAGGGGCGACTGTCGTCACGATTGAAAAAGACGCGGCGCGGGCTGCGGATGTTCGCGCGGCGCTGGGTGACAGCCATCTTGTTATCGAAGGCGACGTGACGGTGCAGGCTGATGTCGATGCGCTGGCAGCCACGATTGCCGAGCGGTTTGGCGGTCTCGACGTGCTGGTGAACAACGTTGGCGATTTTCTGATGATCGTCAAACGTTTCGAAGAGCATACCGACGAAGACATCGAACGCCTCTATGCGACGAATATGCGGCAGGTGTTTTCCGTCACCCGCGCGATGATTCCGCTGATCCGCAAGCGTGGGCCGGGCGGCAGCATTATTAGCGTTTCCTCCATCGAAGGGTTCCGGGGGATACCGTTCAACTGCGTCTATTCGGTGTTCAAGACCGGCCTGATCGGTTTCACGAAAAGTCTGGCGCTGGATCTTGCCCCCGAAGGCATCCGGGTCAACCTTATCGCGCCGGAAACAACCGATACCCCGCAAGTGGCCATCAGCCAGTATATCAAGCCGGAATACAAGGATGCGGTCAAACAGTGGATTCCACTGGGTCGGTTCGGTGCGCCGGACGATCTGGCGGGCGGGATTCTGTTCCTGGCCAGCCCGCTGGCTTCCTGGGTGACCGGCACATCGCTGAATGTCGATGGCGGCGCGCTGGCTGCGGCAGGCTGGTACCGCACGGCCGAAGGGAAATGGACGAACGCCCCCGTTATCCCGACCGACGGCCTGATTTTCTGACAGGCGCCGTACAGGGCACGGTGCGGTAATCTCATGGATTGAACAGGCGATGGTATGTGCGGGCGGGGGCGGCCCCGAACGCGCATATCCGCCGTTTTGCCGCGAGCCTCTCTTGCAGGGCCTCTCTTGCAGGGCATCGCCGGATAGCGCGCGCAGCCTCGGCTGCGGCCATATTCGATGGCTCGTTTCGTCCCTTGACGCGATTAAATTATATCATGCTATAAAAACGTCAACGACTCGGTGGCCACGCATGTCGCCGGACAGGACGGAGAGATATGCATGAGCCAGTTGCCCCCGGAAGACGAAGCCACCGCAGTCCTTGCCCGCTACAAGGCGGAGCGCGATCGCCGGATCGATAGCAAGGGCAACGCGCAATATATCGATGCGGCTGGCAGTTTTGGCCATTACGCCGATCACGATCCCAACGCCGCCCGGCGGGTGGAACGCGATCCGGTGGTGGCCGATGTCGAGGTCTTGATTATCGGTGCAGGGTTCAGCGGCATTCTCACCGCTGCGCGGCTCAGCGAAGTGGGGATCACCGATGTCCGGATTGTCGATACGGCATCGGATTTCGGGGGCACGTGGTACTGGAACCGCTATCCCGGCGTGCAGTGCGATATCGAATCCTGGAGCTACCTGCCGCTGCTGGAGGAAACGGGCTATATTCCGCGGCATCGCTACGCCTTCGGGGATGAGATCCGCGAATACTGCCAATTGCTGGGCGAGCGGTATGATCTCTATCCCAAGACGAGCTTCCAGACCGCCGTTACCAATGCGACATGGGATGAATCCGCCGGGCGCTGGCAGATCGAAACGGACCGGGGTGATCGCTTCTCGGCCCGCTATTTCCTGCTGGGGGTAGGGCGTGCCAGCCGGCCCAAGCTGCCCGGCATCAAGGGGATCGAACGCTTCAAGGGGCACAGTTTCCATTCCAGCCGCTGGGACTATGCCTATACCGGGGGTGGCATTCACGATGATCTGGTGGGTCTGGCGGACAAGCGTGTCGCCGTGATCGGCACCGGGGCGACCGGCATCCAGTTGATCCCGCGCGTGGCAAAAACGGCGAAGGAACTCCACGTGTTCCAGCGCACGCCTTCGTCTGTTGGGGTGCGGGGCAATATTCCCACCGATCCCGAATGGTTTACGGCACAGCCGCCCGGATGGCAGGAACGGCGGCGCAGCCTGTTCCTCGAAGCGGTGAACGGGATCACCGACGATGCCGAAATTCGCGATGGGTGGACGGAATCGGGCCGGGTTATGCGCGAAACCGCACCGGATACGCCGGAAACGCCCGAGCAGATGGGCCAGCGTGCGCTCCTTGCCGATATAGAGGTGATGAACCGCCGCCGTGCGCGGGTGGACAGTTTCGTGTCCGACCCGGAAACGGCAGACAAGCTCAAGGCGTGGTATGCCCTGTTCTGCAAACGGCCGACGTTCAATGACGAATTTCTGCCTGCGTTCAACCAGCCCAATGTTACGCTGGTCGACGTCAGCGGCGACAACGGCATTTCCGAGATTACCGAAACCGGTGTTGTTGCGGGGGGCAAGGCGTACGATGTCGATCTGATCATCTATGCCTCGGGGTTCCAGATCCTCGGATCTCTGCAACAGCGCATTTGTTTTTCGATCAAGGGCCGGGACGGATTGGAGCTAACCGATCACTGGTCGGACGGCATGCGCACGCTGCATGGTCTGACCGTGCACAACTTCCCCAACTGGTTCTATGTCGGACAGGGCCAGAATGCGATCGCCGCCAACTACACCACGACGATCGATGATCAGGCGAAGCATATTGCCTATATCCTCAGCACAGCGCGTGATCGCGGAATGTCGGTGATTGAGCCAACAGCCGAAGCGGAAGAAGCGTGGATTGCCGAAATACGTTCGGGCAGCACCCAGGCCGCCGGGTTCTACGCCAATTGCACGCCGGGTTATTACAACAACGAAGGCGGCGAAGGCGTGACCATCTGGGACGAGAGCTATTCCGCCGGTCCGGTCGCGTTCAATGCGCTTATGCGCCAATGGCGGGAAGAGGGCAGCATGGCTGGCCTTGCCCTGAGGTAACATAGGTGATTATCGCAGTGAGATCTGCCACCTTTTATGGGTATACATATTGACTTCTCATAAAGGCACCTGAACTATCGGGCTGCAAAGGGCCGGGGGCAATGTCTTCCCGGCCCCGATAACGGGAGAAGAGCGATGGAGAGGCAACTGGCGGACGGGCGCCCGATCGTGGATTACGATCACTACGATCCGGCGCTGGTGGCCAATGCCGACGCGGTCTATCGCCACTTGCGTGCGGAGGCACCCGTCGCCTGGACCCCGCATCATGGCGGGTTCTGGCTGGTCAGCCGCTATGACGATGTCATGGTGCGGATGCGGGAACCGGATGCATTCTCCAGCAACAAGACTTACGATGCCGACGGTCAACCGCATGGTGGCGTCGCGATCCCACCGCTGCATTTCTGGCTTGTGCCCACCGAAGCGGAAAAGCCCGAATGGTTGCGGTTCCGGGCTGCGCTGGCGCCGATGTTCTTTCCGTCCGAAATTGCGCGGCTGCGCGAAATGGCGCAGCGGTTCTGCGATGAACTGGTCGACCGGGTGATCGAACAGGGGCACTGCGATCTCGTCAAAGATATCACGCAGCCGCTGCCTTCGCTGGTGACCATGCACATGTTGGGCCTGCCGCTGGATGAATGGCAGCGCTTCACCATTCCCCTGCATCAGGGGACATGGGCCTTGCCCGGCAGCCCGCAGGCGGATCAGGCGCGGCAGGGGATCGAATGGTTCTTTGGCTATATCCAGCGGGCCATTGCCGAACAGCGACAGAACCCGCGCCCGGGCATGATATCCCGCCTGATTGATGCCAAGGCGACCAGTGAAAGCCGCCTTGGGCAGGGCGACAGGCTGAGTGACAAGGAAATTTTCGCCCTCGTGCTGCAAGTGGCGACAGGCGGTGTCGATACTACGACGGCCCTGACCTCCAACGCCCTGCTCTGGCTCGGTCAGAACCCCGATGCGCGCCAGAAACTGGTCGATAACCCCGCCATGCTGCCCGATGCCTGCGAAGAGTTCATGCGGTATTTTTCGCCGCTGCAAAGCCTGGTGCAGACAGCGACGCGCGATTTCGAACTGGGTGGGCAGGCAATCGCGGCGGGTGATCGGCTGATGCTGCTGTATGGATCGGCCAATCGCGATGAGCGGCAGTTTGCCGATCCGGATACCGTTCGTTTCGACCGCACGCCCAACGCCCATCTGGGGTTTGGGATGGGTATGCATCGTTGCATCGGCATGGCGCTGGCGCGCATGATGTTTTCGGTCATGGTCACGACGGTGCTGAAGCGCCTGCCGGATTACACGGTCGAGACAGCGGCGGCGCAGCATTATCCGTCGATGCCCACGGTCAACGGCTGGATATCGATCCCGGCGCAATTCGCCCCCGGCGCGCGGGTAACGGGTGATCCGATTATTCCGCCCAGCAAAAGCCTGATCGATTTTGACGCGCCACCCGGTGGCTCCGGCCTGTCGATGATGGATATCATGACCGGCGGCTGATCGCGGACTGTTCTGCCTATTGCGGTGGGTGCATGGCCACGATGAATTCCCGGAAGTGTCCGGCGACCACGTTGATGGCGATGTCTTCATCGACCTGCCATCCGCTGATGACCAGTTCGTAACACAGGTCTTCGAGTTCGATCAGCAGCAGGTGCGCACGTATCTGCGCTTCTTCGCTGGTGCCCGATGCGGCGAGGGCGAACGCGGGAATGCCCTGGCCGAGTTTCGCCACGGTCTTGCGATAGGTTTGTGCGCGGCGGGCGACCAGTTCGGGGTCCTGCCGCAACAGGCTGGACAAGGTGATCATGGCTTGCCGCTGGTTGCGCCAGAGGGAGAGGATATGGCGAATCCATGCGCCGATTTGCTGCACATCGGGATCAGCGTGATCCGCCAGCGATCCGTAGTCATCGATCATCGAGGTGGTGTAGCCATCGAGAATGCCCACTGCGACATCGAGCTTGCTTTTGAAATGCTTGTAGAAGGTGACGCGGCTGATCCCCGCCGCGCGCGTGATGTCCTCGATCGATGTCGCGGCATAGGAATGATGGGCATAGAGATCGTTTGCCGCAGCGACGATTCTCGCGCGGCTTTCGCGCTTCTGCTGCTGTTGCAACTCGGTCAAGACGCCGGGGCGCCGCCCTTTCATGCCTGTCGCTCTTTCATGGTCACGGCTGTAGCCGCCCTGTTTGCGGATTGTCACGTTCCAAGCCGTGCTTCACCCCGGCTTTATTATGGGATTACAATTTGACAACCCGTATCTGGTTCGGGATATTGTGCGCAAGGATCGCGTCGCGGGGGTGCCTAGGGGCAGCGCATGACAGATGCGACGTGGTGGAGAGAATGGGATGGAAGAATCCTATGCATCGCAGGGGCCTTCTCTGGCCGGGAAAGTGGCGCTTGTCACCGGTGCCAGCCGGGGCATCGGGCGCGCAATTGCGCAGCGTTTCGCCAGTGCAGGGGCGTTGGTGGTCGTCACGGCCCGTTCGCTCGACCGGCCGGTGGAGGGCGCGGACGTAGCCGATGGCACCTTGCGCGAAACCGTCGAACTTGTCCGGCAGGCAGGCGGGTCCGCGATTGCGATTGCGGCTGATCTGGAAAATCCGGATGATCGCGCGCGTCTGCTGGAAGCCGCGGTTTCGCAGGCTGGCGGGATCGATATTCTGGTCAACAATGCGGGGCTGACGCGTTTTGCCGCCTCGGAAACCATGCCCGCAGCCCTGTTGGAGCGGACGATAGACCATTATTTCCGGATACCCTTCCTGCTGTCTCAGGCGGTGATCCCGCAGATGAAGGCGCGGGGGCGGGGCTGGATCATCAATCTGGGGTCCGTGGCGGCGCTGCGCCCGATGACAGGGCACAATCTGGTGCTGGGCGATACGGTCTACGCGGCCAGCAAGGCGGCGCTTGCGCGATTGACGCAAGGGCTGGCGGCCGAGCTTCAGGCGGATAACATCGCCGTCAATCTGGTCGCCCCGTCCACGGCCGTCCGCACGCCCGGCGGCAAGGACATCATTCCCGATGATTTTCCGACGGAAGATGTCGAATATCTGGCGGCAACCGCGCTGGCGATGGCCCATCTGCCAGCGTCGGAGCGGACCGGGCAACTCGCTTTCAGTATGCATTACGCCAACGAGACCGACCTCGTGGTGCATTCGCTGGATGGCCGGGATGTCCTGCCACGGCGCCTGCCGCCGGATTGGGCACATCCTGACATCGCTTTTTCTTCACGCGTTCAATTTCAGGGGCACGCATGAGCTACTTCAAGTCCACCGACCCTTCGATCATCATCTGCGAGGCGGATGAATTCCAGATCCATCAGACGGCGGCCCCGGTGCGCCATGTCAGCACCAGCGATCGCAATTTCTACGAACGCTATCACATGACCGGACACGGCAATCGGGATCTGGTCTATTTCAACGCCGGTTTCGGGCAGTATCCCAATCTGGCGGTGCAGGATGCGTTCCTGAACGTGGTCGAAGGGGATAACCACCACGTCCTGCGCGCATCGCATATTCTGGGCGATCGGCTGCAGATCGGGGCGGGGCCGCTGCGGATCGAGATTATCGAACCGCTGAGGAAATTCAGGCTGGTCGCGGAAGAAAACGCATCGGGGATCACGGCCGATCTGGTGTACGAGGCGACAGTGCCCGTCTTCGTGGAACCGCGCCACATCTCCGTCCGCCATGGCCGCACCCTGATGGATTATCAACGCTACGATCAGGCTGGTACATGGTCGGGGCATATCCAGTTGCCCGACCGCCGGATCGAAGTGCATCCCGAAACGTGGAGCGCCTATCGCAACCATAGCTGGGGCGTGCGCCCGGTGGGCGAACCGGAACCCGCCGGAATCAATGGCGAGCCCAGCCAGCGCAGCCAGTTTCCGCAAGTTGGCATGTGGAATTATGCCACCATGCAATTCGGCGATTTCGCGATCCTCTATCTCCTGAACGAGCGGGATTCCGGCGAACGCGCGATCGAGAGCGCGGTGCGCATCTGGAAAGACCCTGCGCGCCCGCTGGATCAACTGGGCACCGTGCAACACGATCACCGGTTCATCAGCGGGACGCGCAACATATCGGGGGCGACGCTGCATTTCGCCGATGCCCCCGGCGGGGCGTTGACGGTGGAAGTGGAGCCGCTGATGCGCTGCTATATCACCATCGGCACAGGCTATGGCACCGGCCATGGCATTCAGGATCCATGGCGGCACGGCAAATATATGGGGCCGGACTGGTTCGATTATCTCAAATGCAGCGTGGCGGAGTTGGAGGCGAATGGCGCCGATATGCTCTATGTCGAAAATCTCGCAAATTTCCGTTTGAACGATGGGTCCGTGGGCACGGGCTATCACGAAACTGCATTTATTGGCCCCTATCGCAAGCACGGGTTTCTCGGCGATGACGACACCGCAGCCTGAGGATAGCGCGCGGGCTGAGCAGGCGATGCTGGATGCCCTGGCGCGGTGGCTGATGCGGCAATGGCCGCAGGCCGCCGATGTGCGATGTGTGTTCGACGGAGCGCCGAAAAACGGTATGTCCAATGATACGCGCTTCGTCACTGTGCGCTGGCAGGAGGGCGGCATTGCGCAAGTGGCGCGCTATGTCCTGCGTCAGGGCACATCGGGCGACCCGATCCACCCTCTGCAGACTGATGCCGTCGCCAGCAGCGTCGAACTGCAGTACCGGGTGATGCACGCGCTGCTGCAGGAGGGAAGCCTGCCGCTGGCGCGCCTGCTGCCGTTTGAACCGGACAGGCAGTGGCTGGGGGCGCCGTTCTTCCTGATGGCGTTCGTGGCGGGGTGGGCGCCACCGGATTTCCCCGGCTTCACGGAACAAGGGCGGATTGTTGCAGCCAGCGCGGACCAGCGTCGGCGGTTCAACGAACGGGGCCTTTCCGCGCTGGCGCGCCTTCACCGGATCGATTGGCGGGCAGCGGACCTGCAGTGGCTGGATCGGGCGGTGGCGGATGGGCCGCGCATGCCCGCGCAACTGGCCTTGTGGGATAACTATTGCGCGCCGATTTTCGCACGCACGGCCTTTCCGGTTATGGCATCTGCCCTGACATGGCTGAAGGCCCATGCACCGGACGAACCCGATGCGGCGTTGGTCTGGGGCGATGCCCGGCCGCAGAACATGCTGTGGGGCGATGACTTCGCGCTGACGGCGGTGATGGACTGGGAAGGCGCGGCGATCCTGCCGCCGGAAACCGACATCGCCTATTGGCTGGTCAACGATCACATGGTGCACGAGCGGTTGGGTGTCGTGCGGCTGGATGATTACCCCACACGCGAAGAACAACTGGCGTTCTACTGCCGCGAATTGGGGCGTCCGGTGCGTGACATGGGCTATTACCGGGTGTTCGCCCTGATGACGATCGCCGCCACGATGTACAACGTTTACCGCATTCTTGCGGAAATGGGCGTGGCGGCTGGCGCTGATGCCGATCCCGAAAACAACTATTTCGCCCGCGCGCTCGCGCGGGAACTGGCCGCCGCGCAGGGCGCGCAAGGCCTTCCCCTGTCTGGTGGAGAGCAGGCATGACCATGAAACAGATCGGTGAACTGGTTTCGGAAAGCGGGGACCGTTATCTGCCCGAAATCTATCATGATGAAACCGTCTACGAACGGGAAATGGACGCCATTTTCGGCCGATGCTGGCAATTCGTCGGGCATGTCAGCCAGATCAGGGAACGGGGGGATTACTTCCTTTCCCGCATGGGGGAAGAGCGTGTGATCGTCACGCGCGGCAACGATGGCGATGTCCATGTGATGCTCAACATGTGCCGCCATCGCGGACATGTTCTGTGCCGGACAGAGCGCGGCAATGCCAAACGTTTTGTATGCCCCTTTCACGCATGGACCTACAGCGCGGATGGCGATCTGCTGAATGCTCCGCTGGCGCAGGAACTCGCGCCCGATATGCCCAAGGGCGATTTTGGCCTGGTGCAGGTGCCGCGTGTGGACGTCTACCACGGGCTGATTTTCGCCAGCTTTGACGAGAATGCCCCGCCGTTGATCGACGAACTGGGCGATCTCGCCTTCTATCTGGAAATGTTCCTCGGCCGCCGGGACGTGGAGCTGGAAATGATCGGCGGCATCCAGAAATGGGAAGTCGATGCCAACTGGAAGATCGGACCCGATGGCATGGGCGGGGATTTCTATCATACGCCTGCCGCGCACGCTTCGGTCTTCGCCGCCAATCCCGCGCTGCGCGACAGTATCAACGGGATGATGAACCCGCAGAGCGCGCGCAATATCGCATTCGATGGCGGGCACGGTTTCAATATGCTGTTTCTGCCCGAAGGTTTGCCGGACGATTATTACTTCCCGATCGAACCGCGCTTTCTTGAAGTGCCAGAAGTGCGTGCGTATTTTACGGGAATACAGGCGGAAGCACGCGCCAGGCTGGGCCCGCGCCGCACATCGCTCAAAATCACCACGGGCACGATCTTTCCCAACCTGTCGTTTTCGCCGGGGATTTTCACTTTGCGGCTGGTCTTGCCCAAGGGGCCGGGACGGATCGAGAACTGGTGCTGGGTGTTCGGTTACAGCGATATGCCGCCGGTGGTGAAGGCGGTGATGCATCAGGCCTATCTTTCGGTGTTCGGGCCGGACGGCTGTCTGGAGGCTGACGATGCCGAAGCCTGGACGCTGGTGACGGATGGCACGCGCAGTCGGCAGGGGCGCAAGGTGCCGCTGTTTGCGGGGCTGGGCGCGGATAATCGCGATCAGGATCCGGATCTGCCGGGCTATCACCATCATCCCATGTCCGAAGGCGTTTCGCGCGCATTCCTGCGGCAGTGGCGCAAACGCATGCTGGAGGCGGGCGCATGAGGCAGGCATCTCTGGAAGAAACGCACCGCATTGCCCGCTTTCTGTTCGATGAGGCGGAATTGCTCGACAACCGGCAATATCGTGACTGGTTGGCGTTGTTTGCGGACGACTGCACCTATCAGGTGCCTTCGCGTATCCATCGTCAGCAGGACGGTCTGGCAGACGATTGGGCCGTGGACAAGGAACTGGGTGGTGCGGCCGATCTGCCGATCACCATGCACAACCGCCTGACATTGGAGGCCAGTATCGAACGCATCCTGTCGGGGCGCACGATCAGCGAAAATCCGCCATGGTTCACCGAGCGGCTGATTACCAACATCGCGGCGGATCAGGGGGACGAGGCGGGGGCATTCGCAGTGCGCTCCAAATTCGTGATCCAACGTTACAAGGGTGGGCGCGAACAGGTGATTTTCGGCCACCGGCAGGACAGGCTCGATCAGGCAGGTGACGGATTTCTGATCCGCCACCGCCGTGTGATCCTGAGCAGCGACAGTTACCGCTGGACCAATTTCGTGTTCATCTGATCGCGGCGGCAGAGAAATTACACGGTGTTCAATAAATAATTAGACGGCGTTCAATTGTGTGATACACGGTGCATGGAACGAAGGGGGGAAGCATCGTGAAGCGTTCCTATTTTCAAAGTCTGGCGCGTGATCTCGAAGCGCCGATCGAAGCGCGGGGTTTCGGTACCGGCTGGTTTTCCGGCTTTTTCGCGCTGGTACTGGCGATTTTCGGGCTGTGCAGTGTCGTGGCGCTGCGCTGGCCGGATTGGGCGGGTATGCCGGAACTGGGCTTGTTGCGCGACGATTCGAGCTTCCGGGTGGTGGTGCACGGCACTTTGCTGGTGGCTTATGCGCTGGCGCTGCTCAGCCTGATCCTGCGCCCGCGCAAGGCGATCGGCGCCACGGCCCTGGTGATCGCGCTGGCGGCGACTATCCTGGGCGGGGCGGCGGTGCAGGCCGATGAAACCCGCGACTGGGGCATCTTCTTCGGCCTCGATTTCTTCGCGGTCAACATGGTCGCCACCGGGTTGATGTTTGCTCCGCTGGAACGGTTCGCCCCGCATATCGGCAGCCAGCGCCTGTTCCGCCAGGAATGGCGCGAAGATCTGTTCTACTATCTCGTCAGTTCGATGATGGTGCAGTTGATCACCTTCCTCACGTTGGCCCCGTCGAGCTATATCAACACGCATGGCGATTGGCTGACTGGCACACGCCAATTCGTGTCGAACCTGCCGTGGCTGGTGCAATTCGTGCTGGCCATGCTGGTCACCGATCTGGCGCAATACTGGTTCCACCGGCTGTTCCATCGGGTCCCGTTCCTGTGGGGGTTCCATGCCGTGCACCACAGCGCCAAATCGATGGACTGGCTGGCCGGCGCGCGGATGCACTTCATCGAGATCGTGCTGTTGCGGGGCGTCACCTCGCTGCCGCTGCTGACACTCGGTTTCCTGCCGTCGGTGATGCAGGCCTATATCGGGCTGGTCTATGTCTGGTCGTCGCTGCTGCATGCCAATCTGCGCGGGGATTTCAACAGACTGGGGGCGTGGCTTGCCCTGCCGCGGTTCCATCACTGGCATCACGCCATCGATCCCGAAGGCATAGACAAGAACTTCGCCATCCATTTCCCGATCTACGACCGGATTTTCGGCACTTACTATCTGCCCGACAGTGTCTGGCCGAGCGGCTATGGCGTACCGGAACGGGTTCCTAACGGTTACTGGGCGCAGTTCCGGTATCCCTTTGTGCGCAAGCAGGGTCAGGATGGGGCGTAGATCCGATCATTCGCGGGAGGAATTGCATGAACTGATCGTTGGCGAAGGACACCGCCATATCAGCGAGGTAGGCTTCGCGCGGTTTTCGGCGCGTGAAGTGGCCAAGCAGGCGGGCTATTCGATCGGTACGATCTACAATGTGTTCGGCTCCTACGATCAACTGATGCTGGCAATCAACGGGCGGACGCTCGATCTGTGGCTGCAATTCCTCGAAGAACGACTGGCGCAGGCACAGGACGATCGCCTGCGCCATGCCATTGCCGCCTATTTCGAATTTGCGATGATGCATCGCCATGCCTGGGCCGCGCTCTATGATTTCCGGTTGCCCGAAGGCGCGGTGATGCCAGTCTTCTATCAGGAAAAGGTCACCCGCATTACCGAGGTGGTCGTGCGTGAAATCGCGGCCGCGTTACCCGATGCCTTCAAGGCAGAAGCCCCCGCGCTGGCCCGGTCCTTGCTGGCGACAGTCCACGGGCATTGCTTCTTCACCCTGACCGGCACGTTCCGGTTGATGGGCGGCGTGGACCCGCTGGCTGCGGCGCTCGACCGAGTGCAGGATGCATTGGCCGCATATCAGCGCAAGGAAGCCTAGCGCGTCGGGAACAGTATCGGCGGATCGCCTGCCTGCCACGGCTTGAGCCGGATCATGGCCTGCGCGAACAGCGCGGAATCGAGATGCTGCTGAAGCCAGCGCTGCACGTGGGGCAATGCCTGCTGATCGAACCAGGCGCGATCGGTCTGGGCGAATTGGCGGACAAACGGCATTATCGCCATGTCGGCCAATCCACGCGTTTCGCCGCACAACTGGGCATTCTGTGACAGGCGGTCATCCAGCCCTTGTAGGATCGCCAGCCCCGCCGTGCGATGCGCGACAGGGTCGGAACCGTGCCTTTCCGGATATTTATAGCGATCAAGATGATGCTTGAACGCGCCGTCATGGGTTGCGATCAGCGCGGCGTCATCACGCGCGAGCCAGTTTTCCGGATCATTGCGGTTGAGGCACCAGCGCATGATGTCGAGGCTTTCGTCGATAACCTGGCCATCGGGCAGCACCAGCACGGGAACGGTGCCCTTGGGTGAAGCTGTGAGCATTTCTGCGGGTTTCGCGGCCAGCTTGACCTCGCGCAACTGGCATAGGGTTTCGCTTGCCAGCACGGCGAGCCGCGCCCGCATGGCGTAAGGACATCGGCGGAAGCTGTAGAGAACTGGCCCGATTGCGTCAGGCTGGGCCATCGCCATCGTGTTTCTCTTTCGCGCCTATGTGCGCTTCCCCGCGCGCATGAGCGAGCGTTTCCTGTTTCTGCCGTTCACGATACCGGATGCGTTGTTCGTCCGTCCGTTCCTCATGGCATGCAGGGCAGCAGACACCGGTTTCGAACAGGGGCGAGGCGCGGTCTTCCGCGCTGACCGGACGGCGGCATCCGTGGCATAGTTCGTATGTGCCCGGCGCCAGCCCATGGCCCACGGCCACGCGCTGATCGAAGACGAAGCATTCACCCTGCCACAGGCTGTCTTCGGCCGGAACGGTTTCGAGATATTTCAGAATGCCGCCCTTGAGGTGATAGACGTCGTCAATCCCCTCTGCCTTGAGAAAGGCGGTCGATTTTTCGCAGCGGATTCCGCCGGTGCAGAACATGGCCACCTTGGGCGGGGTGCCCGTACCCAGCAGCCGTTCGCGCTCTGCCCGGAACCATTGCGGGAATTCGCGGAAGGTTTTTGTCTGCGGGTCGATTGCCCCGATGAATGTGCCCGCTGTCACTTCATAGTCGTTGCGGGTATCGATCACGATCGTATCGGGATCGGAAATCAGCGCATTCCAGTCTTCCGGCGCGACATAGGTGCCGACACTGGCACGCGGATCGATCGCCGCTTCGCCCATCGTCACGATTTCGCGCTTGATGCGTACTTTCATCCGGTGGAACGGCATCGTTTCCGCCGTGGAGAATTTGACGTCCAGTTCGCCGCAGCCGGGTAAAGTCCGGATATGCGCCAGCACTTCGTCGATCGCTGCATCGGTGCCTGCGATTGTGCCGTTGATTCCTTCATGCGCCAGCAACAGCGTGCCCCTGATCCCCAGATCATCGCACAAGGCGGCCAGTGGTGCGCGCAAGGCGGCGCAATCCTCGAACGGGGTGAAGCAGTAAAGGGCCGCAACACAAAGCGGCGAGTGGCTCTTGCTCACGATCTTGGGTCCATGTTCATGCGTTACTGGCAGCAGCCCGACGGACTCGGTACGGGCCGCCTTTGCCCCTTCCTGTGCCGGAAGCATACCCCGCAACTGCCGGTAATGCGAAATTCTGCCCAAATGGGGTTGCCAATCGGTGCGAGATCAGTGCTGTACTGTCACGTTGTTACAAGCCCGTAGCGGTGAAAGCATATCGGGGAGGGAATGTGAGCGGTTCGGCGGAAAAATGGGCGGCGATACTCAACGAACTGGAACGACGGCGGGACTTCGGCCGCGCCATGGGCGGCGAGGAGCGGTTGAGCAAATTTGCCAGCGGTGGCAAGCTCAATGCGCGGCAGCGGTTGGCGGCGCTGTTCGATGACGGACTGTTCGTGGAGATCGGCGGATTTACCGGGGTCTTGTCGGAAGAAGGGCCTGCACCGGCCCCGGCGGATGCCTTCGTTGCCGGTTTCGGTAATATCGATGGGCGCCCCGTGCTTGCCGGTGCCGAAGATTTCACGGTCCTGGGCGGTTCCATCGGCATGGCCGCTGCCGACAAACGCTATCGCCTGACCGAGATCGCAGCGCAGGAACACCTGCCGCTGGTGTTCATGCTGGAAGGGGCCGGACATCGCCCAACCAACAGCCACGACGGCCGTTCACCCAACGATCTGCAGGGGCTGGCGGCGTTGTCCGGCCTTGTTCCGCTCGTTTGTCTCGTCATGGGCGCATCGGCGGGGCACGGCGCTTTGACCGCACCGCTTTGCGATTTTGTGGCGATGACCGATCAGGCCGCGATTTTTGCCGCAGGACCGCCGCTGGTGAAGGCTGCAATCGGCGAAGTCGTGACCAAGGAGGCGCTGGGCGGCCCGGATATTCATGTCACACAGTCCGGCGTGGTGCATAATCTGGTGGCCGATGATGCCTCTGCCATCGCGCTTGCCCGCAAGTATCTTTCCTATTTTCCGACCAATGCCTGGGGGGCTGCACCGGTTCAGCCGGGGCCGGACAGCGAACCGCGACGGATCGATGCCCTGCTCGATCTGGTCAGCCCTGATCCGCGTGTTCCTTTCAGCATGCGCAAGCTTGTCGAACTGGTCGTCGACGAAGGCGCATTTCTCGAAATCCAGCCGAAGTACGGCCCTTCTTTGGTCACCGGGCTGGCCCGCCTTGGCGGACGCAGTGTGGCACTGGTCGCGAACGATCCCAGCGTGGGCGCGGGGGCGATCGATGCGGCGGCGGCAGACAAGGCGGCGCATTTTCTGGACGTGGCGGGTGCTTTCCGCATTCCGGCTGTCTTCCTGACGGACAACCCCGGTGTCATGGCCGGGACGGCCGCGGAAAAGAGCGGCATCCTGCGCCATGCCGCGCGCATGTTCATGGCACAGCATCGCCTGCGCTCGCCCAAGATTCACGTGACACTGCGCAAGGCCTTTGGCTTCGGTTCCTCGATCATGGCGATGAATCCGTTCGACAGGCAGACCGCGCTCTATGCCTTTCCGTCGATCACTTTGGGGGCCATGCCGGTCAGCGGCGTGGCCGATACCGCCAAGCTGGATGCGGAAACACGCGCCCGGCTGGAAGCGCAGCAGGCGGGCAGCGCCTATCATCTGGCGGATGGCATGAAGTATGACGATGTCATTGATCCCCGCGATTTGCGCAATGCGCTGCTCAATGGCCTTGCCCTGACAGCCGGGCGTGCCCATGACGCGGACGGCCCGGTGGTACACAGGGGTATCTTGCCCTGAGATGCGGTGCGGTTTGCGCAGGGTGGACCGGGCATGATCGGGGGCATAGGGCCCTGACAGAATAGAACAGGGACGGTTCGCCTGCCCGATAAAGTGTGAAGAGTTCGCGTGATGGGAAGTGAAAACAGGCATCAACCCGCCAGCCGGCGGGTGGCGATGCTGATACGGGGGTTCCTGTCGCAGAACGTGGCGATCGGCTGTTCCTATGGCACATTCGGGATCAGCATGATCGGCCTGCAGGAACGCTATTCCGCCGGCCGTGGGGCGGTCTCACTGGGGTTTTCGCTGGTTATTCTGGCGATGGGGTTGCTTGGTCCACTCATATCCCGGGCGGTGGAACGTTTCGGGTTCCGGCGGACCATGATGATCGGGACCACGCTGGCCGGATGCGGGTACGCCTTGCTTGCGACATCGTCCAACATTGTCGCATTTTTTGTCGCATTCGGACTGCTTATCGGCCCCGGCGTTGCCATGGCGGGCACGCTGCCGGTCGGGCTTCTGGCCGGGGGATGGTTTCCCGAATGGCGCGGCCGGGCAGTGGGCCTGGCGACGATGCCCATGCTGCTGAGCATGATGCCGATGCTGGGCGTCGCGGTGATCGAGCAGGTCCGTCTGCCGGGCTTTTATGCCGGTATTGCCGTGCTCCATTTCCTGATGTTGGGGGTCATCCTTGGCATTCGCGGCGCACCGCGAAGCGATGCCGTGGGCAACCCGGGGGCGCAGCACAGGGCGGATCGCACGGGGATCGTATCCCGTCCGATTTTCTGGTTGCTGGTATTATCCGGCGGGCTGCTCAATTCCATCTCGATCACCGGGGTGACCAACATCGTATCGTTGTTGATCGAAACGGGCACATCGCCCGGGCGCGCTGCGCTGATGGCATCGGCCATGGGGGTGGCCAGCATGTGCGGTACGCTGAGCATCGGGTGGCTCTGCGATCATATGGGTGGCGGTCGCGCCTTGGCTCTGGCCGCAGTCGGGCTGGCGTTGAGCTGGCTGACCTTGTCCTATGTGCCGGGGTTCATGCTCACGCTGGTGGCGCTGATTTTGATCGGTCTGTGCGGGGCAGGGACCTTTCCCGCGGTTACAGTGATTTCCACGCGCCTGTTCGGGCTGGCACATCTGGGCAAGGCTCTGGGCCTGTTTGGCCTGTTCACTGTGCCGCTGACATTTCTTCTGCCGCCGCTGGCGGGCTGGCTGCATGACGCGACCGGGGGCTATCCCGCTGTGATCGCCTGCATCGTGGCCGGATGCGGGCTCGTGGCGGTCAATTTTTATCTGGTGGGGCGGATTGAACGCCGCCAGCCCCGATAGGCGAATCTGGCCGCGTCAGATCGCGGGTGATCCACTGTTCAAATGACCGCGCGGCCACCGGCGCCAATGCCCGGCCACGTGGTGGTGGCCGGGCGATCATTGCCGATGGGGCTTACTGGCCTTCGGCGATCGCGGTGGGCGCGCCGGGGAGATAGGCGTGGTAGTAACCGGCCGCCCAGCCACCATCGACGGCCAGTTCTGCACCCGCGCAATAGCTGGCATCGTCGGAACAGAGGAACACGCTGGCCGCTGCAATTTCTTCCGGTTCGGCAATCCGTTGCAGAGGCACGCGGCCGAAGGCCCAGTTGCGATCATCGCCCGCATGACCCTGCGGATTGCCCATGACCGTGTCCACACCGCCGGGATGGACCGAATTGACGCGCACACCACGCGGTCCGAATTCGAGTGCGGCGGTCTTGGTCAGCCCGCGCACGGCCCATTTGGTGCTGCTGTACAACGCCAGTGTATTGGCCCCACGGAAGCCATCGACCGATGAAATGTTCACAATCGCGCCGCGCCCTGCATCAAGCATGACCTTGCCCACGTGCTTGAGTCCCAGCAGCGTCCCTTTGACATTGATGCTCAAAACACGGTCGATATCGGCGGCCTGCAGGTCTTCCAGCAGGGAAAAGTGCGTGACGGCAGCATTGTTGACCAGCGCATCGATCCGCCCGTGTTTCGCCACGGCGCCAGCCACAAGTGCGGCCCAGTCATCCTCGTTCGTCACGTCGAGCTTTACGAATTCGATAGTGCCGTTGGACGATTCCGCGACGGCTTTGCCTTCTGCTTCGAGGACATCGCCGATGATGACTTTCGCACCTTCTGCGGCAAACCGGCGTGCGGTTGCTTCCCCCATGCCGCGTGCACCGCCTGTCACAACCGCAACTTTTCCTGCAAACCTCTGGCTCATCGCAATCTCCCTGATTCCTGTTCTGGCGGGAAGGCAATCTACCCGTCCCGCAATTCAGGAAAACACTATTACGGACGGTCCGATCCTGCCGCAACTCGTCAGTTCCATGGTTGGGTATGATGTTTTGCGTATGCGAAACCGGTTGCGGGCGATGGCCGTGCGTCGCACTATGGGGCCAAGGGAGAGCAGATGATGCAGGCATGGTTTGGCGGGTTCGATCAGATCAGTTTCGCCACCGACGATCTCGACCGGACACTGGCCTTCTGGGAACAGAAGATGGGTGTCGGGCCATGGTCGGTGTTTCGCGGGTTGACGCTGGCCATGCAGTATGGCGGCGGCCATATTGCCTTGCCGGCCCACGTCGCAGTGGCCTGGCACGATGGGCGGATCGTGGAACTGATGCAGGTGGCGGGTGACGGACCGTCGCCATTCCATGACGCCTTGAACCGGCCGATTGTGGGGCTGCAGAGGCTGGCCGCCGTGACAGATGACATTGAACGCGACGCGGCACTGGCCGAAGCGCGTGGCATGGAGCGGTTCGCCGATGGCAATGCGGCGGGCCAACGCTTTGTCTATTTCCGTTCCATGGAAGCGCCGGGGGTTATTCTCGAACTGCTTGAACGGACCCCGATGTTCGATGCCTTGGTCGAACGGTTGCAAGCGCGCTCTGCCGGGTATGTCGCACCGGCCCCCTCCGACGGCCTTGCCACAGGCGCGCCAGATGGCGTCATGACAGCAATCAGGCTGACCGGGTATGGAAACCCCGACCAGTTCCGCGTCGACACGGCGCCCATCCCGACACCGGGGGTAGGGGAACTGCTGATCCGCACGGCCGGGGCGGCGGTCAATCCTGTCGACATCAAGGCGCGCACCGGAGTGCTGCATGCGTTCGTGCCACTGGCGTTTCCGGCGCAGCTTGGCGGCGATGTGTCGGGCGTGGTTGAGGCTGTCGGGGTAGGGGTTGGCGGATTTGCCATTGGGGACCGGGTGGCTGGAATGCTCAATCCGTTCGCCAATGGCGCCTATGCCACCCATGTTCTGGTGCATCAGGGATCTGTTGCGAAAGTTCCCGAAGGGGCCGATCTCGCGGCGGCGGCGGCGGCGCCAACCGGGGTTCTCACTGGCACGCAGCTGGTTGAACAGGGTATTCGACCCAAAGCCGGGGACCGTATCCTGATCACCGGCGCGGCCGGGTCCACCGGCAGGGCGGCAATCATGGCGGCGCTGGATGCCGGGGCGATCGTTTATGCGGGGGTGCGACCATCGGCGCTAGGCGCGGTGGCAGACCTTCCGGTGGCGGGCATGATCGATCTTGCAGACGATGCGGCGCTGACGCAGGCCGGACCTTTCGATGCCATTGGCGATACGGTTGGCGGCGCGGTGGCGGAACGCCTGTTTGCCCATGTGAAGCCCCATGGCATTGTCGCGTCCATCGCCGTTCCCCCACCCGAACCGTCCGCAGCGGCCACCCAGCGGTTCTGTTCGCTGACCGTGGCTTTCGATCGCGCGCGGTTGGAACGGTTTCTGGCGGAATGGGCGGCAGGCAAACGCGCGCTGCCGATTGCGCATCGCCTGCCGTTGGCCGAGGCTGCGGAAGCACACCGGATTATGGAACGCGGCGGGGTAGGGGGTAAGGTTCTGCTCGTGCCCTAGGGCGTGACGCCCTGGGGAATGGCCGCTGCCTGATGGGCCTGTGCGATCATGTCCGCGCTCCAGCCGCCGCCCATCACCTGATAGAGCGTGACGCGCGCCTGCATGGCATTGGCACGGGCCTGAATCAGCGCCAGTTCGGCCGATAGCAGACCGCGCTGTGCATCCAGTTGTTCGAGGTAGGGGGAATAGCCCTCCTTGTAACGGTTGGTAGCAAGCCGATAACTTTCGGCCAGGGCATCGCGTTGCTTCACGAGAATGGCCAACTGGCGATCGGCCTGCTGCGCGGCGACGAGTGCGTCGTTGACTTCGCGAAAGGCATTCAGCGCCGTCTTGCGATAGGCGAAGGCGGCGGAATCGCGTTGTGCGCCCGTGCTTTCCGCACCGGCACGCAGGCGTCCGCCTTCAAACAGCGGGGCAAGGATACTGCCGCCGATCGACCAGATCGAAATGGGATCGCCCAGCAGAGTGGATACAACGGCGCCTGCGGAACCGTTCAGGCGCAATTGTGGAAGAAACCGTTTGCGTGCGGCCGAAAGCGAACTGTCTGCTGCCGCAAGTTGCCATTCCGCCTGTGTGACGTCGGGGCGCCGACGCAATAATTCCGACGGCAGGCCATCCGGGATGGCCGGTTCTGTCAGCGTGGCCAGCGTACCCCCGCGCGCGATAGCACCGGGCAGTTCCCCCGTCAGCAGTTTCAACCCGTTTTCCTGTTGCGCGATCGCCTGTTCCAGCGGCGGAATGATCTGCGCAGCGGCCTGATATTCGGCCTCGGCCTGCATCCGTTCGAGCTTTGGCGAATAACCGGCAGCTTCCCGCCGCTGGATCAGCCGCAAGGTTTGCGCCCGTGCAGTCAGGGTCTGCTGCGCCGTCTGCAGCCGCGCGTCGAGTGCGAGGAGGTTGATGTAGCCACTTGCCACGGCGGAGGCGATCGAGAGGCGGACCGAATCGCGGGCCGCCTCGCTCGCCAGCCACGCCGATCGCGCGGCTGAACGGGTATCGGACAAGCGGCCGAACAGGTCGATTTCCCATGCGGCCTGCACTTGCGGCTGGGCGGCGGTTTGTTCGGTCGGTTGTCCAAATGCGTTGAGACTGCGGGAATCGGCCCCCGATGCCACGGCATCCAGCGTTGGCAGAAGCGCGGCGCGCGCGGCCATTTCCTGTGCCTTCGCATCGCGAACGCGTGTCCCGGCAATCGCAATGTCGAGATTGTTTGCCAGTGCATGGGTGACCAGTTCGGTCAGCACCGGATCACCAAACGCCTGCCACCATGCACGTTCGAGTGGAGCGGTTGCGCCGGGATCGACCCGCCATTGGGCTGGCGGCGTAAGCGGGGCAAGCTGCGCGGTTTCGACATGCGGCCCGGCGCACCCTGCCAGGAGCAGCGGGAGCAGCCATGATGCGTGCGAAGCGGGAGCGCGCGCGCGCATCAGTCGTTAGTCTCGATTTTCGCTTCGACCGACATGCCCGGGCGCAGGCGTTTGCTGTCTGCCTGCCCCGGATCGACCTTGATGCGCACGGCGATACGCTGCGCCACCTTGACGAAATTGCCCGTGGCATTGTCCGGTTTGAGCACGGAAAATTCCGATCCCGCCGCGGGTGCCAGATTTTGCACACGGCCCGTCAGAGTCGCGCCGCCCAGCGCATCGACGCGGAAGGTGACGCGTTGGCCAGGGCGGATCTGCCGCGTCTGCGCTTCCTTGAAATTGGCGATGACCCAGATGTCCTGCGGCACGATGAACATCAGTTGCGTACCTGCGGTGACGTAGGCCCCGTTGCGCACGCCGATCTCCGATAACTGCCCGTCCACCGGCGCGCGGATCACGCTGTTGGCGAGATCGATCTCTGCGAGGTGAAGCTGGGCCTTCGCCCCTTCCACGGCCGCTTCCAGCCCGCTCCGTCCCACGATGACCGAGCGCACGTCCTGTTGCCCGACCTGCCGCGATGCACTGGCCTGCTGGACCGCGGCCTGCGCTGCCAGAAGGGCTGCACGGGTTTGATCGTGTTCGCGCGCCGAAATGGACCCATCCGCAACCAGCGCATTGGCCCGGCGCATATCGGCCTGCGCTTTGGCCAGTTGGGCCTGTGCGCTGGCGATGGCTGCACCTTGCCCGGACAGGGCTGCTTCCCGCCCGCGCTGGCTTTGCTGCGAATTGGCCAATGCGGCGATCTGCGCGGCAAGATTGGCCTTCGCCTGTTCGACCCGCGCCGCATAGATGCGGCTGTCGATCGTGGCGAGAACCTGTCCTTTCTTCACATCGGCGAAGTCCTGAACCGGCACTTCGGTGATGTAGCCGCTGACTTGCGGGCTGATGATCGTCACTTTGCCGCGCACATAGGCGTTGTCGGTGGACTCCGACAGGCCTGAGAACGGGGGCAGATTCCAGGCATAAAGGATGGCCAGTATCGCAATCAGTGCGATCGCGCCGATAGCGATCATGGTAAGGCTTTGGCGCGGTGGTGGTCGCCAGCCTTGGGGTGGCGGGTTGACCTGTGGGTCGTTCACGCCCGTATCGTCGGGCTGCTGTGTCGCTTCGTTGTCCGATTGCGCCATAGCCGTTGCCTTACTCCTTCGTCTGGGCAGCACTGGCTGCCTCTGCTGCCTCTGCTGCCTCTGCTGCCTCTGCTGCCTCTGCTGCCTCTGCTGCCCGTGCTTGCGCGGCCTGCTGCAGCAGGATCACCGGGGAAACTTCCCCGCGCCGCCGGATCGCCCGATTGATCATTAATCCCCAGATTAATGCCATGACCGACAGGACACCGACCAGCATGAACACGTCATTGAATGCAAGGATATTCGCCTCGCGCGAGACCTGCTGGGCGAGCAGGGCCACGCCTTCGGCATTACGCAGAGCCGGGTCGCCGACCACGCCATGCAGCGCCCCCGAACCCCCACTGATCCGCCCTGCGACAAGCGGATTGGTCAGGAGAATATCCTGCACCAGTTCGTGCGAATGGTATTTCTCCCGCAGGACCTGAAATGTGCCCAGCAATGCCGAACCGATAAGACCGCCCAGGCTCTGGCTCAGACTGAACAGCACGATAAAGCTGATGAAGTTCTTGGGGCCTGCCAGCAATGTGCGCGAAATGCCGATGACCATGGCCTGAGCCATGAACAGCAGCGACGCAAAACCGATCAGGGCCTGACTGATGTAGAAGTCTTCAGGCCGGGTCAGGTTGGTGGAACTCGCGTCCATGAACGCGGCAATCGCGATCATGGCTACGGAAAGCGTGATCGGACGGCTGATTTTTGCGGGATTGAACGTCAGTATCGCAGTCAGCATGCCCGCAATCGACGCCAGAACGATCACCACGTTCAGCACGACCATCTGATCGTTCAGCATACCCACCGCGGTGAGCAGACCAACCGATCCGATCGCTTGTTCGGACAGCAATATCCGAACGGCTGCGGCAATAAACATCAGGCGCAGCATTTCCCGTGTGCCCAGCCAGCGGGTATTGATCAGCGGGTTCTCGCGATAGTGTTCCAGCATCAGGGCCGCGCCGATCAACACGATGCTGCCGATCAGCGCCCAACCGATCCATGCCCGTTCGGTCCACCATTCGATGCGGCCTTCGGTCAGCGCCGCGATCAGCAGGCACAATCCCGGGATAAGCAGGGCAGCGGTGAGGAAATCCTCGCGTTCAAAGGCCGGTGTGCGTTCACTGGGGGGAAGCGGAAGAGCAAGGATGGCGGCCAGCATGGCCAGCGCCAGCCCCATCTCGAACCAGTACAGCATGTGCCAGTCGCCGCTTTCCAGCAGAAACGGGGAAATGATCCGGGCCAGCGGCATAGCCAGTTGCGGGATCGAAATCCCCGCCATCAGCGCGCTCAGCCGTTTCGCCGCCGAGACGCCTTGCATGAGATAGAGCACCGTCATGGTCGAGATGCCGCTGGCGGCCAGACCGCTGGCTCCCCGTACGAGCACCGATGACCAGAAACCATGCACGAACAGGTGCAGGATCGTTGTGATCACATAGATCGAAAGCATGTAGCGAATGAACGGCTGAAGGCCGAATTGCTGCCGATATTTCACCAGCAACAGGTTCGCGGTCATATTGGTCATGAAATAGGCGGCGGTCAGCCACGCACTCTCGTTCGCATAAAGACCCAGCGTGCCCTGGGCGATGTTGAGATTGACGCTGACCAGCGCGTTGCCGAGCCCGCCGGTTAGGCCGATCAGGATGCCGATGAGGATATAGCAGATGCGCCGTAGTTGTGGGTGGTCGGGCGTGGCGGGGGAGCCCGGCATGCTCGGCCGTTCGTGCGGCTTGAATTGATAACCGGCGTCGTCCTGCACGGGGCCCTTGCCTGATTGGCTATGGTTCCCACTAGCGCCGGGTGCCTTCTAATACAATGGTATATGAAGCTGGCTTGGCCCTCGGCTGAATGTCCACCGACGGCGTAAAAGGGGTATCGGGGCGCCATCACACCGGATGGGCGCCCCGATATGACCTCTATCCCATCAGATCGGGATTGCGGCGCAGTTCCTGCCCGCCATCGACGGCAAACGACTGTCCCGTGACCCATGATGAAGCGGGGCTGGCGAGATAGGCAACCGCCGCCGCGATATCATCGGGTTCCCCCGTCCGCTTGAGCGGGGTTTGTTCCAGAAAACGGTCGATCACGGCGGGATTGGCAAACATGTCCGTGGTGGCGTTGCTGCGCGTCAGCCCCGGACGCACGGCGTTGACGCGGATTTTCAGCGCCGACAGTTCATCCGCCACTGTCCGGATCAGACCCTCCAGCCCCGCCTTTGCCGTGCAATAGGTCGACAGGGCGGGGAAGGGCATGGTCGCGGCGGTGGAGGAAATGCACACGATCGCGCCGCCATTGGCCATCATCGGCGCCGCCAGTTTCATGGCAATGAACGCCGTGGTGATGTTGAGATCAAGGTCGCGGCGCAGATCTTCGACACTGGTCTGGAGGAAGGGTGCGAAACCGCTGCCGCCAACACCGGGCACCACGATATCGAGCCGACCGGCAAGACCATGCGCCAGATCGAGCGCTTTCTGCACGTCGGCCTCAACCCCGCCGTCGCCGACGGCGATTTCCACGGTGGCGTCCGGAAAGTCTGCCAGAATCTGCTGGCGCGATGCTTCCAGCAGTTCCTGACGACGCCCCATGATGACCACGCGGGCTCCTTCGGCAACCAGCGCACGGGCACAGGCTGTGCCAATGCCGCCGCTGCCGCCGGTGATCAGTGCGGTCTGATCAGCGAGTGCGCCCCCGCCCATTACGCACCTTTGAACTGGGCGACGACTTCATTCACCGCGCGGGCGATGTCGTTGCGGCGGAAGCCCAGGTCGGCCATGGTCTGCGCGTCGGGTTCATAGCTGACCGTGTTGCCACGGCCCGTGAAGATCGCGCCATCGGGCAGCATGGGGTGTTCCTGATCGAGCGAAGGCACATCCACATCGTTGCCCGCTGCCTGGAAGAACAGTTTGAAATAATCGGCGAAGCTGAGGTTTTCATCACCGATCAGGTAAGCCTTGCCGTTCTCGCCGTTGGCCAGCGCGCCCACGATCGCTTCTGAAATCGACTGGGTTGAAATGAAGTTCGTCCCACCGGCAGGGCCGAATGCGGGCATGCCCAGCTTGCCTTCGGCATACTGGGTATAGGCTTCGAACATCGGCAGGCTCATGCCGGGAACAGTGCCAACCACGAACGGCGCATCGAGGCTGAGCGCGTGGAAGCTGTCGTCTGCAAGGGCGGCAATGCCGTCCGTCGCCAACTTGCGCGAACGGATGTAGTGGTTGCTTTCCATCAGTTCAGGCGCGATGTGTGGATAGAAGCTGCCGACATGGATGAAGTGCTTCACGCCAGCTTGCTTCGCCAGCTTGGCAAAGGCGGGCACCGCTTCGCCATTGGCGCGCAGGACGTGCGCATCGTAATCGCCGCCTTCGGGAACGTGGCGGATATCGGCACCCGCCGCAAAGACAATCGCGTCGAACGGCTTCAGATCGTCCACCGTGAAGGTGCCGGCGACATAGTCGCCCTGAAGGAAGGGCAGGCTGGCGAGTGCGGTGGTGGCCTGCGGAGGCTTGCGACCAGACACGGTGACATCATGGCCCTGATCCTTGAGATAGAGCGCGGCGTGGCCGCCAATCATGCCAGTGCCGCCGATAACGAGAATTTTCATGGGAATCGGTTCCTCTCAACTGTTCGGACGCTCTGCGTCGTTCGGATGTGCGATGGCTATCGGATGAAGTTTCTATTTGCAACAAGGCACCGAAAGTATATCAGGTATCTTATGGATACCGAATATGAAAAGGAAATGGCGCTCGAAATTCTCGAGCTGGTCGGCAACAAATGGACCATGCTGGTCACGTACAGGCTGGGGCAGGGCGCGATGCGCTTTTCCGATCTCAAGCGTGTGGCAACGCCGATCACGTCCAAGATGCTGACGCAGACTTTGCGGGAACTGGAATGCTTCGGCATGGTCTCGCGCGAGGTTCTGCCTTCCACCCCGCCTGCGGTGGAATATCGGCTGACCGATATGGGGCGCACCTTCCTCGGTGCCGTCAGCACGATTTGCGGCTGGATCGGCGATAATCGCGATGCGCTGCAGGAAGCGCGGGAACGGTACATTCAGGCGGCCGCTGCCTGAGGGACGATGACTGTGCTTCGACGCGCGGGCGCGATGAAGCGTTCAATAGTGGCCTTTGTCCTTGCCCTTGGCCTCGGGTTCCTGAGCATGGGGGCACTGGGCATGTTGCTGTGGTATCCGGTCATGCCGGTGCTGGCGCAGTTCCATGGCGATCCCAACGACTGGCATGGGGATTGGGTCTGGCCCACGATCATTGGGGTGGGCATGGTGTGGTCGTTCAGTTTTCTGGTGGCGGGCTGGATCAATCTGCGGCTGGAAGGGGCACGGATCGGCCGGTGGCCCCGGCGCCTTGCCTATATCGCGGTGCTGTGGCTCGGCGCGCTGCTGAGCTGGGCGCTGTTGCTGAGCGAACCGTTCCGCGCCAATTGACCGCGTATCCGGGGCTGAACCGGATACGCGGCACCGGATCAGCCTGCTGATCCCACGAGATACTTTTTCCGCAAGGCGGCGATCTCGGCATCGGTCAGGCCAAGCCCCTGCCGGGCATAGGCGTCGAACGATCCATATTTGCGCTGCACTTCGTCAAAGGCAGCCTGCAGGTATTCGGGGCGTACTGTCATCACCGGTTCGAGATTGGCGACATCGAACGGTGCACCGGCCTTGTTGATCATGGCGATCATCGCATCGTTCTTCGTCTTCAGATAACCATTGCTCAACATGTAGTCGGCCATGATCGTTTCGCGCGGAACGCCCAGCAGGCCAAGGATGATCGCGGTTGCCCATCCGGTGCGATCCTTCCCTGCGGTGCAGTGATAAACAACGGCCCCATCCTGTTCGCGCAGCAGTTCCCGGATCATCGCACTATAGGCTTTCTGCGCGCCGGGCAGCGCAACGAAATCCCGATTGGCGGCAGTCAGCATCTCGACGCCCTTGCCCGCGGCAATGGCCGCCATGGCTTCGCGCATGTCGCCTCCGATCGAGCCATGGGCATCGGCTGCAACATCAAGCACGAGACCGCGTGCGCGGGGCGGGATCATGTCGGGTTCGCGGGTCCGTTCGGACTGGGTGCGCAGATCGATGATAACCCCAGGGTTCAACTGGTCGATCAGGGTCATGTCATTGGCGCTGACCTTGTCGAGCTGATCGGCGCGGTAGATCTTGCCCATGCGCACCCATTGCCCGTCGTTCGTGCGATAGCCGCCCACATCGCGCCAGTTGGGCACGCTTTTGAGGTGGAGGCCACGATCGGCAATAACCAGCGGCGCACCGCGTTCCGGCACCAGCGTGAAATAGGGGCGTGATGCGGGGGCAACCCCGGAAACGATCACGCTGCCTTGCGTGCCGCCTTCGCCGCTTGCCGCGCCGCCGGTGGTGCCATTGGGATCGATGCCTGCAAAGACGCGGACTTTCCCCGCGTCCGATGCCTGCCAGCTGACGCGATAGCCGCTGCCGTCGGGCAGCAGTTCCGCAGTGGCCGACGTAAAGGGAACGTCCGCCGCACGCGGCGCAGTTGCCGTTTCCGTCTGACCGGCAGGTGCTGTGGCGCAACCCGCCAGAGAAACGCAGGCCAGACTCACGGCAAGTGCTGCCGGGCGCAAATAGTGCGGAACGTTCATAAGCCTCTCACCCTCTTTGTGATGTTATATTGCCGCCATCGACGACAAGTTGTGCCGCAGTGATATAGCTCGCTTCGTTGGACAGCAAGAAGCGGACAGCGCGTCCGATTTCCATGGGATCGCCAATTCGTTCGAGCAGAATGCGTTTCTCGAAGAACCCTTGTGGCAGGTTTTCGACAGCCGGGCGCATCATCGGGGTCATGATTTGCCCGGGCGACACGGAATTGATGCGGATGCCGTCTTGCGCCAGCCGATCGGCCAACGACCGGACAAGCGAGAGCATACCGCCCTTGGCGGCGGAATAGATCGGGTTCAGCGCATTGCCCAGCGTGGCATTGATGGATGCGATAGCCACAATGGCGGAACCTTGCTGCGCCTTGAGATCGGGCAGGAGCGCCTGTGTGATCAGCGCCAGCGAACGCAAGTGAATGGCAATGCCCATGTCCCAGCTTTCGACAGTCATGCCATCGATGGAGTTGGTATCGACAGTGCCAGCGGCATGCACGAGGCCGCCCGGCGCACCGACATGTTCGCAGGTCTGATCAAGGGCGGGGGCAATGGCCCCCGGATCGCGCAGATCCGCCCCAATGCCGATGGCAGCCACGCGATAGGTTGCGGCGATGCGATCCGCTTGCGAACGGGCGGCATCGAAATTGATGTCCCAGAGGGCAACCGGGCGTCCGACGGCTGCCAGCGCTTCTGCCGAAGCAAGGCCGATACCGGATGCGCCGCCGGTGATGACAACGGGGGTGTGGGGGGCGCCGAGATCAGGTTTGGCGAGCATTTCAGGGTATCCTTTCAGTTATCGTTGTGCGGATGGTCAGGAAGGCTGATCCTGGACCATCTTACTTCAGGACAGAGACAGGCCGCCCCGATGCCGCCGGTGTGGGGGCGCTAACGGCGGCCGCATAACCGGACCAGAAACAGCCCGGCTGATGAATTTTCTAACAACGAGTAGGTAAATTTGCAATCGGGATGATTGCATCGACAGGCGGCTATGCCTGATAAGGGATATGCCCGATAAGGAATGGCAGGGACGCGGAAACAGGAGATGGCGGGGTGATGGCAGAACGGGCGACCGCGCGACGCGTGCAGCGGGACGTGGCGCGTCAGCCGCGCGGAGACGTGACGCGTCAGGCGATTCTCGATGCGGCGGAAAGCCTGTTTGCCAATGTGGGCTATGCTGCTGCGCGGCTGGAGGATGTCGCGCTGGAAGTGGGTATTCGCCGTCCCTCGATCATCTACTACTTCCCGGGCAAGCAGCAATTGTATGACGAAGTGGAAGCCAGCATTTTCGCCGCTATGCGCGCTTTCGTGCACGAGCGGATGGCGCAGGCCCATGATCCCATGGCGCAACTCCTGACCTTGCTCGATGCCTGGCTCGACTTTCTCGTCGCACGGCCGACAGCGGCGCGGATCATACAAAGGCTGGCCGCCGATCATGGCCCGCGCGGAGATAACCCGGTGGAGTTCTCCGACCCGGTCCTGCGCGACCTTGAAAGAGTGATAGGGGCAGGTGTGGCGGCCGGGGTCTTTGCGCCGGTATCCGCAATGCACGTGCTGAACGCCGTATCCGCCGGGCCGTTGTTCTATGTGTGCAATGCCAACCAACTCGGTACGGATCGCAGGTACGATCCGGCCGATCCGACGGAACTGGCCGCATTCCGCGCATTGCAGCACAAATTGGCCCGGGCTGCCGTCACGGCATGATGGGTGGAGCGGTGGCGCCTATTCGGTGCCTGCGCTCGCCTGATCGCCACCGAGCACGCGATAAAGCGTGATGCGGTTGCGCACCATCTCCAATTGCGTGGCGACTTCGGCCTGACGGGCGGCAAACAGGCTGCGCTGGGCATCGAGATTGGCGAGGAAACTGTCCACCCCACCGCGATAACGCGCTTCGGTGAGCATGGCCGTGTCGGCAGCAGCACTGCGATAGTCGCTGGCCGCCTTCAACCGGTCGGCAATGGTGCCCTGATCGGCCAGCGCATCGGAGACTTCGCGAAAGGCGGACTGAATAGCGCCTTCATAGGTGGACAGTGCGGCATCGCGGTCCGCCCTGGCCACGGCGACATTGGCGCTGCGGCGCCCGCCGTCGAAAATGGTCAGCGCGGCATCGGCCCCGGCGGATTTGCTGAAAGCGCCACTGGCGAACAGTCCGCCCAGCGCATCGCTGGCGAAGCCCAGCAACCCGGTAAGGGAAATCGACGGGAACAGGGCGGCCCTGGCCACACCGATATCGGCGTTGGCGGCACGCAACCGATATTCGGCTTGAACGATGTCCGGGCGGCGCAACAGCACTTGCGAACTGGTCCCGGCGGGCAAAGTGGTGATGCTGCCGGTAACCTGCGCCATATCGCCGGGCAACAAGGCGCGGTCGTATTCACCCCCAACGAGCAGGCGGATCAGGTTTTCATCCTGCGCCAGCGCGGTTTTCTGTCGGGCAACATTGCCTTCGGCGGTGGCCAGCACCTGTTCTGCCTGCCGCAGATCGGTGCGCGGGGCAACGCCGCCTTCCAGCCGCGCCTTTGTCAACCGCACGCTGTTGCGGGCATTCGCGGCGGTACTTTCCGCGATGACCAGCAGATCCCGGTCTGCGGCGTAAGTCGCCCAGGCATCGACGAGATCGGCAACCAGCCCCAATCGCACAGTACGGGCGCCCGCTTCCGTGGCCAGTGCGCGGTTCCGTTCCGCTTCCGAGGCATTGGCCAGTTTGCCGAACAGGTCGATTTCGAAGCCGGATATGCCGCCGCTGACCGCATAGCGGGTGTCTGCTTTCGCCCCGTTCGGATCGGTGTGATCGACACTGCCGCTGATCCCGACTTCGGGAAACTGTGCAGCCCGCGCGACCCGTGCCTGGGCCCGCGCCGATGCGACATTGGCGGCGGCGACGCGAAGGTCGCGGTTATTGGACAGCGCCGTTTCGACCAGTGTCTGCAGTCGCGGATCATGAAAGATGTCGCGATAGGATACGATGGGCAGCGCGGCCTCGCTTTGGGCAAGATAGCTGTCACCACTGGGCCAGGAAGCGGGTACGGGGGTGGATGGCAATTCCGTGCGCGGCGCCAGCGAACAGGCGGCCAATGCGAAAGGAGCCGAAAGGGCGATGAGGCGCCGGGTCATGCTTCCGCTCCTTCACCCGATACCGGCTTGTCGTCAGGGCTGAGGCGCCGCCGCGCCGCCTTGATGCCATCGCGCACCCCCCGGCGGACAAGCACGAAGAACAGGGGGATGTAGAACACGGCAAGAGCCGTTGCCGTCAACATGCCACCCACGACCGAGGTGCCGATCGCGATACGGCTGTTTGCCCCGGCCCCTGTGGCCAGGGCCAGCGGCAGAACGCCAAAGCCGAAGGCGAGGCTGGTCATCAGGATCGGGCGGATGCGCAAGCGCGCGCCTTCGAGCGCGGCATCGATAATCCGCATGCCCTTTTTCTCGGCCGCTTCTGCAAATTCGATAATCAGGATCGCGTTCTTCGTCGCCAGTCCCATAGTGGTC
Organism: Caenibius tardaugens NBRC 16725; assembly: GCF_003860345.1. Taxonomy (GTDB): domain Bacteria; phylum Pseudomonadota; class Alphaproteobacteria; order Sphingomonadales; family Sphingomonadaceae; genus Caenibius; species Caenibius tardaugens. The sequence continues at coordinate 3,098,182 of NZ_CP034179.1, forward strand.
AGCAGACCGATCTGCATGAACACGTCATTTTCAAGCCCACGCAGGGTGGCCGCGAAAATGGCGCCAACCAAGCCGAGCGGAATGACCAGGATCGCCGCAATCGGGATCGACCAGCTTTCATAAAGCGCCGCAAGGCACAGGAACACCACCAGCAGGGAAAGGCCGTAAAGCAGGGGGGCCTGTCCAGACGACTGGCGTTCTTCAAACGATGCCCCCGACCAGGCGACACTGGTTCCCGGATATTCTGCCGCCAGTTCCTGCATGATCTGCATCGCCTCGCCGGAGCTGACACCGGGGGCGGGCTGGCCCTGGATTTCGTAATTGCTGAGACCGTTGAAGCGCGATGTGCTGCTGGGGGTGGTGCCCCAGGCGACTTGCGAAAAGGCGGAAAACGGCGTCATCGACCCGGTGTTGTTACGCACATACCAGTCGCCGAGATTTTCGGGGCGCGAACGATAGGGCGCATCGCCCATGACATAGACGCGTTTGACGCGGCCGCGGTCGATGAAATCGTTGACGTAGCTGCCACCCCACGCTGTTGCGATGGTGGAGTTGATATTGTTCTGCGTTACACCCAGTGCTGCGGCCTTGCGCGTATCGACCGATATATTCAGTTCCGACACATCGGGCAGATTGCTCAACCGGACACCCGTCAGGCGGGAATCGGCATTGGCTGCGGCAACCAGTTTGTCCCGTGCGTCTGCGAACGTGTTGCGGGGAATGCCATTGGCGTTCTGGAATTGCATGGTGAAACCGGAGGAGTTGCCAAGACCCCGGATTGACCCCGGAATCAGAGTAAAGACCTGGGCATCGCGTATGGAACGGAAGGCCTTGCTGGCCCGCTCCACGATCGCGTCGGCCGAATTGTCGCTTCCCTTGCGATCTTCCCATGGGGCGAGCTTGATGAAGCCCTGGCCGGAATTCTGGCCTGTCGGGCCGCCGCCGCCGCCGCCAACCAGCATGAAGATTTCTTGGACGTTCGCTTTCTCGTTCGTTTTGAAATAGTTCTGGATGGTTTCCTGCACTTCGATGGTCCGTTCGCGCGTGGCGCCAGAAGGCAGGCGATATTGCACCATGATCAGACCCTGATCCTCGTTGGGAAGGAAGCCGCCGGGCATACGCAGAAACAAGGTGCCCATGATCGCGACCAGCACCGCGTAAATACCCAGCGCGAGCCACTTGCGATCGATCACTTTCGCCACGAACTGGCGATAACGTTCGACAAAGTTGTTAAACCCTTGATTGAAGCGGTCCTTGGCCCAATGGGCATTGTCGGCCGCTTTCGGGAAGCGTCGTTCGAGCCAGGAGCCCTGCGCGCCATCAGCGTCCCGGGGCTTTTTCGGGCGAAGCAGCGTCGCAGTAAGCGCGGGGCTGAGAATAAGCGCCACCAACACCGACAGCACCATGGCGGAAATGATCGTGAGCGAAAATTGCTTGTAGATGACCCCGGTTGATCCACCGAAGAAGGACATGGGCAGGAATACGGCCGACAGGACCAGCGCAATGGCGATCAGGGCGACCTGAATTTCCTTCATCGATTGCAAGGTTGCGTCCCGCGCGCTCATCCCCGGGTTTTCGTGGAGCAGGCGTTCGACATTCTCCACGACAACGATCGCATCGTCGACCAGCAGGCCGATGGCCAGCACGAGCCCGAACATCGTCAGCGTGTTGATCGAAAATCCGGCGAAATAGAACACCACCAGTGTGCCCAGCAGCACGACAGGCACGGCAATCGCCGGGATTAGCGTGGCCCGCCAGCTTTGCAGGAAGATGAAGATTACCAAGACCACCAGCACGACAGCTTCAGCCAGAGTCTTGCCGACTTCCTCGACGGAAAGCTTGATGAATTCGGTATTGTCGCGCGCGAAGGAATAGACCATCCCGTCCGGGAAATCCGGATCGAGTTCCTTCATTTGGGCCTTGATCAGTTCGGCCGTTTTGAGCGCGTCAGCCCCGGGTGCCAGCGAGATCGACAGACCTGCGGCGGGGTGGCCGTTCAACCGGCGCAAGGTGTTGTAGTTTTCCGCCCCGATTTCCACGCGGGCCAGATCGCGAATGCGCACGACCGAGCCATCGGGCAGGGTTTTGACGACGATCTGTTCAAATTGTTCCGGCGTCTGCAACTGGCCCTGCGCGTTGACCGTGGCGTTCAGCATCTGCCCCTGCGGCGAGGGCAGGGCGCCGATCTGACCGGCGGCAACCTGCACGTTCTGGCTCTCGATCGCACTGATCACATCGGCTGGCATCAGGTTCATCGCCGCAAGACGATGCGGGTTCAGCCAGATGCGCATCGCATGCGGCGAACCGAACACATCCACTTCGCCCACGCCATCGATACGCGAAAGCGGGTCCTGCACATTGGAGGCGAGGTAATCGGAGATCTCGCGATCGTCGCGCTGGTTGGACTGGTCGTAGATCGCCAGCAGCATCAACGCATCCGGATTGGATTTGCTGACGCGAACGCCCTGATTTTGAACGCTTTGTGGAAGGCGGGCGATGGCGGACTGAATCTTGTTCTGGACTTGCACCTGCGCGATATCGGGGTCTGTGCCCTTGGCAAAGACCACCGAAATGGACACCGAACCTGTCGCAGCGGATTGTGAACTGAAATAGAGCAACCCGTCGAGCCCGGTAAGCTGCTGTTCGAGCACCTGGGTTACGCTGTTTTCAACGGTTTCCGCCGATGCACCGGGGTATGTTGCCCGAATGTTGACCTGTGGCGGCGCGATGTCGGGATATTGGTCGATGGCCAGCGCACGCAGCGCACCAAGCCCGGCGAGCATCACGATAATCGCAATGACCCATGCGAAAATCGGCCGGTCGACGAAAATCCGTGACATGATCCGTCAGCCCCCCGTTTTCACGGCAGGCTTCGCATTTTTGGCCGACGCATCCGTTTTTTGAGGCGTGCTGGCAGGCACGGGTTTGACGGCCACACCGTGGGTCAGGCCGTTCGTTCCTTGTGTGATGACGCGATCACCCGCGTTGAGCCCGCTGGTTACGATCCAGTTCGCGCCCGATGTCCCCTGCGCCACGATCTTGCGACGCAAAGCCTTGCCATCCTTGCTGGCGAGGTAGACGAAGGCAGACCCGTCGAAATCGCGCTGCAGGGCGGCCTGCGGGATCAGAAAGGCGTTGGGATTGATTGCCTGATCGAAGAACGCCGTCACGAACATGCCGGGAAGCAGCAGCCCTTCGGGATTGGGGAAGCGTGCGCGCAGGGTAACGGACCCGGTCGCCTGATCGACAGTCACTTCCGAAAATTCAACGCGGCCAGTCGGGCCATAATCGCTGCCGTCTTCCAGTTTGATCCGCACGGATGTGCCGCTGCTGGCCAATCCGCCCGATGCGAAGCTGCGTCGCAGCCGGGTGAGGTCCGCGCTCGACTGTTGCATGTCGACATAGACCGGGTCCGCGCTCTGGATCACGGCCAGTGGATCGGCCTGACCTGCGTTGACAAGTGCCCCCTTGGTGAACAGCGAACGCCCGATGCGCCCGCTGATCGGTGCGGGGACCGTGGTGAAACGCAGGTTGATATTGGCGGTTTCCAGCGCCGCGCGTCTTTGCGCGACGGCTGCCCGGGCGACTTGCGCCTGGGCGTTGGCATCGGTGTAGTCCTGCTTTGCAATAGCCTCCATTTCGGCAAGCGGCCGATAACGGTTGGCCTTGGCAGTTGCGGCATTGGCACTGGCCTGTGCGCTGGAAAGATCGGCCGATGCCTGATTGACTGCGGCGCGATAGAGGCTGGGATCGATCTCGAACAGGGGCTGGCCCGCGCGGACGTAGCTGCCTTCCGTGAAATAACGCTGACGAATGACCCCGGTAATCTGCGGGCGCACTTCGCTGGTGGCGAAGGCGACAACGCGCCCGCCCAGTTCGGTTTGCACTGGCACCGATTGCGGCTGTACGACGACATAGCCGACTTCCGGCGGCCCTTTCTTCCCCTTGCCGCCCTCATCCCCACCAGCGCAGGCGGTGACCATCGAGAGCATGGCGGGCAGAAGGATCAAATGGATAACTGGCCGGTATGTAAGCATGCGCATTAGTGCCGAAACCTCAAAACCTGTCTTCAACTCGCAAACCCCGGCGATGCAGACAACCGGACATTTGTGTCTGCGACAATTTGCGACACATAACGCGAGAACTGGTGGACCGCATACGCGGATAATGTTTCATTCTGTTATCGCAGTGCGGCACCTCTTAACCTTCTTAGCTGAACGGCAAATTTCAGAAAGGTGGTTTTTCGGGCAGACTGGTCCTAGGGCCTCAACGCAGTGTTTACGGTAGGCTGCCGGACGTTCGTGCGTGAACGTAGGTGGCGACGGGAAAGGATGTGTCGCAATGGGCCAGTCGCGGGCATCTGCCGGGAACATGAGAGATCTCACCACCGGCCCGATTGCCAGCACGCTTTTGCTGTTCGCGTTGCCCGCTTTGGGATCGAATGTGCTGCAATCGATCAACGGTTCCATCAATGCGGTGTGGATCGGGCAACTGGTCGGCGAGACCGGGCTGGCCGCCACGGCCAATGCTAACCTCATCATGTTTATGATGTTCGCGCTGATCTTCGGGTTTGGCATGGCCTCGACCATCATCATCGGACAGAGTGCGGGGAAGGGGGACTGGGACGGTGTGCGGCAAGGTGTCGGCACCGGGGTCACCCTGTTTTTCGCTCTGGGCGTCATCGCCACTGTTGCCGGCTGGTACACCGCGCCTGCCCTGTTGCACATGCTGGGGACGCCCGACGACGTCTATCCGCAGGCCCTGATCTACCTGCGGGTAATGTATCTCGGCCTCCCCACGAGCCTGCTGACCGTGTTCTTTTCCATGGCGATGCGCGGTGCCGGGGATTCGCTCACGCCCATGCTGTTGCTATTGCCAGGCATGGTGGTCGATATCGTGATGAATCCTATACTTATCAGTGGCATGGGACCATTTCCCGAACTGGGCATTATGGGTGCTGGACTGGCCACGCTGGTTGCCAATTTCGTCTCCTTCGTCGTCATGCTTGCGGTAATCTACGGGCGCGATCTCCCGATCCGTCTGCGCGGGCAGGAATTCCGCTATCTCCTGCCGCGTCGCGAACTGGTCATGATCATTGTCAGCAAGGGTATCCCGATGGGCTTGCAGATGGTGGTCATGTCGGGATCGGCGCTGGTCATGCTCGGGCTGGTCAATCGCGAAGGTACCGATACCGTGGCGGCCTATGGGGCGGTCAATCAGCTGTGGACCTATATCCAGATGCCCGCGATGGCGATCGGTATGGCCGCGAGCGCCATGGCGGCGCAGAATATCGGCGCGGGAAAATGGGATCGGATCAACCGGATCGCCATTGCCGGGGTGATGGTCAATCTGTGCCTGACCGGGGTGATAGTTGCCGTAACGCTGATATTTGACGGCTTTCTTCTGCAACTGTTCCTGCCGCGCCATCCCGAAGCGATCGCCATTGCCGAACATATCGGCCTCCTCGCCAGTTGGGCTTTCATCCTGATGGGGGTGACGATGGTCCTGTCGTCGATCACCCGTGCCAACGGCGCCACCATGGTGCCGCTGATCATCATGGTGCTGGCCTACATTCCGGGGCGTCTCGGATCGATTTATGGCTTGCAGGGGGCGATCGGCGCCGATGCGATCTGGTGGAGTTTTCCGATCGGTGGCGCGCTCTCGCTGATCATGACGGCGGCCTATTACCTGCAGGGTAGCTGGCGGAACATCCGGCTGCTGGCCACAATCGAGGAAGCGGAAGAGTTCGTGCAGTCCGAAGCTGAGCCAACCGGAAGGATTTTGCCGAATGGCTGAATAATGCGTAGCAGGATGACCCCGCTTCTGCGCAAAGATCGCATAACATCCATTGGCAATCGCGAGTGTTAGGGGTAACGCCATGACACTAGAGTGCAAAAATGGAATCTCGGGAGGGAAAATGACGCGTCGTAGGAAGCTGTTGCTTGCGGGTGCGGTTGTGGTCGGCATGGCGGGTCTGGCGTGGGCGTGGCAGGCCAATGTGTTCCGGGCGAATCCGGCCATTGACTTTGCCGGGCCAGTGGCAGGGTGGGATGCCTGGGGTAACGATCAGGGGGGATCGCGCTATTCTCCGCTGACCCAGATTACCCCGGAAAACGCATGGGCCCTGAAACCCGCGTGGACATACCACATCGGCATGGCGAAAGACCCGCCAGAGTTTTCTTCTCCGACGTTTGAAGCCACCCCGATCATTGCGGAAAATCGCCTCTACGTTTGTGCTGGCACGGGCAAGATTGCCGCTGTCGATCCGGAAACGGGCAAGGAAATCTGGGCGGTCCAACCCGATTCCGACAATTACAGCACCTACCTGATCAACTGCCGCGGCGTGACTTATGCGCGCGATGTGAAGATCGAGGAAGGCCAGCTTTGCGCGGGCAAGATCTTCGCCGGGACGCTGGATGGGCGGATGCTGGCCTACGATTCCGCCACGGGCAAGGAATGCCCTTCGTTCGGCGCGAACGGCGTGGTCGATATCAAGGCCGACATGGGCAAGCGTGAACGCGGCGATATCACGATTTCCTCGCCGCCGGTGGTGGTCGGTAACCTCGTCGTGACCAACCACGGTGTGCGTGACAATGTCCGCACGGATATGCCTGCTGGCACGATCCGGGCATTTGATGTGCATACCGGCCAGCCGGTGTGGTCGTGGAATGCCGTGCCGCCGGGCTTGAAGACTCCCCCGGCTCCGCCAGCAGGCGAAAAGTTCGTCCGTTCTACCCCCAATTCCTGGGCGCCGATGTCGGTCGACCCTGCGCTGAACCTGATCTACGTGCCGATGGGCAATGCCCCGCCGGATCACATCGCGGCGGGCCGCAACGGCCTCGATTACTATTCCAGCGCGGTGGTGGCTCTGGATGCGACAACCGGGCAAGTGCGTTGGCACTTCAATACGGTGCACAAGGATGTGTGGGATTATGACATCCCCTCGCAGCCGGTACTGTTCGATCTGCCTACGGCCAACGGGACGATCCCCGCACTGGTGCAGGCGACCAAGGTCGGCCATATTTTCGTGCTCGACCGGCGTACGGGCAAGCCGTTGTTCCCGGTGGAAGAACGCCCAGTGCCGCAGAGCGAGCTTCCGGGCGAAGTCCTGTCGCCGACACAGCCGTTCCCGGCCAATCCGGCCTTCATCGTGCGCGATCCGGATTTGACCGAAGACGACATGTGGGGCTTCACGCCTTACGACAAGTACAAGTGCAAGGAAGCGTTCAACTCCGTCGAATCCAAGGGCATTTTTACGCCCCCCTCGACCAAGGGCTGGATCCAGTTCCCGAGTTTCATGGGCGCATCAAACTGGGGCAGCGTGACGGTTGACCAGAAGCGCGGCATTCTGATTGCCAACACCAATCAGGTGGCGGCGATCATGAAGCTCGTGCCCAACGCCGAAATCGAAGCCCGCACCAAGGCGGGTGAGCGGATCATGCCGACCAAGGGTGCGGACTATGGCCTGTCCATGTTGCCGCTGCTCTCGCCCTTCGGCGCGCCGTGCAACCGTCCACCGTGGGGCAAGCTCATGGCGATCGACCTGAAGGCGGGTAAGGTGCTGTGGAACGTGCCACTGGGCACCACTCGCGATCAGGCGCCGTTCCCGGCATGGTTCAAGATCGGCGTGCCCAATATGGGCGGTTCGATTGTGACCGGTTCCGGCCTTGTCTTCATTGGCGCAACCTCCGATGAATATATCCGCGCCTACGATATCAAGTCGGGCGAGGTGGTCTGGCGTGCGCGCCTGCCTGCCGGTGGCCAATCCACGCCGATGACCTATCGTCTCAAGAAGGACGGGCGCCAGTATGTCGTGATCGCGGCAGGCGGGCATAAGTTCATGGGCACGGGGTTGGGCGATTCACTGGTCGCCTTCGCCTTGCCGGAAGGTTCCTGAGAGAGCCGTCGGCAGCCTGTTTGAGGAGAGGACAAGATAATGAGCAATGCGCTTCCCCACCTGATTTCCGAAGGCCGGATCGGGTCCATGGTCCTGCGCAACCGTATCGCGGTACCCGCGATGGGTGTCAGCATGGCGGAACCCGATGGCCATTGTGGCGAACGGATCATTCGCTATCACGAGGAGCAGGCCAGGGGAGGCGTGGGGCTGATTATTACCGGTGTGGCAGGCGTTGCCTGGCCGATCGGTGGCAACCAGCTCAACCAGATTGCCATTTCCGATGACCGGTTTCTGCCGGGTCTGACGGCGCTCACCACGGCGGTGCATAAACACGGCGCGAAGATCGCGGCACAAATACACCATGGCGGTCTGGTCGCGCAGGTTGATATGCTGGAAGGGCGGCCGATGTGGGCGCCGGATTATCCCCCGGCACCCAAGACTGATTTTACCGCGGCCTTCATACCTGAAGAGATCGCGCAGATGGCCAAGCCGACGGAACCGGTCACGCTCAAGATCATGACGGTCGAGGATATCGCGCTGGTTATTCGCCAGTTTGCCGAAGCTGGCGTGCGCGCGAAAACGGCCGGGTTCGATGCTGTCGAAATTCACGGTGGACACGGGTATCTGCTATCCAGCTTCATTTCGCCCAAGACCAATGGCCGGACGGATGACTATGGCGGCTCGCGCGAAAACCGTATCCGTTTCCTGCTGGAGGTGATCCGCGCGGTGCGTGCGGCCGTGGGGCCGGATTTCCCGGTCTGGTGCAAGCTCGATTCCCGCGAAGTCGGCAAGGAAGGCGGCCTGACGATCGATGACGCGATCTGGAATGCCCAGCAGGCCGAGGCGGCGGGCGTCGATGCGATCTGCGTCACCGCCTATCACGATACCGATCAGCCCAAGCTGCATTCGGGATCGCACACCCCGCACACCCCGGGGCTGAACATTCCGTTCGCGGCGCAAATCAAGGCGGCGGTCAAGGTGCCGGTGATCGCATCAGGTCGGATCGAACCCGAAGTGGGCGACAAGGCGATTGCCGATGGCAGCCTCGATTTCGTGGCGATGGGGCGCAAGATGCTGGCCGATCCGCATCTGCCTGCCAAGCTGACGGCAGGCCGCCAGGAAGACGTTCTGCCATGTATCTATTGCTACACTTGCATCAGCGCCATCTATGTCAACGATTCCGCGCGGTGTGCGGTTAATCCTGAAACGGGCTTCGAATTCAAACGCCCCGACAGGAAAAATGGCGATGCCAGGCGTAAACGCGTGGTGGTGATCGGCGGCGGTCCGGGGGGGATGGAATCCGCCCGGCGGATGGATGCGCTGGGGCACGAGGTGGTTCTGCTGGAAAAGGGTGACAAGCTGGGCGGCACGCTGCGTTTCGCTTCGTTGGCCTATGCCGCGAACGAGCGTCTGCTTGACTGGCTGCAGCGGCAGATCAAGGCATCGAAGGTCGATGTGCGGCTGAAAGCCGATGCGACGGCGGATCTGATCCGTGCGCTCAATCCCGATGAAGTGATTGTGGCCACCGGTGCACGCCGCGCCATGCCGCCAATTCCCGGATCGGATCAGGCGCATGTCCTGTCAGGCGATGATATGCGTCAGCTCATGCTGGGGCAGAGCTCGGACGAGCTCAAGCGCAAGACGGGCTGGCTGGCCCGCACTGCAACCCGGATAGGTGCGGCCACCGGCATTACCGACAATCTCGAATTCGTACGCAAGGCGACTCACCAGTGGATGCCGCTGGGGCAGAATGTCGTGATTATCGGCGGCGAACTGGTCGGGCTGGAACTGGCCGAATTTCTGGGCGAGCGGGGGCGCAGGGTCACCGTGATCGACGAACAGCAGCGGCTGGGCCGGGGGCTGACCATTGTCCGCCGTATGCGCCTGCTTGAGGAGTTGCGCGAACACGGAATCGATCTGCGCGGTGGTGTATCGGGTATCCGGATCGATGCGGATGCTGTCCGTTTCGCAGACGAGCACGGGCAGGAACAGGCGGTGCCCTGCGATCAGGTTATCGTCGCGCAAGGGGCAACGGGCGATGTTGCGCTGGCCGAGGAATTGAAGGCGGCCGGGCTTTCCGTTCACTGCGTCGGCGATGCGCTGGGGGTCACTTACATCGAAGGGGCGATGCGCGGGGCGGCAGATCTGGTCGATCGGATCGGCTGAGCCTGCTCCGCCCTGCATCGTGCGGGCTGAATCTGGACTGCCTGCACCGTGCTGTATCGCCTTGCGTAAAACAGCGTTGTGAATTTGACAGTACTCATAGTTCTTCGTAAATCGTTTATGGGATTTGCGGGGCATTGCCCCGTGCGCAATTCACAATGCAAACAGCAGAACGTGTATGGAAAGGGAGAGTTATGACCGGTCGCCTTGCAGGCAAGAAGGCCCTTATTCTGGGCGTGAACCGCGATAATCTTGGCTTGGCACTGGCCGAACGGTTTGTTGCGGAAGGGGCCAGTGTGGCCATTGCCGGACGTAATCCGGACAATACGCAGGCGATTGGCAAGGAACTGGGCGTGCCCGCATTCGTGTGCGATCTGGCAGATGTGTCCTCGATTGACCGGATGGTGGAGGGGGCCGCCGATGCGCTCGGCGGGATCGATATCGGGATCAATTCGACAGGCTGGGGGCTGCTCAAGCCGTTCCTGGAAACCACTGCAGAAGATGTCGCGCTGATGTCGGTCCTGCAGTTCAACGGACCCTACCGCTTCTTTCAGGATCTCGTGCGGGTCATGCCGGATGGGGGAAGCCTGATCCAGATTTCGTCGGTGACCGCCACAATCATGATGGACAACCACGCCGCTTACATGGGCACCAAGGCCGGGATGGAACATGTGATGCGCACCATCGCCAACGAATTCGGGCCGCAGGGCATTCGGGCGAACTCGCTGGCCCCCGGGGGTATCGCGGATGCGCCGATGTCTGGTGGGGGGATGAACTCGGCCGCGATGCGCGCGCTTTATCAGCGCGAAATCCCTCTTGGCAGGCCGGGTGTGAAGAAGGATGTGGTCGATGCGGCGGTCTGGCTGGCCGGTGACGAAGCCGCATTCGTGACCGGGCAGGTCATTCACGTCAGTGGTGGGCAGACGCTGCGGCGCAACCCGTCGATTGGTGAAATATACGGCGCATTCGGCGCCTAGTCTTTGCAGGCCTTGCCGGATGCAAATCAGGCGTCCCTTGGCCAGTCTGGCGGGACAAGGAGGGGGCGGTGCGACCGCCCCCTTTTTTGCATGCCGAAGGCCTATGCTGCGAAATCGATTTCGTGGATCGGATTTGTGCCATCCCAGTCGCGGCTGGCCGCTATGCCCGATTTGATCAATTCTGCCGTGGCCGGACTTTCGATGAACTCCACGCGGGTTTCCGCTTCATCAGGCAGCGTCAGATAGGCGACGCGCGTGCCGGGGTTCTGCGCGCGGAAAATCGTAGTGCAGCCATCGGCTTCAGCCTGCGTGACCACGGCATCGAGATTGTCGGTCAACCAGGCGATATGATGCAGGCCGAGCAGGGGCTTTCCGTCCGCAGTGCGATAGGGCGAAGGGGTGTCGCTGGTTTGCTGGATCAGTTCGACCTGCATGTCGTTCTGATATCCCATGGCGACATCCATTTTGACCGTTGTCGCTTGACCCTGATAGATGCCTTCCATGGTGACATTGCGGAACACCGTCCACGGCCCGATCCCCATGGTGTTCATCCAGTGATCGATCCCGGCATCGAGATCTGCGACGATATAGCCAAGCTGTATGATCTGGCCGTACTTCAATTGCGACATGATTGGCGGTCTCCTTCAGGAATTGGGGTGGGGAAGCCTGCACTGCACCCATCACCCTGGCTTGGCCGTCTGACCCGATGGTCGATGGCGCTGGCGTCAGGCAGGAGGGCATGCGCCTTGCGCATTGGCAGTCCGATCCTCTCATCCGTTTCATATGTTTGCGTTGAAATATAGTGGACTAACAGTCCAGTCAAATGGCCATTGCCACGCAGGGACGCTTATGCCCGCCTTGTTGCGGGAAGCGAAAGAAACGCTGAGAGTTCTTCGGCAACCAGCCTGACCTGAATCGCCATATCCTCTGCCGACCAGAGCAGGCCACGTGAAAAATCGTGGCACAACCGGTCCAGCCGCACCAGCAGGAGGTGTGCCTGCGCCCGTTCGCGCGACAAGGGTTCGCCGGCGGGGGTACGTGCGGCAATGGCAAAGCCGCCAACGCCAGCCTGGCCCAGCAGATCGATCAGGTCGTTACGGTCTTTCTGCAGCCGTTCTTCGAATTTCGGCTCAAAAACCGGAAGCTGCACCGCCAGTTGGGAGACGTAGCCGTGATCGATGTAAAGATCGCTCAACGTCGCGATCCATGCGATCAACTTTTCGATATCACGCGCGGGGATCGCGGCCAGTTCGAGGAACAGTTCGTGCCAGTCCGTGGCGATGCTGTCGACGATGGCGATGGCGAGAGCGAATTTCGATTCAAAATGCAGGTAGAACGTCGTGCGACCGATTCCCGCAGTGCGGATGATGTCGTCAATCGTGGTTTCTACATAGGTCTTGGAGCTCAGAAGGCTGGCGGTTGCCCCCAGAATGGCCGCGCGTGTCTGGCGCAGACTTTCTTCCTGCAGCGGCGTGCGTCCGGCGGGGCGGCCGCGTTTGCGCTTGACCGGAAGGCTGGCATCGGTGGGTGCGTCAGTCATGTCGGGTGCGACCTTAGCCGGTTCGCTGCCTATGCCAAGCCTTGCGCGTGGACGTTATGTCCAATTGGCAGGATAAGGATTGTGTTACTATGTCACTACAGATTGCGTCACAGCATTTCAGGAGAAGGATGGCTGTGGCGAGGAAGGAAGATCAATCGTGACATATCTTGATAAAGGTGCGGCGCTGGAGTTCCGGCGTATGCTCAAGTGGATCGCACTGGCTGCGATTTTGATGGTTGTGGCCGCGTTGGCCTATCTGGTGATGATGGATTCGGTAACGGTGCACACCGTTCTTGCCACGATTTTGGGTGTTCTGTTTTCCGTTCTATTAGGTTGTGGCTTGTTTGCATTGGCTTTTTTCAGCAACAAGAGTGGTCATGACGAGGATGTGAGTTTAATTACCAAAAAAGATAACACCAAGACCTGAGTATTTAAATTATCCCTTTATTGTAATAGATTAAGAAAAATATTCAGAATCTGTCGATCAATCGGGAAAAATTAACCAGCCTTTCAAGCTTGTCCTCTATTCAAGGTGCCCGGGAGGACGGCATTGCTAGATCGACGAACATTGTCGCCCATTATCCTGGGCGTTGCATTTTTCTTGCTTACTGCAGCCAGTACATGGCTGATGAGCTTGAGCGAAGGGGTGCCTGTCGTGTGGCCGGCACCAGCAATTCTGCTCGCCTATCTCGCTGCGCGGCCAAAGAAAATGCACCGGATGGCCGTGATAAGCTGTGGCATCGGCGGGATGCTCGGAATGATACTGTTCGGGTGGTCGCCGCAGGTCTCTTTCCTAATGACGGCAATCAACCTGATCGATGAAATTGGGGCGTTCTGGCTGTTGGGTAAACTGCGCAGAGGGCGATTCGACTGGTTCGAAAGTCTTAACGGCGTGCTTTCCTTCGTACTGGTCGCCGGGATCATCTCGCCGCTTGCGTTGGCTGTGCCTGCTGCTCTGCTTGGCGGGACGCCGGCGGACGCAAACTTTGGCACGGTGTGTGTCGCGTGGTTCTTCGGCGACAGCCTTGCGGCGCTCGTTCTGACGCCTCTGGTCTGGCTCGCGTTGAGCGGGCAACTGGCCCTGGAGGTCAGAAGCAAGTCCCATCTGGAAATGATCGGTGTGGTTGCCCTGTTGGCCGTGGTGGCGATATCCGCGACAGGGGTCTTCCTTCAGCCGACCACGCCGCTGCTGCTGTTGCCGTTCTTCCCGATTCTGATGTCTGCTTTCAAGGCAGAGCGGCTGGGTGCGGTGCTGTCATTGATCATCCTGTCCCATATCGGCATTGCGGCGACTTATTCTGGTCTGGGGCCGATCGCAGCGATGACCGGATCTTCGAGCTGGGGTTTCAGGGCGCTGCAATTGTACCTTGCCACCGCCATGATGTCTGCCTTGCCTGCAGCGGTGAGCTTGCAGCAGCGCAGGCTGGCGGCAGAAGAACTGCGGCTGCTGGTGCAACGCCTGAGCAAGAGCGAACTCAAGGCGCATAATCTGGCCAATACCGATGCACTGACCGGGTTGGCCAACAGGCGCTACTTCCTTGCCGAGCTTGAGCGGGCCGTTTCGGAACGGCGGGCGTTCACGCTGACGATAATGGATTTGAACAGCTTCAAAGAAATCAATGACTATTGGGGCCATGTCGTTGGCGACCAGATATTGAAATATGCAGGCGAACGGTTTCGTCACGCGATGGGTTCGTCTGCGGTACTCGCGCGGCTCGGGGGTGATGAATTCGCGGCGATTGTATTCCAGCCCTCGCGGTCCGATGCGGACAGGCTTGGGCATCGCATTGTCGCAGCGTTGGAAAAGCCAATCCTTATCGGGCGTAAGAGTTTTCGGGTATCGGCGGCCTGTGGGCTTGTTTATGCCGGTGTGGGTGGCACGCATTCATCCGCGCGCCTTGTCGCGCGGGCGGATGCCGCCATGTACCACGCGAAGCGTAACCCGGATCAACGCTTCGTGCTCTATTCCTCGAGCCTTGGGGCGGATGAGGAACGCAAGGTCAAAATCCATGATGCGCTCTGCCAGCCGGTACAGCGGGGGGGCATCTATCCGGTGTACCAGCCAATCTATAACCTTGATTCTGGCGCATTGGTTTCATTGGAAGCACTGGCGCGCTGGGATTTGCCTGGGTTGGGCGTAGTCCCTCCCGGTGAGTTCATTCCGATCGCGGAACGAACCCGGGTCATTCCGGCCCTGACATGGGAACTTCTCACGCAGGTCATGGGGGATGCCGTGCATTGGCCGGATCATGTGTCGCTATCGTTCAACGCGTGTGCGGCGCATATCGCCACGCCGGGTTTTGTAGGTGAACTCCTGCATATTCTGCGCGAGGGCGGGTTGGCACCGCATCGCCTGAAACTGGAAATTACCGAGACGGCGCAATTGGCCGACAGCGACCGTGCGATGGAAAACTGCGGCATCTTGCAGCAGCGTGGCGTTCGGATCGTTCTTGATGATTTTGGCGCGGGCTATGCATCGGTTTCCTACCTGCGATCGATGCGCTTTGATGAAATCAAGCTTGACAGTTCCCTGACGCTCAACGCCCGGAAGGAAGAAGGCCTTCTCCTTGCAAAAGGCGTAATCAAACTGTGCGAGGCGTTACAGGTGCCATGCACGGCTGAGCATCTTGAAGGGTTTGACGATGTCAGCCGGTTCGCCGAACTGGGTTGCCGTTACGGCCAGGGCTTTTGCCTCCAGGAGCCTGTGGCGGCGGAGAAGGTCGCTATGCTCGAGCCGGTATTGGCGTCGCTGCATGATACCGGACGGCGGGTTGCCTGATCCGCTGAAACCGCGCGCAAATTCTTGCGGCTTGCCCGTTATCGGGTGCGAGGGCTAGAACAGGGGCCATGGAGGCATCCCTTCCGATCAAGATCAAATTGCAGCTCATGTGCGGTGAAGAGATCGCGATGGGGCCGGGCAAAGCGGATCTGCTCGAGGCGATCCGCGATACGGGGTCGATTTCCCGCGGTGGCAGGGCCATGGGCATGAGCTATCGGCGCGCGTGGTTGCTGGTCGATACGATGAACCGCTGCTGGCGCGAACCTCTGGTCGAAACATCGCCGGGCAGCCATCACGGCGGTGGCGCCCGGTTGACAGTGGCGGGCGTGCGCGTTCTGGCGCTTTACCGCACTTTACAGGATAACGTGGCCCGGACGGTGCAGGGCGTGGAACTGGCTGAACTGCAAGCCGCGATGCGGAAAGCGCCGAAGTCCAGCCAGAAAGATTGAACCGGCGGCAGGATCAGACCGTGGCAATGGGGGTGGCGGGCGAACCGACCGATCCGGGCAGCCGGAGCGGCGGCGCGGTCAGCAGGAAAGCGCTGCGATTATGCGCCAGCAACCAGTCGGCCAGTTCGTGCAACAGCCACAGTTCGCCAAGGTGAATGCCGAGTTTGAACAGGCAGAGTTCGTGGAGCGGAAGGATGGCATGATCGGCGCCCGGTGGATTGTCCCAGTCATAGGCTTCCACCGCGAGATTGTCCGAACAGATGGCGACAATGCCGCTGTCATCGATCCATTGCAGCAGGCGCGGATCGCTTCCATCCAGCCCAGCGCCCAGAATGTCGAGAATGCTGCGGTCGGGCTGGCGGTTCATCGACAGCACCGCTTCGTCATACCCGACGTGCATCAGCAGGAAATCGCCTTTTTGCACATCCACCTTTTGCGCATCGATTGTGCGCATCAGATCATCATATCCGACCCGGCGATAATCGGTGCCAAACATGGCCTTGAAATTGAGCATCACACCACGGCCCTGAACGCCCGCAGCCGCCATGTTCTCAATTCCCAGAGCCCTGGCGTAAGGGCCATCGGGATGATCGGGGCCGAGCATATGCTCGTCCGCGCGGTAACCGTTGTAATAGACTTTTTCGGCCACACCATCGCCATCGGCATCGAATTTCTGGCCCATGTGAGCGAGCGAATCCCACTGGGTGGAAAACTGCGTGTAAAGTACCACGCCATCATCGCACATGACGTCGGAGCAGTGATCGCTCACCTGATTGTAGGCTGGCGAACCATCTTCCATCTGTTCGACGAAGAGGCGCGGCGGCTTGCGCATATCCACCATGGGGCCGGGATAATCGAGCGGCAGGGACAGTGTGAAGGCCACGCCTTGCTGCACTTCGCGAATGCCCGCCAGCCGCCGTTCAGGGGTCAGGAGATTCATACGGCCGAGTTGGTCGTCCGGACCGAAATCGCCCCAGTTGGAACCTTCGGGGCGATGTTTCCAGCGCATCGTACTCTCCTTGATCCGCACAGGATGCGATTGATCGTGCGCCGAGTGGCGCGCGGGGCGTAGGTGGCGCAAGCGTGGTGCGCTGTCAAAAGCAAACAGGAGTGGGCGGGTTCGCACAGCGGCTGTTTGGCCGTACTTGATTATCGCACAGTCTGTTGTAATAAATTACGGCAGACAAACAAAGTGCGCGTAAACAGTGCGCGCGAACGCGAAACCGGGAGAATGAGAAATGGCTGCAACCTTACCGCATGGCCGCAGCCATGACGTGGATTTCATGTTTACCAAACTGGTGGTGCATGATCTCGAGAGGGCGACGGAATTTTACCGCGATGTGTTCGGGCTGGTGGAGGTGCATCGTCTCGATGCCGAAATCACCGGGCGCAAAGTGAGTGAAGTGGTCTTTATGCCGACCTCGGAAGGCGGTCCGATGTTTGTTCTGGTACGGTTCCATGATCGGGCAGGCCCCGCCAGTGATGAAACCATACTGGGGTTCGCCACGCAGGACCTTGATGCGCTTCTCGAGCGGGCCAACGCGCTTGGTGGGGTTACAGCATCGCAGACGGCGGGGGTGGTTTCCGGCATGCTTTCCTGTTGGATCCGGAGGGGCACCTGATCCAGATCAGTCAGCCTGCAGGCTGACCCGCGCGTGCCCGGCACAATCGGCTTTCATATTTTCAAAGGATATTTGGGTGCTCGCTAACAAGGAAAGACTGCATCCCGGGATGCGCTGCAAGATCAGTTCGGAAAACGGGGCCGCCGTTACCCGCGATAGGCAGGACACATCCCCGGTATTGCACGCCTTGCCGTTGGGAACACTTGTGGTTTGTGCGCAGGTCGAGGCTGATGAAAGCGGCAATGCGCGCGTCCGGATCAGCAGCCCGGCTGGCTGGATGGATGCCCGCGATCTGGAACCCGCTGCCGAACTGCCCGCGCACGGCCTCGATTATGAGACATTCAGGCAGCGCCACACCACGGTCGCTGCGGGTGACTATTACGGCCTCGATTTTCCTTTCTCCATCGCGATGTTCGATACCTTTGGTGCAGCCTTCCTCACGGAGGCCTTCCGCGCGGCGGGTACAATCGCGGCCGACAATGCGGTGACGGAGATTGTCGAACTTAAGTCGCTGGGGAAATTCGGTGCTTCGGAAAATGCATTCCTCGAAGTGCGCTATGCCCGATCGGAACCGGAGCTGTCGGAAAAGCTGTTCGTCAAGTTCCCGCCGCCGGCGGAACGGGAAGAATACAAGTTTGGCCTTTCGCGCATGGCCCATGGCGAGATCGCCATGCACAAATTTTCGCGCGAACAGCCATTACCGGTTCCTGTCGCCCGGTACTATTTCGGTGAATATTCCTCCCACACGACCAATTATATTCTGATTACCGATCGCATCCCCTTTGGTGTCGATCCGATCGAGCCGGCCCATCTGAAAGGGTGGGATCATTTGATTCCCGCGCTGGAAGATCATTACGCGGTACTGGCCCGCTCCCTTGCCGCGCTGGCTGCTGATCATCGCACGGGCGCGTTGGGGTACGGCGTTGAGGCATTGTTCCCTTATGCGCGTTCGGCACGCGATTTCGCGACGGGTGCGGACGTGGAGGAAAGGGTTGATCGCCTGATCGATTTCGTATCGCGTGTGGCGCCGCAATTGTTCGTTGATCATGTCCGCGATCCGCAATTCCTTGCGCGGTGGCGTGAAGACCTGCTGTTCGGATTGGCGAACAAGGATGCCGTCATCGCCTATTTGCACAGCGACCCCGATTATGTCGGTATGTGCCATCCCAATCTGAATCCCGACAATGCGTGGTTCTGGCGGGAGGCGGATGGGAAACTGCATGCCGGATTGCTGGACTGGGGCGGGGCGGGGCAAATGAGCTTTGCGCAGGCGCTCAGTGGCATGCTGATGATGGTCGACCCGGAACGGCATCTGGCGATCAAGAACATGGTTCTGAATGCATTTATCGACGAATTCGCCGCGCGAGGGGCGGGCGCGCTCGATTTTGACGAACTCCATCTGCAGTACAAGGCTTCGCTCTATTCCACCGCGCTGGGCATGATTGTCGGCATGATTATCGATCTGATGCCGCAGTTTTCCGAAGCGGACTATGCAACGATGGAAAACCGGTTCGACCAGCGGCTGATGGATAGCGGGCTCTATGCCGCCGTGGTCTGGATCGACGATATGCTTCGTGAGGCGGGGGACACGCTGTCTCCCGGGGGGGCGAGCCGGATAATTCTGGAACGGATCGCTTCGACCTGACCTGATGGGCGGTGAGCGTACCTATTGCGAAGATGCCTGCGTGCGGATTTATGAGGGGGGGAAATAGCGCATTGCCCGTTCGCGGACAGTCCAATATGGCCATACGCGTGAGAATCTGACCGGTCCCTTGCGAGAAGCGACTTGCCAATTCGCTTCCGGCTCTGCAGGGGCACCGGGAATTTGCCTTGTCCCACCGCGCTGGGGCATCGGATCGGAACGCAAGGAGAGACCATGTCCGCCAGCCAGACCCAGAATCATGCCGCAGACCTGTCCGCGATGGACCGGATGTTGTCGCCCCGTTCGATCGCGTTGATTGGCGCATCCAATACGGCGCACCGCATTGGTGGCCTGCTCTTCGCCAACCTCAAGCGTGCTTTCAAGGGCCCGCTCTATCCGATTCACCCGACCGAGCAGGAAATCATGGGTGTGCAGGCGTATGCCTCGCTCGATGACCTGCCGGAAGCAGCCGATCTGGCCGTGGTGGCCGTGGCGGCCAAAATGGTTCCGGAAATGGTCGAAGCCGCAGCGGCGGCGGGAATCGCGGGTGCCGTGGTTGTCACCTCCGGATTTGCGGAAGTGGGCGAAGAAGGCGCCGCGCTGCAGGAACAACTGGCGGAAATTTCCCGGCGTACCGGCATTCGTCTGATTGGGCCGAACTGCATCGGCTATTTCAATATGCATGGCGGTGTGATGGCGAACTTCGCAATCACACCGGATTCGCCGCTGCCCAAGGCTGGCGGCACCGCACTGGTATCGCAGAGCGGCGGTTTCGGTTCCTACATCTCGCTGATGGCCATGCGGGCCGGGCTGGGCGTGGGCTGGTTCGTCAGCACGGGTAACGAAGTCGATTGCAACGTTTCGATGGTATGCCGTCATCTGATCGAACGGCCGGAAGTGAAGGTTCTGCTCGCCTGCGTCGAAACGCTGCGTGATCCGGATATCTTCATCGAAACGGCGGAACGCGCCATCGAACTCGACAAACCGATCGTCCTGCTCAAGGCCGGTCGCTCGGAAGAAGCGGCGCGTGCCGCGATGAGCCACACGGGTTCGATCACCGGATCGGCCGATGTGCTTTACGCTGTTTGTGAACAGTACGGCGTGCATATCGCTGAAACGATGCAGGAAATGCTGGATCTCGGGCTGATGTTCGAAACCGGCAAGCGCACCAAGGGCCGCCGTCTCGCCGTGCTCACCACGTCTGGTGGTGCGGGCGTGCTGTTGACCGATGAAGCGGCGGAAGTGGGGCTGACCGTGCCGGAATTGCCGGCCGAAGAACAGGCCGCGCTGGAAGCGGTTATGCCACCGCCGTTCTTCGGTTCGATGGCCAATCCGCTCGACACCACCGCGCAGATCGTTGCGCACCAGCACGCGGCTGTCGGCATCATGGAGCATCTGGGCAAAAGCCCCTCGATCGACATGATCACTTGCGTGACCTGGGATCACACACTCGATTTCATTCAGGCGCTGATCGATGGCGACAAGGGCACCGACAAGCCGGTTTCGATCCTGTGCACGGGGCTGGTGGAGAAGGTTTCGGAAGCGGGGACGCCGCTCTATCTCGACCCGTCGCGTGCGGTGCGCCCGCTGGGGGCGCTCGCTCGCCAGTCGCTCGATCGTCCGAAAGTGGTCAAGGCGCCTGTCAAGGATGAGGCGCGTATTGCCCGTATGCGGGCGCTGTTCGAGTCCCTTGAAGGCCGCAAGGTGTTGATGGAGCATGAAGGCAAGCAGCTCTTCGCGGAATACGGTATTCCGGTGACCCGGGAAAAGCTGGTGGCGACCCCGGCCGATGCGGATGCCGCTGCGGCTGAAATCGGCGGCAAGGTGGCGATCAAGTACATGAGCCCGGAACTGATGCACAAGTCCGACGTGGGCGGCCTGCGTCTCGGGCTGGAAGCCGGTTCGGTTCAGGCGGAGGCCGAAGCCATGTTGCAGGACGTGGCGCGCGGTGCCCCACATGTGGCGCTTTCGGGCATTCTGGTGCAGGAAATGGTCCCTGCGCGCATGGAATTGACCTGCGGGATCAAGCGCGATCTTTCGTTCGGCCCGATCATCGTGGTCGGCATGGGTGGTGTGCTGGTCGAAGTGCTGGCCGAAGTGGCCATGCTGCGCCCGCCGTTCGATGCCGATATGGCGCGCAAGGTCGTGGCCAGCCTGTGCGATGGGCGCATCGCCTCGGCGCGGCGCGGGCTGGAGCCGGCGGAAATCGATGCGGTTGTCGCGACAGTGATGGGCCTTGGTCAGATGGCGTTGGAACTACCGGAAATCTCGGAAGTGGACGTCAATCCGGTGCGCATCGCCAATGGCCGTGCCGTGGCGGCTGATGCGTTGGTGATTCTGGAAGGTGCGGAAGACGCTGGCCATCATTGACGCCAAGGGCAGTTGACACCCGGTTTGGCCGATCCACAATGTGTGCGTTTGCAGGAGGATAGCGCATGCATGGGATCGATTACGGCATAGCCGGGCGCAAGGCGCTGGTTTGCGGTTCGTCGCGGGGGCTGGGGCACGCGTGTGCCGTCGCCCTTGCCCAGGCAGGCGCGGATGTCACGTTGAACGGACGCGATCCTGATGCGCTGGCACGCGCAGCCGATGATCTGGCCGCGGTGCTGGGGCACCCAGTTGCCTACGTCATTGCCGATGCGACAACGGCCGAAGGGCGGGCGGCTTTGCTCGACGCCTGCCCCGAACCCGATATTCTGGTCAACAATGCCGCCGGGCCACCGCCGGGCCAGTTCACCGATTGGGATGAGGCTGACTGGCAGGCGGCGTTGGCCGCCAACATGATCGCCCCGATCATGCTGATCCGCACGGTGGTCGTTGGCATGCAGCGTCGGGGCTGGGGCCGGATCATCAATATCACTTCGGGTGCGGTCAAGGCGCCGATACCTTTGCTGGGATTGTCCAACGGCGCCCGATCGGGGTTGACCGGCTTTGTCGCCGGGTTGGCGCGCGAGGTGGCGCGGGATGGGGTGACGATCAACAACCTGTTGCCCGGGCAGTTTGAGACCGATCGGCTGCGCAGTCTTGCCCAGGCACGGGCGGCCAGCACGGGCGCCACGTTTGAACAGACATGGCAGGCAATGGCCGCATCCAACCCCACCGGGCGGCTGGGGCGGCCGGAGGAATTCGGCGCGACCTGTGCCTTCCTTGCCAGCCAGCAGGGGGCCTATATCAACGGCCAGAACATCCTGCTCGACGGCGGAGCATATCCGGGCACATTCTAGGGCTTGTCCGAACGGTACGGGGAGCGGGTGCCAATTCCCGCTGGCATAAATGGCTCTGCGCGTCGTTGCTGGGATAATATGTATACCCTGCGTCGGGTGATAGCGCTTCTTACGTGTTCCAGAATGCTTTACTAGGTGAAATACTGAAATCGTATTGTTGGAATTTCAATAATATTTGATATTAATATCAATATATTATGTGAGGTAATGGGACGTAATGGGTTTTGCCGCGCTGTTTGCGCATGGTCTTGTTTACGCGATTATCATGCTGGGCATTTTCCGGTTGAGAAAGCATCTGGGCCTTGGTGTGTTGTTCTGCCTGATTGGTTCGATGCATTTTCTGGAGACCTATCTTGCGGCGACATTCTTTATCGATTTGCCGTTTGGTCTGATCTCGCCGGGGTCGACGGTGATGTTTGCCGGAAAATTGAGCCTGTTTCTGCTGTTGTACATCAAGGAAGACGCGGAGGTCATGCGGCAGCCCGTGTACGGTCTGCTGGCCGGCAATGTGTTGATGCTTATCCTCGGCGCTATCCTGCGCCTGCATTCCAACACGGTAGAAATGCCGGGTTATAACCCCGATCTCATCTTCGTCGATCAGATGGGGTTTCTGATGATGTGGGGCACGATTCTCCTCTTCATCGATGCGATCATGTTGATCATCATTTATGAACGGCTTGGTGGATTTATCTCGCGGACCTTGTTTGGCCGGATATTTGTCAGCCTCGCCCTTGTTCTGAGCTTCGACCAGGTCTTTTTCTATCTCGGCCTGCACTATCTGGCCGGTGTCCCGCAGGCGGCATTTTACGGCGGCTGGATCGCAAAAATCGGGGTCGCGGCATTTTTCACGGCGGCCTTGGCGTTCTATTTGCGCGTTTGCGAACCATCAGTGGTGGGAACGCCCACCCGCCAGATCGCGGATGTTTTCGATCGTCTGACGTACCGCCATCGTTACGAGAACCTGATGCGGCAGGTGGGCAAAGATCCCCTCACCGGTTTGCGGGATCGCGGCCTGTTCGAACAATTGGGCCCTACGATTTTTGCCTCATCAGTGCGCGATGCCACACCGATGAGCGCGATCATGATCGACATTGATCGGTTCAAGTCGATCAATGACAATTACGGGCATATTGTCGGTGACCGGGTGATCCAGAACGTCGCCCAAACCATTTCGAACACGATCCGTGATGATGATTACCTGTTTCGATATGGCGGGGAAGAATTCGCGCTTATCTGTAACAAAGGCGCGGTTGAGGCGCTGGCGCTCGCGGAACGTATCCGTGCTGCGGTTATCGCAGATCACGTGCTGGAAGGCGGCGCAGCGGTTTCGATCAGTGCGGGCATATCGACCCGCACAGTGTGCGATACCGATTTTACGACTGTGCTGTCGCGTGCCGACGCCGCGCTGTATCAGGCGAAAGCCCGGGGCCGAAACTGCGTCGAAGGTTTATAGTGCGCGCACCTTTTCGATATCAAAAGGCGAAAGGCACCAATGGCTTGTGTCAGTATGCCGCAGCCGACGCTTGACAGAGTGGCCGCAAGACAGGACGGTCGGTGCGATAACGGGCACCGCGCCCGACATCGGGGATGAGGGTTGATGATCTTGCATAGCGTATTTTCGGATCGTTCCATCGTACAGGACGGGGAGGGCGCGGCGTGAGCGGATTGCCGACGCGGCTGGCGGTTCCGCAGATGCGCGAGGAAGAGGTTGTCGCAGCGTTGATCGGTGCGTGGCAACTGGAACTGTGCGCGACCTATCACCCGGATGGCAGCGTGACTTACCCGTTCGGCGAGGATGCCAAAGGGCAGATCATGTACAGCGCCGATGGTCACATGGGTTGCGAAATCACTGCGACAAACCGGCCCATTCTTGACGTGCAGACGATCTACCATGCCACGGACGAGGAACTGGGACGTTCCATGCGCGGCTTTTCCGCCTATTTCGGTACCTTCAGCGTCGATGCCGCAGCAGGGATCGTGATCCATCACGTGCAGGGGGCGTGGTTCCCCAATTTCGCCACGATGCAGCAACCGCGACACTATTTCTTCGACGGCGACCTGCTCTATCTCGAAGCCATGGTTGGCGCGGATCTTGCCCGGCTGACGTGGCGGCGGCGCAATTCAGGCACGCTGCCCGGTCATTGATCGCAATGATCGTCGATTGCCTGCGGTTTTGCAAACAGAGGAAAGCCCATGCGTTATCTCAGTTTCAAGCGCCCTGATGGCACGCCCACGTTCGGTCGGCTTGCCGGGGATCGGGTGTTCGATCTGGGAACCCCGGGCGAGGCTTCGTGGCTCCGCGATGCGATAGCGGGCGGCGCGCTTGGCGCGCTGACTGACGGGCAGGCTTATGCGCTGGATAGTGTGGATCTGCTGCCGGTCATCCCGAACCCGGGAAAGATTCTCTGCATCGGGTTGAACTATGCCAGCCATATCGCGGAAATGGGACGGGAAAACAAAGGGTACCCCGCCGTTTTTACGCGCTGGGCCGATACGCTGGTGGCGCATGGTGCCCCGTTGATCCGCCCGCGCGATGGGCATGAGTTCGACTACGAAGGCGAACTGGCCGTGATTATCGGCAAGGGCGGTCGGCATATTCCGCAAGCAGAGGCGCTGGATCGTATCGCAGGCTACGCTGTGTTCCATGATGCTTCGCTGCGCGATTGGCAGCGGCACAACAGCCAGTTCACACCGGGCAAGAATTTTCCGGGCACGGGTGGATTTGGCCCGGCGCTGGTCACCCCCGATGAAATCGATGATCTGGGGGTGCAACGGGTGCAGACGCGCTTGAATGACGCATTGATGCAGGATCAGCCGGTTTCGGACCTGATCCACGATGTGCCGGCCTTGATCGCCTATTGTTCCAGCTTCACCGAACTGCGCCCCGGCGATGTTATCGCGACGGGGACACCGGGTGGTGTGGGGCTGGGGCGCACCCCGACCGTGTTCATGAAAGCGGGAGACCGGGTGGAGGTGTCGATCGGGGTGATCGGCACGCTGACCAATACGGTGATCGACGAAGCCTGACCTGGGGGGTCAGGCGAAGAAAGCGGCTTCTGCTTCGGCGCTTACCGGTACGCCGGAAAGCCGGGCGCGCTGCAGCGTGATCCAGTAGTAGCGATAGCTGGCCCGGTCGTAGAGTTCGCCTTTGTACTGGATAGGGCCCCAATTGACGGCTTGCGCGGCGAGAAGCACGGCGGCGGCATCTTCCGCTTCGCTGAAATCGGGGCGCATGGCTTCGACAATCGGCTGAATCTGGGCGGGATAAATGCTCCACATGCGCTGGAAACCGTATTCCATGCGTGCACGTGTGGCATCGCCGCGCACCACATCGGGGTTCTTCAGATCGAGGCAGACATTGTGCGCCGCGACCAGCCCGTTGGCCAGTGCGGCGGCGACCATTTCGGTCTTGGCCCGCACCAGCAGCTTGTGTTCGAACTGGCCCGGGCTGCGCATCGCGCTGGCCGGGATGGCGCCATCATGGGCGCTGATGAAATCCATCAGCCCGAAGTCGAGCACCCGCATCCATGGCAGGGCGGCCATTTGCCACACATCCGCCAGCGCGCCATGCGTTTCGACCAATGCATGAACCGGGATGGTCCGCCCTATACCGCGCCGTGCGCAGCCTTCGCGGATATGATCGATCACTGCGCCCAGTTCGGCAGCGGAATGCGCCTTGGGGATAGTGATATGCGCCACCCGATCGCCTGCGATATCCAGCAGGATATCGATATCGGCCAGGCAGGCCGGGTGGTGCGGGGCATGCACGCGCATCCCCAACTGGTCGAACCGGTTCGCATCGGAAGCGATCAGCCCGGCGACCATCCGCGCATGCGCATCTTCTTCGCCCGCAGCGGCACCATCTTCACAATCGCCGGTTACATCGAAGACCGGGCCGAGTTCTTCCTGCAGGGCGAGAGCCTTGCGGATCAGCTTTTCGGCACCCGCGTAATGGTCCACCGTGGGAATGATCGGCAACTGACGTTCCCCGGCATAGAGGGCATCATTGGGGTGGACGGGATTGCTCATGCTCGGCCTCGGCTGATCGGTGCTCAGGATGCGCGAATGCGCGCCTGATCCCCTAGCGTTGCAAGCCCGCTTTCGTCGAGCCGGTAAATGAAGGAGGCAGCCGTGGTTGCGCGGTCAGGCGAACAGATCGTGTTCGCCTTCGCCGCTGATCGGATCGGGCATTTTGAGCTGTGCATGGTCTTCATGCGCGGGGCCGGATGTCGGATGAAACACCGTGCGGCACACCGTTCGCGACAGCATCGCCCAGTTGTCCCACAAGGTAACGGTCATCTGCAGTGGCATCATCCATGCGGTGACGAGCCAATCCTGCGTGATCGCCGGATTCGTCTGGAGTATGGCGCTGAGGGGTTGCCGGTTATCTGCCATCATCGAAAATTATCATTGCCTGCCGATTCGCCGCAATCGTTAAATATGACTATGCTGTGGCGCTGGCGGCAGGCGATAGCGTTTCAGACCTTGCCGAAACGCCCTTCGAAACCGGCAGTATCCCCCGTGGCCAGAAAGCGGGCCTGTTCTATCCAGTTGTCGCGGCGAATGCGGCCTTGAAAATTGCCAAGCTGGGCATCGATCCGGTCCACATCGGCATCGGACCATGCGGCGATCTGTTCAAACCGCGTAATCCCGAGCGACTGGAGCAGCGCGGCCAGCTTGGGCCCCAGACCCTTGATCCGGGTCAGGTCGTCATCCGATGAAGGCGCTGGCGATGAGGGAACTGGCGATGCGGGGGCCGGTTCCACAGCCACGGCCGGTTCCACAGCCTGTGGTGCGGGGTCTTCTACCGCTTCGGCCGGAGGTGGCGGCGGTGCGGCAGGTTGTGCCACAGGGGCGGTGGCTGGCGTTGGTGCCGGGCTGTAGGCCTGGGCCGCAGCGGGCGCGGCATCGATAAATGCCTGATTGCGGCGGGCCGGGGCGGCGCCTTCATCCAGCACATCGGCAGAAAGCGAGCTTTCCACCCGTGTCTTGTTGCCGCCACCAAAAATCCGCCATGCGATGGCAATGCCGATCAACAGGGCGATGACAAAGAGCCACCAATATTGTTCGAACAACACCACCATTTATTTTTGTCCTCCTAATTGGCCGCCTGCACGGCCCCATATAGCCCAGCCTATCGACAGGCCTATGCCATAGGCAATCAGCGACAGTACGAGAAGCTCCATCCAGATCGGCATGGTGTCCTCCTAGCGCGGGCCGGGCGCATCGACCGGTGTCGGTCGCAGCGGAACGGTTTCAAGCACCGAAAATTCGATACGCCGGTTGGCCGGATCGGACGTATCAAGCCCGTGAACTGGTTTGCTCGAGCCCACACCGCTGGCGCGCAACCCATCGGCGGGAATACCGCGCTGGATCAGGGCGCGTTGCACCGCTTCTGCGCGTTCGCGCGATAAGGCAATATTGCCCGGCTCGCTGCCCGAACTGTCGGTATGGCCGGTAATGGCTATGACGCTGCCGAGGCACGGGCGTAGCGCCGTCGCCACTTCGTCGATCAATCCCTGACTGGCGGGATCGATGGCCGCGCTTGCTTCTTCGAAGCGGATCGTCCGCGATAGCAGCAGGGCCTCCACATCGTTCTGGCAATGGAGCGGTGGCGGGGCAGCGGGCGTGACAATGCCCAGACTGGTGCCATCTTCCCAATGGACACCGCCCACGGCAGGAATGGCGGCAACCGCCACGGCAGCCCGCGAACGTACCGCTTCACTCAGGTTATGCCCGCCGTGGAGAATGGGGTGGCGGGAAGGCCAGCCACTCGGGAAAAAGTCGGCAGTAACGCCCGTTACGCGGGCTTTGGCCAGCGCGATCCGGGCGTCGTAATCGAGGCGCGCGGCAATGGTGCCGCCACTGCTATAGGCGACACCCACGGCCAGTGCGGCGCAAAGGCCTGCTCCGGCGAGCAGCAAAGAGGTGGAGCCGATCCGCATACCCCACCCTTAACTGCCACATCGGACGGGGGAAAGGTGCAAATCAGTCGGGCGTGATACCGCTTGCCACCCCGGTCAGGCGGATGAATTCCTGACGCCAGAAATTGGTCTGTTTGCCCGCAAGAGCACCGATATCCGCGTAGGAGAAGGTCCCCAGCAGGGGATCGCCGCGCAGTTTCTGGCCGAACGCGGCCACGGCGGCGGCAAAGGCCATGTCGCTGCCCGGTGCACCGGCACTGCGCAGGCTGGCGGTGGGCACCACCCGTTCAATCAGGCGCGAGGTGTCGCCATCGGGCAGTTTGTAGCGCAGTTTGACCAGCGCCAGTTCGTTCGCCTTGGCCGTGCTGGCCGCCGGAACAGGGTCGCCGTAACGGCGCGGCGCGATCCAGCCCTTGGCTCCGGTGGGCACGATTTCGTAAATCGCGGTCACCTGATGACCGGCACCGATTTCTCCGGCATCGACTTTGTCATTGTCAAAATCTTCTTCGCGCAAGGCGCGGTTTTCATAACCCAGGAGGCGGTACTGGCTGACAACGGCCGGATTGAATTCGACCTGTATTTTGACATCCTTGGCGATGGTGAAAAGCGTCGACGCCATTTCGTCGGTCAGCACTTTCCGGGCTTCCAGCGCGCTGTCGATATAGGCGTAGTTGCCGTTCCCATGATTGGCGATCTGCTCCATCATGGCTTCGTTGTAATTCCCGGTCCCGAACCCGAGCGTGGTCAGCGTGACCCCGGTGTCGCGCTCTTTCTCGATCATCGCGATCAGAGCCTTGTTGTCGCGTACGCCGACATTGAAATCGCCGTCGGTGGCCAGGATAACGCGGTTTACCCCGCCGTCGATGCGATTGTCGCGGGCAATCTGATAGGCCAGCTGCAACCCGGCGCCCCCGGCGGTGGAGCCGCCAGCCTGCAGTTTCTCCAGCGCTTCACGGATCTTGCGCGTGTCATTGGTCGGCTCGAGCACCAGACCGGCAGCCCCGGCATAGACCACGATCGAAACACGGTCGCGCGGACCAAGTTCGGCGGCGAGGCCCGACAGTGCGGTTTTCACCAACGGCAGCTTGTCCGCGCTGAACATCGATCCGGAGACATCGACCAGAAACACGAGATTGGCTGGCGGGCGTTCCTTGCGGGGCAGGTCATAGCCACGCAGGCCGATCCGCAGCAGCCGCGTGTCCGCATTCCATGGTGTGCGGGCGATATCGGTGGTGACGGTAAACGGCGTCGCGCGGGTTTCCGGTGCCGGATAGGCATAGCGGAAGTAATTGATCATTTCCTCGGTCCGCACGGCGTCCTTCGGCGGCAGTGCGCCCTGCGACAGGAAACGGCGGCTATTGGCATAGGCACCGGTGTCGACGTCGACCGAGAAGGTCGACACGGGTTCCGCTGTGGCGAGCTTTACCGGGGACACTTCCTTGCCGTCATACCGTTCATTGCCCGGATCGGTCGCGACGATGACGGGCGGGATATAATGCCCCGGTGCGATCTTGCTCCGTTCCATCATCGCATAATTGCCCGTTGGCGGGGCGGCAGCGACTGCTGGCGAGGGTGGAGGCGGCGGCGGTGGAGCAGGGGGTGGCGGGGCGGGTTGGCTATCATGGGCCGCTTCCCCTTGTTGCGGGGCGAGCACCATGTCCCTGTTGCCCTGCGAAGCGCAACCGGCCAGTACCGCTGCGAGACAGGTCGTGACCGTCAGTCTGGCAATTCGCATAACATTCCCCTCCGATGACGCGGCAACCGATTGCAGACGCTCGCGCCAGACCCGTGAACGGTGACTGAATGCCCCACAGAAGCGACGAAGCGCGGCGTCAGGTCGATTGGTGATCAATCTTGCGGCGGAACAGAACCCGGTCTTCAGGGCCGAAACCCTTGCGCCAGATCACCCAGCCATAGGCCAGAAGGATGGCCGGGATGCCGAACAGCAGTTCTATCCATTCCGGCAATTGGATGAAAATCCAGCCAACCAATCCAGCCGGAATAACTGCCCAGACCAATGCCCAGCGCCAGTTGTTGATCCGCTGATTGAGAATGCGCGACAACAGCCAGGCTTTCGCAACAGAGGACACGCCCAGCGCCACCATCAGCGCGGCAGCCACGGCCGCAGCCCAATAGAGTTCACCCAGGCCAAGGTCTTTGGCCAGCAGGATCAGGACGACGCTGAGGGCAACCTGAAAGCCGATTGTCGCGAGCGAGATACACAGATTGCGCAGACGGGCGGTGTAGACCAGCGCCGCTTCGGATACCACGGCGGTGGCGGCCGCCACTTCGGCCGCCAGCAGCAGCGCCATGGCGCCGGTCCCTGCGACGAAATTGGGACCGACCAGCCCCATTACCGCTTCTCCAGGGATGCCCAGCGCCAGCGCGATGCCCGCTTGCGCCGCAGTGATCCAGAAACCCACCTGACACACCTGTTTGGCGATCGCGGCGTAGTTCTTTTCCTTGAGATTGCGCGTAATCACCGGGCCAAGAATAGGCTCGAAGCTGGTTTTCAGCTTTTGCGGCAGGCTCGCCACCTGTTGCGCGACATAGTAGATTCCGACTGTGGACGGCGAGGCGAACAGGCCGAGAATGGCGATATCCGCGCGCCGCGTCCCCCATTCGATGGCGTCGGCTGTGGCGAGCGGCAGGCTCTGCCGCACCAACCGCCACATTCTCGACGGGTGGGGGCTCCAATGATGCGGCAGGCCGTATGTCCCGATCATCGGGATGAAGGCCACCACCGCTGCTGCCGCAACCGACAGAAGATAGGCGATTGAAAGGCCGCTGGCTGGCATGATGAAAAACATCACCCCTGCCATGATGGAAATCGTCCAGGGTTCGACAATCGCCCGGGCGCGCACCGTGGTGGCAATGTCGAAGCGATAGGCCTGCGCGGCCAGGGCGACTTCTGTCACCGCAAGAAACACCATGCCCAGTGGCAAGAGGCGGTCGATTGCGGTATATTCGCCGCTGGGGAACATCGGGATCGGCACAAGATAGAGGCCGATCGCGACGACGATGGAAAACAGGGCGGCGAGAAACAGTCCGTCCATCACCACATTTGCGGGATTGCGATCTTCGGCATGGGCCAGCCATTGCGCCAGACCGCGCTTGAGCCCGAGCGCACAGAGTTGCCCCAGCAATTCCACCAGCACGAGGGCATAGGCGAAGCGACCAAGCGCATCGGCGCCGTAAAGGCGGCCCGCGATAAACAGGAACGGCAAGCGTGCGGCCAGCCTTAACAGAAAGCCGAGGAAATTCGTCCGTCCACCCTTGGCAAGGGCGGCGATATCGTCCTGCGATGCCTGTTCGCTCACGCAGGCTCTTCTTGTTCGGGCTTGAGCGGGCGCGCGAGGATATCGCGTACCACATCAGACGCCGGTGCACCGCCCAGAAGGGCGTGGACTGCTTCGACAATGGGCATGGAAACGGCGTATTTGCGCGCCAGTTCGACCAGAACCGGGGCGGTGAATGCGCCTTCTGCCACCGTTCTGCGATCGGCCATCAAGCTGGCCGGATCCTGTCCTTCACCCAGCGCCTTGCCCAGCGAGAAGTTGCGGCTGGACGTCGAAGAGCAAGTCAGCACCAGATCGCCCAATCCGCACAGCCCCGCCAATGTCGCGGCCTGCCCGCCCAACGCTTCGCCAAAGCGGAGCATTTCGGCATAACCGCGAGCGATCAGTGCGGCGCGCGCGTTCTGGCCCAGCCCGAGCCCGTCCACCACGCCGCAGGCAATCGCGAGCACGTTCTTGACCGCGCCACCCACTTCGGCGCCGATAACGTCGTTCGAATAATAGGGACGGAACGCGGGGCGCGCGATCGCGGGGGCCAGCCGGTCCCATTGCGCATCCCCGCCGCCACAGGCGAGCGTGACAGCCGTGGGTTGCCCGGCGGCCACTTCGTGCGCGAACGTCGGGCCTGAAAGAACCGCGATCGCGCTGCCGGGTGCGGCATCACGTGCCACATCGCTCATCAACCGGCCGGTGCCGTTCTCGATCCCCTTGCTGCATAGCACGAGATCGCGCGGCAGACGCGGCATCTTGCCGAGAATCGTGGCCAGATGCTGCGCGGGCGTGACCAGCAGCAGCGTTTCGCATTGCGCCGCTTCGGCCAGATCGCCGGTGGCGCGGATCGTTGGCGCCAATTGCGCGGAAGGCAGGTAAAGGCTGTTGCGGCGCTTGTCGTTGATATCCGCGATCACGTCCGGTTCGAGCGCCCAGATCAGGACTTCACGGCCATCCGAAGCCAGCATCTGGGCCAAGGCCGTGCCCCATGCGCCGGCGCCAACCACACCAATTGTGGGGATGACTGCTGCGTTCATGCCTTTACTCCTGCGCCGCGCACCGGCGCTGCCTCCGGATCAAGCGGCCAGCGAGGCCGGGCCACGAAATCGAGGGGGTCTGACTGGCCCTGCGCATGGCGTTCCACCCCGGCCCAAGCAATCATTGCGGCATTGTCGGTGCACAGTTGCAGGGGTGGGGCGATAAACGGCAGATCATGCGCAGCCGCCAGGTGTTCGAGCGCATGGCGCATCGCCTGATTGGCCGCAACGCCGCCTGCCACGACCAGCGCAGTCACGCCGTCCATTGTCGCCAGTGCCCGTTTGAGCCGGTCGATCACGCAATCGATCGCGGCCTGCTGGAAACTGGCGGCAATATCCGCGTCACGATAGTGCCCGCTGTCTTTCGCGCGCAAAACGGCGCTTTTCAGCCCGGCAAAGGAAAAATGGGGTTCCGCGCTACCGATCAGCGGGCGGGGCAGAGGGACGGCTTTGGCATCGCCTTCGCGCGCCAGCTTTTCCACTCTGGGGCCGCCGGGGTAGCCGAGGCCGAGGATTTTCGCAGTCTTGTCGAACGCTTCGCCCAGTGCATCGTCGATTGTGGTCGCCATCCGTCGGTATTGGCCGACGCCGTCGACCCGCAGGATCTGGCAATGACCGCCCGAGACCAGCAGCAAGGCATAGGGGAAACGCAGGGCGGGGTCGGCAAGACGCGGCGACAGCGCGTGCCCTTCGAGATGATTGACGGCAATCAGGGGCTTTCCTGTCGCCATGGCCAGCGCCTTACCGGTAACCAGACCCACCATGACACCGCCGATCAGGCCGGGTCCGGCAGTGGCGGCAATCGCATCCACATCGTTCAGGGTCAGGCCCGCGTCGGCCAGAGTCGCCGCAATCAGCGGGGCCAGCCGTTCGGCATGGGCCCGGGCGGCGATTTCCGGCACGACCCCGCCATAGGGGCGGTGCGCATCGTCCTGCGACGCAATATGCTGCGCCAGGATCGCGCGTTCCGATGTCACCAGCGCAGCCGCTGTTTCATCGCAACTTGATTCTATGCCGAGGATCAACGCCATCATGCTTCCCCTGAACGACATTGCGCATTAGGGCAAGCAGCCGAAATGACCGCATTGCACAGACTCCGCCTTGGAACCCGTTCTTCCCCCCTTGCGATGGCGCAGGCAGAAGAGGCGCGCGCGCGCCTGTGCGCA
The DNA here is from genome assembly GCF_003860345.1 of Caenibius tardaugens NBRC 16725. Lineage (GTDB taxonomy): Bacteria > Pseudomonadota > Alphaproteobacteria > Sphingomonadales > Sphingomonadaceae > Caenibius > Caenibius tardaugens. Next base: position 3,131,889 of record NZ_CP034179.1, read on the forward strand.
GCCCATGGCTGGGGTGAAGAGGCGATTGCACTCGTGCCCGTCGTGGCGACGGGGGACCGGATTCAGGATCGCCCGCTCGCCGAAATCGGCGGAAAAGCGCTGTGGACCAAGGAATTGGACCAGTGGCTTTATGAAGGGCAGATCGATGCCGCCGTCCATTCGATGAAGGATGTGGAAACGATCCGGCCCGATTGGCTCGCCATTGCCGCGATCCTGCCGCGCGTGGATACGCGTGATGTGCTGTTCGGCGCCGCATCGATCGCAGACTTGCCGCAAGGCGCGCGTGTCGGCACCAGTGCGCCGCGCCGCGCGGCCCAGATGCTTTCCGCCCGCCCTGATTGCACGATTGTGCCGTTTCGCGGCAATGTCGCCACCCGGCTGGGCAAATTGGCGGCGGGGGAGGCTGATGCCACTCTGCTGGCAGCAGCCGGGCTGGAACGGCTGGGGCAGGATCATGCGGGCACCCCGCTGCCGCTCGGCCAATGGCTGCCAGCCCCGGCGCAAGGCGCGATCGGTATCGAATGCCGCGCGGACGACAAAGGCACGCAGGCGCTTTTGGCGGCCATCGATCACGGCCCCAGCCATGCGCAGATCATCGCTGAACGCGCGCTGCTGCTGGCGCTGGGCGGCAATTGCCACAGCCCGATCGCGGTGCGCAGCGCGATCGAAGCGGATGAGATCACGATGCATGCCGTGCTGTTTTCACCCGACGGGGCGGAACGGGTGGAAGGGCACGCGCGCTTTGCGACGGATGATCTGGCGGCGGTGACGTATCTGGCCGCCGACCTGCTTGCGCGCGCCGCCCCGGCGATAGCTGTGCATTTTTCCGGTTCGGCATGACAGCGCGGGCGTTTGCGATCCGGCCTGAACCCGGTTTGCAGGCCACGCTGACCGCAGCCCGCGCGCTGGGGCTGAGAATTCACGGCGAAGCCCTGTTCGCCATCCGGCCCGTGCCCTGGGTGGCACCTGCTGGCCCGATTGATGGCTTGCTGATTGGCAGTGCCAATGCCCTGCGCCATGGCGGCGAAGGGCTGGCGCAATGGCGGCACTTGCCCGTCTATGCTGTCGGCCCGGCGACGGCAGAGGCCGTCCGGCAGGCAGGCTTTGCGGTTGCCGCCGTGGGTGAGGGGCGGTTGCAACCGGTGCTCGATAGGCTGCAAGGACAGGAAATGACCCTGCTGCGGCTGACCGGGGCGGAGCATGTGCCGCTCTATCCCCCGGCGGGAATCGGGATTGTCACCCGTATCGTTTACGAAAATGCGCCCTTGCCGATGCGCGACGCGCTGGTCGCACAATTGCACGAAGGCGGCGTGGTTCTGCTGCATTCGGCGGTTGCGGCGCGCCATCTTGCGATGGAATGCGACCGTCACGGCATTGATCGGGGGAAGCTGGGACTGGCGGCGTTAAGCCAGCGCATCGCGGTGGCTGCCGGCGAGGGATGGCGATGCTGTCGGGTTGCCGCGACACCGGGCGAGGCTGATCTGCTGGCCTTGGCAAAGGACATGTGCCATTGACGCGGTTCGGATAAGCCGACGGGTCATCGCACGAGCGCTTAGTATATGAATGCAACCATAGCCGAAGAACAACAGACCGCAGACGCGCCTCAGCCGGTATCGGCATCCGCGCCTGCGCCGCGCAGTCAGGCGCCCGGCATCCGGCTGGGCCTGAAATCCGTGTTGCTGGTTGTGCTTGCGGCATTTGCGCTGGGTATCGGTCTGGTCGGCTGGCTGGCATGGGAACGGGGCATCGATTTCCGCACCATTCTCGGGCTGCAACCCGCACCGACGACGACAGTGGTGCTCAAAGGCCTCAAATCGCCGGACGAAATCCAGAGCACGGATCCCGAGATCGCTGCCGCGGCGGCAGAGGCGGTGGACGCCGTGCAGAAAGTGGAAAAGGTTGCGGAAGTACAGGGCGGCTTTGATCAGCGTATCGCCGCGATGGAACAGCGCCTTGCCCGGCTCGATCTGCAGGCGCAGGCGGCCTCAGGCAACGCCGCCCGTGCCGAAGGTTTGCTGATCGCATTTGCCACGCGCCGCGCGATGGAACGCGGCGCACCGCTAGGTTATCTGTCCGATCAGTTGCGGTTGCGCTTTGGCGATGCCCGGCCCAACGCGGTGCGCACCATTATCGAAGCCGCACGCGATCCGGTGACGCTGGATCAGCTCATGGCCCGTCTTGAAGGGCTTTCTCCCGAGCTGGTGAGCGCGCCCAAGGACGAAGCGCTGTGGACCCGCACGCAACGTGAATTGAACAACCTGTTTATCATTCGCCGCGAAACATCGCCGTCTCCCGCGCCGCGTCGCAGGCTGGAACGGGCGAAGATGTTCCTCGAAAGCGGGCGCGTGGAAGCGGCTGTGGCCGAAGTGAAGAACATGCCGGGCGCCGATGCCGATAATGTGCAGGACTGGGTGCAGGATGCCCAGCGTTATGCCGCGGCGCAGGCTGCGCTCGATCTGGTGGAAACCACGGCGGTGCTCGATCCGCGTGATCTGCGCGATGCGCGGGGCAACAAGGTCGAACAGCTCAGCCCGGGCGTGCTGGACTGATCGGCTTTATTCCGGAACGTTCTGTCAGGCGGCGCCGATGCGCTGCAGTTTGGCCTGAAGCGACTGGTGATCGAATGGTTTGAGGACATATTCGTCCGCCCCAGCCTCGATCCCCTTGTGAATGGCCTGTTCGTCGCGATTGGTGGTGCAAAACACCACTTTGGGTTGCGTGCCGCCGTCCAGACCGCGCAAGGTGGTGACGAATTCCAGCCCGCTCATCACCGGCATGTTCCAGTCCAGCATGATCAGATCGGGCATCGCGGCCTTACATTTGGCCAGCGCTTCTTCGCCGTTTTCCGCCTCGGTCACTTCATAGCGCAGTGTTTCGAGGATGCTGCGCGATACCTTGCGGATCATGCGCGAATCATCCACCACCAGGCATTGGCGCACAACGGTGCTGCCCTGCGTTTCCTCAGGGCGTTCCCCGCCATCGCGCGCTTGCGATGGCCATCGTTTGATCAGATCGCGAATGGGGTCAGTCCCTTGTCATGCTGAAGCGTATCTTCCGCGGTGGAGTCCATTTCCGCAGGGGTGATGCGAACATGCAGGTAAGGCACCCAGATGTCGCCATAATCGGCCTTCTGGTACCACAGGTCGAGCACATCGTATGAGGCCCAGAAACCATCCGGTTCGCGCAGGCGGATGCCTTCGCCAATACGCGGCACCACGGCGAAGCGTAGCCGTTCCTGCGTCTGATGCGTCTCGTTCTGGATTTCGATTTCAATCACGATTTAACCATGTCCTTTGGCTTGGCCTGCATGCTACGACGCAATCCTTGCCAAAATACCAACGCAATCGTCCTCGGCGTAATTTTATGTCGCCGCCTGATGGGTTTTAATTAATTCTTCAATAATTCCGGAAGCTTACCGGAAACGCCGCGTGCCTCATTCATGAAAAACTGTTTGAGCGGGCTGATCCGCTGCACGCCCGCCATCCCCAGGCGGCGGATGGCTGAGGGGATGCGCCCGGGCACGCCGAACAGGCGCGTGATGCTGTCGCAAGCGAGCGAAACGGAGAAGGTGTCGAGCCCGCGCCAGCGTTCATAACGCTTGAGCAACTGGGCATCGCCCGGATCGAGGCCGATACGCATGCCGTCGGTCAGCACTTCGACCAGCGTGCCGACATCGCGCAGGCCGAGATTGAGACCCTGACCGGCGATCGGGTGAATGCCATGCGCGGCGTCACCCACAAGGACCAGGCGTTCCCCTGTCATGCGCACGGTATGCTGGAAGCTGAGCGGATAGGACGAACGCTGGCTGTTCAGCGTGACTTTGCCGAACATCCCGTTCATGCGGCTTTCGATTTCGGCACAGAAGGCACGTTCGGGCAGGGCCAGTACACCGGCGGCATCCTTTTCCGAAACGGTCCACACCAGTGCGCTGCGGTGCTGGCCTTCCGGGCCATCAAGCATGGGCAGCAGTGCGAACGGCCCCGCGGGATAGAAGATTTCCCAGGCGACATTGTCATGCGATTTTTCATGGTCGAGCCCGACAATGATCGCGCGGTGTTTGTAGTCCCAATGCGCCAGTTTCAGCCCGGCTTCATCCCGGGTGGGGGAACGGCGGCCTTCGGCGGCGACCATCAGGCGGCCCTTCAGAACCTGCCCGTCGGCCAGTGTGACGGATACCCCGTGCGGCCCCCGTTGCCGGTCGACCACGCGGGCAGGCGCATGCCATGCGATCAGTTTTTCATCCCGCGCTGCCTCGAACATCGCTTCGCGCAGCACGCGATTGGAAAACATCACGCCCAGCGAGCCTTCGTGCGGTTCCGGCTGGAAATCGATCCGGCCGGGCTTCATGCCATCGGTCACCGCGATCGAGGCAATCGGGCATCCCTGTGGGGCCAGCCGGTCGGCAAGACCGATATTGGTAAAGAGGTTCCAACTGGCGGTGGAAATGGCGGAAGCGCGCCCATCGAAGCCATCGGCGGTAAGCGCGGCCGGATCGGCCATGTCGACGACATGGCTGGCGATGCCCTGCTTCGCCGCGGCCAGTGCCAGCGTCATCCCGACAAGACCGCCGCCGATGATTACCAATTCACGCGTATCGGACATGATGAGCTTCCATTGCGGGTTCAGATAGCCTGCCCTAAAGCCCGCACCATCATGAGTGCAAGGACAATGCCGCATTTTGCCTTCTGTCGGCTGTGGGCCGGGCTGATCCTGCTGTTTGCGCTGGCGCTGGCCGGTCCGGCGCGGGCGCAGAACAATATTGCGGCGGAACTGGTTGCGAACGGTGCGGCGCAGCCGGGCAAGCCACTGGAACTGGCGCTGCACTTCCGCCCGGCGGAAGGATGGCATGGTTACTGGGTCAATCCCGGCGATGCGGGGTATGGCCTCACGCTGGATTGGCAATTGCCGCTGGGTTGGCAGGCAGGCAATCCCGAATACCCGGTGCCGCACACGTTGAAAATCGGCCCACTGATGAACCATGTCTACAAAGGCGATTATGCGGTTCTGGTACCCGTGCAAGTGCCGCGCGATGCCGCCGCCACTCCGGTGACCGTGCGCGTGAAGGCGCAATGGCTGGCTTGTACCGACACGATTTGCGTGCCGGAAAGGGCCGAACTTTCGACCACGATCCACCCTGGGGCGGGATTGATCGATTCGCGTTTTGACGGCTGGCGCGCCGCCATTCCCGCGCTGCTCGATCAGCCGGGGCGTTTTGCGCAGACGGCCGATCGGCTGCGGATCGCCATTCCGCTGCCTGCCGCCATGGCACTGTCCCAGCCGCATGTGTTCGTGGAGAACACCGAACTGATCGATTACGCCGCGCCGCAGGTGTTCCGGCGCAAGGGCGATTGGCTGATTGCGGAACTGGTGCGCAAGGGTGGTGGGCAAGCCAATGAAATAACCGGAATTTTGCGCACGGATGAGAGCGGTGAGGGGGTGCGGTTTGCGGCTCGGCCGGGTGCGGTCCCGGGCGGCGGCACGTTGATTGCCGCTGTGCCTGCCAATCTGCCTTCGCTGTGGCTGTTGCTGATCGGTGCGCTGGCCGGTGGGCTTTTGCTGAACATCATGCCCTGCGTCTTTCCCATACTCAGCCTCAAGGCGCTGAGTCTTGCCCGCGCGGGCGAGAGCGCGGCCGAGGCGCGGCGCGAAGGGTTGGCCTATACCGCGGGCGTGGTTCTGGCCTGTCTGGGGCTGGGGGTCTTGCTGCTCGCCCTGCGTGCCGGCGGCGAACAGGTCGGCTGGGCATTCCAGTTGCAGGAACCGTGGGTGGTGGTCGCACTGTTGCTACTGGCTGTGGCGATCACGGCCAATTTTGCCGGGCTGTTTGAATTGCCCACGCTGTCGATCACGCGCGATGGCAAACCGGGCGGCGCATTCGCCACGGGGTTGCTGGCGGCATTCGTTGCGACACCATGCACCGGTCCATTCATGGCGGCGGCGATGGGGGCGGCGCTTCTGCTACCCGTGGCGCAGGGGCTGTTGCTGTTTGCGGCGCTCGGCCTTGGGCTGGCCTTGCCGTTCCTGCTGCTCGGGTTTGTGCCGCCTTTGCGCCGCTTGTTGCCGCGTCCGGGGGCGTGGATGGCGCGGTTCCGGCAGATACTGGCACTGCCCATGGGGCTGACGGCACTGGCGCTGGTGTGGCTTGCAAGCAGGCTGGGCGGAACGGGTTTCATGGCCGTGGCCTGCCTTGCGGCGATTGGCCTTGTGCTGGCCCTGTGGATCGTCGGCTACCGCCAGCGGCGGGGAAAGGCTGTGCTTGCCCCGTTCCTTGCGGTGTTCGTGCCCTTTGCCCTGTTTGCGGCGATTGCCCTGCCAGCGGCATTCAGTCCGCCGGACAAGGCAGAGGCAGGCTTGCTTGCGCCGAAGGATTTCAGTGTGGAGGCGCTGGCCAACGCCCGGGCGAGCGGTCGACCGGTGTTCCTGTGGTTTACAGCGGACTGGTGCGTGACCTGCAAGGTCAACGAACGCGTGGCGATCGAACGGGAAGCAACCCGTCTTGCGTTCGACAAGGCGGGTATCATCGCGATGCGGGGTGACTGGACCCGTCGCGATCCGGCGATCACGCATTTCTTGACAGAACAGGGTGTGGCGGGCGTACCGCTCTACCTCTGGTATCCGGCAGGCGGGGAAGGGCGGCAGTTACCGCAGGTGCTGACCCCGGATAGTCTCGTCAGGCTGGCGGAGCAGGCGGAGTAACCGGTTCCGCTGTGGCCTGCGCCGTCATCCCATGGCGGCAGGCAGTGACGACCCGGGCCGGTTCCGCGCTGGCGGCCAGCTTCAGCGTGCCGCCGCCGGGCAGGGTCGCCTCGACCGCACTTCCATCAAGGAAAACATCGAGTTGCGGATCGAGCGCGGGGGTGCGGCTTTCCCAGCGCCAGGCGCCGCCTTCAGAATGGGTTTCGGCTGCCAGCCGCGCGTTCATGCGTGCGCCCAGCAGTGCCAGCAGCGCCTTGGCCCCGGGATCGGCCGGCGCGTAGCGAACCATATGGATAAACGGCCCCGCGCCTTGTGCTTCTTCACAGGTCAGTGAGAAAAGCGGGGTTTCGCCGGGTTTACCGAAACGGAGCGAATTTGCGCTGTCCAGCGCAGCCCAGACCGCATGGGTGACATCGGGCGATGCCGCCAGAATGGGTTCGGGCTGACTGCCAATCTCTTCAAAAGAGAATTTCTGGACCACATTGTCACTGGCCGCTGCACTGCATGCAGCCAGTGGAAGACAGAAAAAAGAAATAAGGGCGCGCCGCTGCATCTGTTCAGTTCTGTTAATTAATGACTGCGATGTCCTTATATTGCTGCGAGAACTGCCAAGCGCAACTGATCATCATGGCATTTCCACGTTGTTGCGTAACTATCTGGCGCAAATATACATTCTACCGCCCCCATTTGCGCTGTACCTTGCCGTAACGCATTTTGCGCGTGCCGGGTTTGCCTTCGTTGCTGCGCCCGGCGACAGGAGCCTTGCGTTCGGCTTCTGGCAAACCAAGTTCTTCCGCTTCCAGACGGCGGATTTCATCGCGCAATCGCCCGGCCTCTTCGAATTCCAGATCAGCGGCGGCGGCGCGCATTTTCGCTTCCAGTTCTTCGATATAGGCACGCAGATTGTGCCCGACGAGATTGTTGCGGCCTTCTGCATCGATATCGACAGTAACCCCGTCCTGCGCCGCGGTATGCGCCACGATATCGGCAATGCCGCGCCGGATTGTTTGCGGGGTGATCCCGTGTTCTTCGTTGTAGGCGCGCTGTTTATCCCGGCGCCGGTCGGTTTCCGCGATGGCCCGTTCCATGCTGCCGGTCATACGGTCAGCATAGAGGATTACCCGGCCATCGACATTGCGCGCGGCGCGGCCAATCGTCTGCACCAGCGAGGTTTCGCTGCGCAGGAACCCTTCCTTGTCGGCGTCGAGAATGCAGACCAGCCCGCATTCGGGAATATCCAGCCCTTCGCGCAGGAGGTTGATGCCCACAAGCACATCGTAAACCCCCATGCGCAAATCGCGGATCAGTTCGATGCGTTCCAGCGTTTCCACATCGGAATGCATGTAGCGTACGCGCACACCGGCTTCGTGCATGAATTCGGTCAGATCTTCGGCCATGCGCTTGGTCAGCGTGGTAACCAGTGTGCGATAGCCGCGCGCCGCCGTTTCGCGGCATTCGTTGATACAGTCCTGGACCTGATCTTCCACCGGGCGGATTTCCACCGGCGGGTCGATCAGGCCGGTGGGGCGGATCACCTGTTCGGCGAAGACGCCGCCGGTCTGTTCCATTTCCCAATTGCCGGGGGTGGCGGAAACGGCGACGGTTTGCGGGCGCATCGCATCCCATTCGTTGAACCGCAATGGGCGGTTGTCGATACAGCTGGGCAGACGAAACCCGTATTCGGCCAGAGTCAGTTTGCGGCGATGGTCCCCGCGCGCCATGGCGCCGACCTGCGGCACGGTCTGGTGGCTTTCATCGACAAACAGCAGCGCGTTATCCGGCAGATATTCGAACAGCGTCGGCGGCGGTTCTCCGGGAAGGCGGCCGGTGAGAAACCGGCTGTAATTCTCGATCCCCGCGCAAGACCCGGTGGCGGCGATCATTTCGAGATCGAAATTGGTGCGCTGTTCCAGCCTTTGTGCTTCGAGCAGACGCCCTTCGGCATTAAGTTCCTTGAGCCGTTCGGAGAGTTCGAACTTGATGGCCTCGCTCGCCTGTTTCATTGTCGGACCGGGCGTGACGTAGTGCGAATTGGCGTAAATCCGGACTTTGTCGAGGCTGGCCCCCTTCTTGCCGGTCAGGGGATCGAATTCGGCGATTTCCTCGATATCGTCACCGAAGAAACTGATCCGCCACGCCATATCCTCATAGTGGCTGGGAAAAATTTCGAGATTGTCGCCGCGCACGCGGAAATTGCCGCGGGCAAACGCGGCATCATTGCGCTTGTACTGCAGGGCAACAAGCTTGCGGATGATCTCGCGCTGGTCGGCCGTATCCCCTTTCTTGAGATCGAAAATCATCGCGGAATAGGTTTCGACCGAACCGATACCGTAAAGGCACGAGACCGACGCCACGATGATCACGTCATCGCGTTCGAGAAGTGCACGGGTGGCGGAGTGGCGCATCCGGTCGATCGCCTCGTTCACCGAGCTTTCCTTCTCGATATAGGTGTCGCTGCGCGGAACGTAGGCTTCCGGCTGGTAATAATCGTAATAGCTGACGAAGTACTCCACCGCATTATCGGGGAAGAAGCTTTTGAATTCGCCATAAAGTTGGGCAGCGAGAATCTTGTTCGGGGCAAGAATCAGGGCGGGGCGCTGAACATGTTCGATGACTTTGGCCATCGTGAAGGTCTTGCCCGATCCGGTGACGCCCAGCAGCACCTGCGTCTTTTCCCCGTCGCCGACCGCCTGCACCAGTTCGGCAATGGCGGTGGGCTGATCGCCTGATGGCGCGTATTCGGACACGATCCGGAACGGCTTGCCGCCGTCTGTCTTCTCGGGCCGTGCCGGTTTGTGGGGGACAAAGGTGCCGGAGGTATCCGGCTCTTCCAGCCCGCGACGGATTACAAGTTCTGCCATGGCGGTGAATATGGGCGCAGCAGGGCGGGCACGCAATCGTTGGCAGAGGGCGTTTCGCCTGTTAGCGTGTGAGATGAAAAGACAATCGGTCGCTGGATTGCAACATTTCTGGAGAATTCCATGCGTATGAAACATGTTCTTTCGTTCACTGCCCCGCTCGCCGCAGCGCTTCTGCTGGCAGGTTGCGGCAAATCGGACGAAGGCCCCAAGACCCCGGAACAGGCAGCGGCTGAAGCATCGAAGATGGCAAAGCCGGAACCGGGCAAGTACCGTTCGAGCGTGAAGGTTCTCGAGTTCGACATTCCCGGAATGCCCGCTGCCCAGGCGGAACAGATGAAGGGCATGATGGGCGGCAAGGACGGTCAGGCCACGGAATTCTGCCTGTCGGCCGAAGACGCCAACAAGGGCTACGAGGAAATGGTGAAGAAGTCCTCACAGGGCAACTGCACCTTCGAGAAGTTCAACGTCGCCTCCAACACGCTTGATGCCAAGATGGCCTGTGACATGGGCAACGGCATGAAGTCGGATATGACGATGAACGGTACGACCTCGTCCACTGGCTCCAAGATCGTGATGGACATCAACAATACCGCGCCGCAGATTCCGGGCGGCAAGATGCACACCAAGATGGAAGTCACCAATGAACGGATCGGTGATTGCACCTGATCCGGTCACCCGGTCTGATGGGCCGGTGGCTGGTACGCGATGAACGTCCAACCTCCTGTACCGGATGACGGGCCGCTCGGCGTCGATGAGGATATCGACGCCGGCGGTTCCGCCCGTATGGCAGCCCTCTATCGGGAAGCCGCCCGGCGTGCCGCTCTGGCTGGCGAACCCCGACCCAGTGGGGTCAAGGGGCCGCCTATCCGGCGCATGCTGGGTGAGCTCGATGTTTTTGCTGAACCCTTCCGCCGGTTCACGCGCAATTTCCCTGTTGAACGCACCAGCAATCCGCGCACGGTGATGTTGCTGCCGGGCTTCGGTACGCACCCGGTGCGGATGCGCTATATGGCGCAGCAACTGGAGAAGGCCGGGCACAAAGTTAAGCGCTGGGGGCTGGGGTTCAATTTCGGCCCGACCGTTCAGAATATTCCCCTGCTCGAACGCCGCCTCATACATCTGCACAAACGCTATGGCCGCCCTGTGGTGCTGGTCGGGTGGAGCCTGGGCGGTTTGTTTGCCCGCGAACTGGCGTGGCGTCATCCCGATATCGTGGCCAAGGTAGTGACCATGGGGTCGCCGTTTTCCGGCAATCCGCGTGCCAACAATGCCTGGCGGATATATCATCTGGTCACTGGCCATGCGGTGGAATCGCCACCCATCGACACGGATTTGGCGATGAAGCCGCCGGTGCCGACCGTGGCCCTGTGGAGCCCGCGCGACGGCATCGTTTCGGCCCGGTCTTCCCGTGGCCTGCCGGGGGAACGGGATCGGGAAATTGCCTTGCGTTGCACGCATTTGGGTTTCGCCTACTCGCCCGAAGCGATTGCCGCGGTGCTGCGCGAACTGGAGGATATTTGAAAAAAATGCAGCAAGTGTCTGGAATCGATTGACAGTGCCCCGGCATATGGCATTGTTGCACTGCAACATAAGAGGCCTATGACGATCTCAAGCCCGACATTCGACGAGATGTTCACCGCTGATGGCGGGACCCGGTCAGCCTATGCCGGATATTCCGAATGGCTTGAGGCACAAGATCAGCACTGGATGACACACAAGGGGGCTGAAGCCGAAGCCTTCTTCCGGCGCACAGGGATCACTTTCAACGTTTACGGGGAAGAGGATGCGGAAGAGCGTCTGATCCCCTTCGATCTCGTGCCGCGTATTATTACCGGCAAGGAATGGCGGCGTCTGTCGCGCGGGATCGAACAGCGCGTCCGGGCTCTGAACGCATTCATTCACGACCTCTATCACCGGCAGGAAATTGTCCGGTCAGGCCGCCTGCCCGAACGGCTGTTCCGCGACAATGTGGCCTGGCTGCCGGAAATGGTTGGCCTGACACCGCCAGGCGGGGTTTACACGCATATTGTCGGGATCGATCTGGTTCGCACCGGCCCTGACGAATTCATGGTTCTGGAAGACAACGCCCGCACGCCCAGCGGGGTCAGTTACATGCTGGAAAACCGGGAAACGATGATGTCGATGTTCCCGGAACTGTTCACCGGGATGCATGTGCGGCCGGTATCCGATTATCCCCGCCGACTGGCCAAAAGCCTTGCCGCCTGTGCCCCGGAATGTGCCGCGGCGCGGCCGGTGGTCGCCGTGCTGACGCCGGGCGTCTACAATTCGGCCTATTTCGAACATGCCTTTCTGGCGGATCAGATGGGCGCGGAACTGGTGGAAGGCAGCGATCTTCGGGTTCAGGACGGCCGTGTCTGCATGCGCACGACCCGCGGTTATCAGCCGGTCGATGTGATTTATCGCCGGGTCGACGATGAATACCTCGATCCGCTGAGCTTCAACCCGACGAGCTTGCTGGGTGTGCCGGGTATCATGGATGTCTATCGGGCCGGGCGGGTGACGATTGCCAACGCACCGGGGGCTGGTGTGGCGGATGACAAGGCGATCTACAGCTTCATGCCCGAAATCGTGGAATTCTATACGGGCGAGAAGCCGTTGCTGCCCAATGTGCCCACCTGGCGGTGCGCGGAAAAGGACAGTCTGGCCTATGTTCTGGCGCATCTTGAGGAACTTGTGGTCAAGGAAGTTCACGGTTCCGGCGGGTATGGCATGCTGATCGGCCCGACATCGTCCAAACGGGAAATCGCCGCTTTCCGCAAGAAGCTCGAAGCCAAGCCGGAAAACTATATCGCGCAGCCCACTCTGGCACTGTCGACCGTGCCGGTCTTCACGAAGAAGGGGCTCGCCCCGCGCCATGTGGACTTGCGCCCCTTCGTGCTGGTTTCGCCGCAAGGGATCGATATCACGCCGGGCGGCCTGACCCGGGTGGCGATGAAGAAGGGGTCGCTGGTGGTGAATTCCAGCCAGGGCGGCGGCACCAAGGATACCTGGGTGCTGGACGACTGATGGGCGGCGCACGGATCAGGACGGAGACGCAGCCATGCTAGGGCGGACCGCCAACAGCATCTTCTGGATGTGCCGTTATCTCGAACGGGCGGAAAACACCTCGCGCCTGCTCGACGCGGGGTTCCGCATGTCGCTGACGCGGGCGTCGGATTCCGCCAGCGAGGAATGGCGTTCGGTCATTGTCACATTGGGGCAGGTCGAACACTACGACACGCTGTATGACAGCTATACCGGGCCGCAAGTGTGCAATTATGTGCTGCGCGCGCCCGAAAACCCCAGCAGCGTGCTGGCCATGGCGGAAATGGCGCGCACCAACGCGCGGGTTGCACGTTCTTCGCTCACCATGGAAGTGTGGGAAGCCGTCAACGAAGGTTGGATGACGTTGAAGGACATGCTGTCCCGACCGGTCAGGGAAAGCAATCTGGGCGCGGTGCTGGCCACTATCCGCCGGGAAACCACGCTGTTCCGCGGCGCCAGCTATGGCACCATGCTGCGCAGCGACATCTACCAGTTCGCACGGGCCGGGATGTTTATCGAACGCGCGGACAATACGGCGCGTATTCTGGACGTGAAGTATCACCTGCTTCTGCCTTCGCTGGCCTATGTCGGGTCCAGTCTCGACAGTTCACAGTGGGATCAGGTGCTGCGATCACTGGCAGGCGATCGGGCCTACAGCTGGCTCAACGCCGGCCAGATGGACCCACGCGGAATTGCCGAATTTCTCATTCTGGATGCCCGTTTCCCGCGCAGTCTGCGGTTCAGTTACGAACAGCTTTCCCAGCATCTTACGGAACTGGCACGGGAATATGGGGAAGAAAGCCCCGCGCACGCCGTGATGCGCGACACGCGGGACTGGCTGGCCGAACGCACCATTCAGGATATTTTCGACACTGGTCTGCACGAATTCCTGATCGACTTCATCGACCGTAACCAGGCGGTCGCGAATGCGATCGCGGAGGATTACCGCTTCATCACATAGGAGCCTGCCCTTGCACCTCGCTATCGACCACACGACCCGATATCGCTTCGCCGAACCGGTCGCATATGCTTTGCAGAGGTTGCGGATCATGCCCAAGGCCACACAGGGGCAGGTCGTGCTTGACTGGCATGTCGAGTATGAAGGGGTGAAGGAAGAGCTGTCCTACGAGGATCAGAACTGCAACCGCGTAACGCTGGTTTCCGTCGCGCCCGGCACCAGTGAAGTGGTCATTCGCTGTCACGGAACGGTGCAGACCGAGGATCGCGCCGGTGTGATGGGCCCGCATTCGGGGAATTTGCCGCTCTGGGGTTTCAGCAGCCAGACCGCCTATACCCGACCGGGCCCGAAAATCCGTGCACTGGTGGCCGCGGTGCGCCGTGAAGAACGCGACCTTCTGGGGCAATTGCACGCGCTGTCTGCGATGATTCTCGAACACGTCGCCTATGAAGCTGGTCATACCGGGGTGGAAACGACTGCGGAACAGGCGATGGAGGCAGGCCACGGGGTCTGCCAGGACCATGCGCATATTTTCCTTTCCGGCGTCCGCCTGCTGGGCGTTCCGGCGCGCTATGTCAGCGGATATCTGATGATGGACGACAGGGTTAATCAGGAAGCGACCCATGCATGGGCCGAAGCCTATGTCGAGGGACTGGGCTGGGTGGGCTTTGATGTGGCCAATGGCATCAGTCCCGATGCGCGCTATATTCGCGTGGCGACCGGGCGTGATTACAGGGATGCTGCGCCGATTACGGGAATCAGTTTTGGTGGTGTAGAAGAGGAATTGCACGTGCAACTGGCGGTGGAGCGGCAGTTTACGCAGCAGTAAAGCCGGGCCAGCCTGACATAAACTGGCGTTGATCGGGCGGCGAAGGGTCGCTAGCGCCCGGTTTTCAAATATTATTTGGCAGTGCCAGAGGAATACGCATGACCTATTGTGTTGGGATGATGCTGGACAAGGGCCTCGTGCTCATGAGCGATACCCGCACCAATTCGGGCGTCGACAACATCTCTGTCTTTCGCAAGATGTTCTACTGGTCGGTGCCGGGTGACCGCATCATCGCGCTGATGACGGCAGGCAATCTGGCGACCACGCAGGCGGTTATCAGCCAGCTTGAAGAACGGACCAAAACCCCTTCCGAACGGCACAATTCGCTGCTCGAAGCGCCGACGATGTTTCAGGTGGCGGCTGAAGTAGGGCGGTTGCTGCGCGAAACGATCCAGAATTCACAGAGCGATAACGGGCAAAACGGCGAGGGGCGTTTCACCGCCTCGATCATTCTGTGCGGGCAGATCAATGGCATGGAACCGCGCCTGTTCATGATCTACCCCGAAGGCAATTTCATCGAAGCGACTTCGGACACGCCGTTTTTCCAGATCGGCGAAACCAAGTATGGCCGCCCTATCATCCTGCGCGGTTATGAGCGCGACATGAGCTTTGAGGATGCGGTGAAACTGCTGATGGTGTCGTTCGATTCGACGCTGAAGGCGAACCTTTCGGTGGGCATGCCGCTCGATGTCATGGTGATTGCACGCGATGGTTTCGGCCCGTTGCATGTACGGCGGGTCCATGCCGAAGATGCGTATTTCCAGTCGATTTCGTCAAACTGGGGTAATGCGTTGAAATCGGCGTTCGATTCGCTGCCCGATTACAGTTTCGGTGCGGACAGGGAACCGCCTCCGGCCAATCTGGAACTGTCCTAACGACAGAACGCGCCGTTGCCGATTTCCAGATGGAGATGGTCCCGGTGGGCCTGGTTGTAATTCGGACCCAACACCGTTCCGAACCGTTTGCAGGCGCTATCCTGCACCACGCGCAGAAACTGGCGTTCTGCGGGTGAGCCGTTATTCCAGTGTTCGAGCACGCTGATGCGCTGCCCGTTTTCCAGAATGAATGCGGAGACATCGACCGCGTTGGCCGTGGCATGGGCGGAACGGCGTCCGGTGCCTGCCACATTACGACAGGCATAGCTGCCCATGGTTTCGATGCGCACCAGCCCGCTTCCGAGAATCTGCCGTGCGGCGCGATCGGCGCCGAAACGCGCCCATTGTGCGAAAGTGCTGGCAACCGGACAGGCCAGCGGACCAAGGTTTGCAACCGCCAACTGATTATAATCACCACGAATATCGGACAATTTTACGGTGTTGAGATTGGAACAGCCGCCGCCGAAATACTGATCGGGCAGGGGGGTGAAGCTGGCGTTGGTCTGGCCGAGCTGGGCCAGGCACTGCCGGGCTTCGGGGCGAGGGGTGATCACCGTGGCCGATTGTTTCGTGCCACGGGATTTGGAAACCTGCGGGCTGTCTATGCACGCCCCCAGCATGGCCATCAGCGGTAGCAATAGAAATATGCGCCTCATGCACCGGAATCTGTCAGCAATATGGTTACTTATCAATTCATAAGGCTGATTGGTCGGTCGTTTTCCGCTGAAGTGTTGCCAAGCTGCGCTTGACTTGGCGCTGGGCAACTCTATTTGCCGCTGCGGGCCACGCGGTCCCAACGCCGCGCGAGCTCTCTGTAAGGAGAGTCATTTATGACTGAGAATACCAAGCCGCAGACCGTTCCTGCGCGTCCTTTCTTTTCTTCGGGTCCCTGCGCCAAGCCGCCGGGCTATTCTCTCGACAAACTCGCTACCGAATCGCTGGGGCGCTCGCACCGCGCGAAGATCGGCAAGAACCGTCTGGGTTATTGCATCGATCTCATGCGCGAGATGCTGCAGCTGCCCGATACGCATCGGATCGGCATTGTGCCGGGTTCCGACACGGGCGCATTCGAAATGGCGATGTGGACGATGCTGGGCGCCCGCCCGGTCACGACGCTGGCCTGGGAAAGCTTCGGTGAAGGTTGGGTCACCGATGTTGCCAAGCAGCTGAACCTCGATCCCACGATCATCCGCGCCGACTATGGCCATCTGCCCGATCTGGCGCAGGTCGACTGGTCGAACGACGTGCTGTTCACCTGGAACGGCACCACTTCGGGCGTGCGCGTGCCGAATGGCGACTGGATCCCGGCTGACCGCGAAGGTCTGTCCTTCGCCGACGCCACCAGCGCGGTCTTCGCTTACGATATTCCGTGGGACAAGATCGATGTTGCCACGTTCTCCTGGCAGAAGGTGCTGGGCGGCGAAGGCGCGCATGGCGTGCTGATCCTCGGCCCCCGCGCTGTGGAACGCCTTGAAAACCACACGCCGGCCTGGCCGCTGCCGAAGGTTTTCCGCCTCATGTCCAAGGGCAAGCTGGCCGAAGGCGTGTTCAAGGGCGAAACCATCAACACCCCGTCCATGCTGGCTGTCGAAGACGCAATCTTCGCGCTGGAATGGGCCAAGGGTCTGGGTGGCCTTGAAGGGCTGAAGGCCCGTGCATCGGCCAATGCTGCTGCGCTCAATGCCATTGTCGAAAGCCGCGACTGGCTCGGCCATCTTTGTGCCGACGAAGCCAACCGTTCCAAGACCAGCGTCTGCCTCACGGTGGAAGGCGCCGATGCCGACTTCATCAAGAAGTTTGCCGGTCTGCTGGAAGCGGAAGGCGCAGCCTATGACATCGCCGGTTACCGCGATGCCCCGGCTGGCCTGCGCATCTGGTGTGGTGCGACGGTTGAAACGGCGGACATCGAGGCGCTCGGCCCCTGGCTCGACTGGGCGTACGCTTCTCTGAAAGCCTGAGACATTCCGGCACCCTGATCCCGTTTGATCGGGGTGCCGTTTTCCTCTGCCTGCGCAATGCGGGCGCGATGGATGCTGACACAGTGACAGCACGCAATTCCAAGATTGGAACTTACATGACCAAGCCCAAAGTCCTTATTTCGGATAAAATGGATCCGCAGGCCGCGCAGATTTTTGCAGAGCGCGGTTGCGATGTTGATGTCATCACCGGCAAGACACCGGAAGAGCTCAAGGCCATTATCGGCCAGTATGATGGTCTGGCGATCCGTTCGTCGACCCGGGTCACCGCAGACATCCTTGAGGCGGCTACCAACCTGAAGGTTATCGGCCGCGCTGGTATCGGTGTCGACAACGTCGATATCCCCGAGGCTTCGGCCAAGGGTATCGTGGTGATGAACACCCCGTTCGGCAACTCGATCACCACTGCTGAACACGCGATTGCGCTGATGTTCGCGCTTGCCCGCCAGCTGCCCGAAGCCGACGCTTCGACCCAGGCCGGCAAGTGGGAAAAGAACCGCTTCATGGGCGTGGAACTGACCAGCAAGACGCTGGGCCTGATCGGTGCTGGCAATATCGGTTCGATCGTAGCGGATCGTGCGCTGGGCCTGCGGATGAAGGTCGTGGCCTTCGATCCGTTCCTTTCGCCGGAACGCGCGCTGGAACTGGGCATCGAAAAGGTCGATCTGGATGAATTGCTGGCCCGCGCCGATTTCATCACGCTGCACACACCGCTGACCGATCAGACGCGCAACATCCTGTCGAAGGAAAACATCGCCAAGACGAAGAAGGGCGTGCGTATCATCAACTGCGCGCGTGGCGGTCTGGTGGATGAAGCCGCACTGAAGGAAGCGCTGGATTCTGGCCATGTGGCCGGTGCCGCGCTGGACGTGTTCGTGACCGAACCGGCCAAGGAAAGCCCGCTGTTCGGTACGCCGAACTTTGTCAGCACGCCGCACCTTGGCGCATCGACCAGCGAAGCGCAGGTCAATGTCGCGCTGCAAGTCGCGGAACAGATGAGCGACTTCCTGCTGACTGGCGGTGTCACCAACGCGCTGAACATGCCCTCGCTCTCGGCGGAAGAAGCGCCCAAGCTGAAGCCCTACATGGCGCTTGCGGAAAAGCTTGGCTCGCTGGTCGGGCAGCTGACCACCGGTTCGCTGGCGCGGATTTCGGTGCATACCGAAGGCGCCGCCACGGAACTGAACGCCAAGCCGATCGTGGCCGCTGTTCTGGCAGGCTTCCTGCGGGTGCAGTCGGACAGCGTGAACATGGTCAATGCGCCGTTTCTTGCCAAGGAACGCGGCATGGAAGTGCGTGAGGTCAAGACCGAGCGTGAAGGCGATTACCACACGCTGATCCGCGTTTCGGTCAAGACCGAGGCGGGGGAACGTTCGGTTGCTGGCACGCTGTTCAGCAATTCCGAACCGCGTCTGGTCGAACTGTTCGGCATCAAGGTCGAAGCCGAACTGGCTGGCCACATGATGTACATCGTCAACGAAGACGCGCCGGGCTTCATCGGCCGCATCGGTACGCTGCTGGGTGAAAGCGCGATCAACATCGGCACGTTCAACCTGGGCCGCCGCGAAGCGGGTGGCGAAGCGGTGTTGCTGCTTTCGGTGGACAGCCCCGTTCCGGCCTCGGTGCTGGAACAGGCCCGTGCCCTGCCGGGCGTGAAACGCGCCATGGCGCTGACCTTCTGATCCAACCATCACGCCCCCGTTCGCCCCGGTTTTCCGGTGGCGGGCGGGGGCTTTTGTTTTCGGGGTTCGACAGCGCGATCCCGAACGGCTAGTGGGCGTGGCACTATGACTGACCCGACGCGTGATCTGCTGCCCGAAGGGCTGGAGGACCGGCTTCCGCGTGAAGCTGCCGCCGTGACCCGTATCAGCCGTGCCGCCATCGATGTGATGGACAGCCACGGCTATGACCGGGTGCGCCCGCCGCTGATCGAATTCGAAAAATCCATGGCCGGACGGATGGATGGGGTGCAGCCGCGCCGCATGTTCCGGTTTGTCGATCCGTCGAGCCTGCGTACGCTGGCGCTGCGGTCGGATATCACGGTGCAGGTCGGGCGAATTGCCGCCACCAGCCTCGCCCGGGCACCGCGCCCGTTGCGCCTGTGTTATGGCGGGCAGGTTGTCACGATCAAGGGCGATGGTCTCGATCCCACGCGCGAACGCCTGCAACTGGGCGCCGAACTGATCGGCAGCGATGCGGTGGAAGCGGTCAGCGAGATCGTTCTGCTGGCGATTGAGGCTTTGACCGCGGCTGGCGCTCGGGGAATTTCGATCGATTTCACTTTGCCCAATCTGGTCGATGCCCTGGCGGCGGGGCCGTTCCCGCTCGCGGGCGATGCGATCGAGGCGGTTCGCCGCGAACTCGATGCCAAGGATGCGGGATCGCTGCGCGAGATCGGCGGGGAAGCGTATCTCCCGCTGCTCTACGCCACCGGGCCGTTTGATCGCGCGATTGCGCAACTGGCCGCGATCGATGCGGGCGGTGCGCTGGCCAGCCGGATCGACGGGTTGAAGGCCGTGGCCGCGCGCGTGGGCGACAAGGCCCGGATTACGCTCGATCCCACCGAGCGCCACGGCTTTGAATACCAGAGCTGGTTCGGCTTCACGCTCTATGCCGAAGGCGTACGCGGGGTTCTGGGACGTGGGGGTACCTATCGCATCCACGGGCTGGACGAACCGGCAACCGGCTTCTCGCTCTATACCGATGAACTGGTGAAGGCCGATCAGGGTGCGGAACATGCGCGTGACGTGCTGTTTCTGCCGCTTGGCCATGATGGCGAAGCCGCCGCGCGCCTGCGGGCGATCGGCTGGCGGACAATCGCCGCGCTTTCCAAGGCGGATGAAGCGAAGGTGTTGGGTTGCACGCATGTGCTTGACGGGAAGGAGCCGCAGCCGCTCTGACGGCAAGGGGGCAAATTCTCGCCCCTATGCCTTGACTCGCTCCCGTTGCAGACGGTAACGCGCGCCCGTTATTCGGGCCTTGCAACGGGTCCATTATCAGCTTCCCACACGCCGAGTCCTGTCGAAGGGCGTGTCGGAACCACCTGGCAGGGTGAGGGACTCTATCAATGGCAAATGTGACGGTGATCGGCGCCCAATGGGGTGACGAGGGCAAGGGCAAGATTGTCGACTGGCTGGCCAGCCGGGCGAATGCTGTGGTCCGCTTTCAGGGCGGGCACAATGCCGGCCATACGCTGGTGGTGGGCGGTGAGGTTTACAAGCTGAGCCTGCTGCCTTCGGGCATCGTGCGCGGCACGCTGTCGATTATCGGCAACGGCGTTGTGCTCGATCCCTGGGCGCTCAAGGCGGAAGTGGAAAAGCTGATTGCGCAGGGCGTCACGATCACGCCGGAAAACTTCGCGATTGCAGACAATTGCCCGCTGATCCTGCCGATCCATCGCGATCTCGATCAGCTGCGTGAAACGGCGGCGGGCAAGGGCAAAATCGGCACCACCGGGCGCGGCATCGGCCCCGCCTATGAAGACAAGGTTGGCCGCCGCGCGATTCGCGTGTGCGATCTGGCGCATCTCGATTCGCTCGATCCGCAGCTTGACCGGGTGTGTGCCCACCACGACGCTTTGCGCGCCGGGTTCGGCGAACCGCCGGTCGACAGGGCGCGTCTGATTGCCGATCTCAAGGAAATCGCACCGTTCGTGCTGCAATTCGCCCAGCCGGTGTGGAAACGACTGCGCGATGTGAAGAAAGAAGGCGCCCGCATCCTGTTCGAAGGCGCGCAGGGCGTGCTGCTGGATGTCGATCATGGCACCTATCCCTTCGTCACCAGCTCGAACACGGTCAGCGGTACGGTCGCGTCCGGTTCGGGCATGGGGCCGGGTTCGGCGGGCTTCGTTCTGGGTATCGTGAAAGCGTATACCACGCGTGTCGGTTCCGGTCCGTTCCCCACGGAACTGGACGATGAAAACGGCCAGCGTCTTGGCGAACGTGGCCATGAATTCGGCACGGTTACCGGGCGCAAGCGCCGGTGCGGGTGGTTCGATGCCGTGCTGGTGCGGCAAAGCTGCGCGATCTCGGGCGTTACCGGCATCGCGTTGACCAAGCTCGACGTGCTGGACGGGTTCGATACGCTGAAGATCTGCACCGGCTACAAGCTGCGTGGTGAAGTGATCGATTATCTCCCCGCACATGCCGCCGATCAGGCCGAGGTGGAACCGGTCTACGAAGAAATCGAAGGCTGGCAGGGCACCACGGCGGGCGCACGCAGCTGGGCCGATCTTCCGGCGCAGGCGGTGAAATATATCCGCCGGATCGAGGAACTGATCGATTGCCCGGTCGCCAGCGTGTCCACCAGCCCGGAACGGGATGATACCATTCTCGTGCGCGATCCGTTCGAGGATTGAGCCTGACGCCGGAAAGGCTTAGCCTTTCCGGCGATGAAACCGCGTGCTCTGCTCGTTCTGCTGTTGCCGGTGCTGACTGCCGGGGCGCAGGCGCAAGATTCCCTTTCGTTGCCGCCGCTGACGCAGGCGGTGGACTATGTGCAGGTCAGCAAGTCGGGACGCACGCTCACGCTCTATCGCAAGGGCCAGGCCCTGCGGACATATAGCGGCATCCAACTGGGTGATGCACCCGTGGGGCACAAGCGCTTTCAGGGGGACGAACGAACCCCCGAAGGCCGCTATCGCATCGATTATCGCAATCCGCAGAGCCGCTATCACCTCTCGCTCCACATATCCTACCCCAATGCGCAGGATCGCGCCTATGCGCGGGGCAGGGGGCGTTCGCCCGGCGGCGACATCTTCATTCATGGACAACCCAACGGTTTTCCCATGCGCCCGATCGGCGATTGGACCGATGGGTGCATTGCCTTGTCCAATGAAGAGATGGAAGAAATGTGGAATGTCGTACCCGATGGTACAGTTATCGATATTCATCCATGAAGCGATGGACTTGACCTGATCCCTTTTTGTTCACATCATGTTCGCGAATCGGGGGGAATATGACGCAAGCGAACTTCATGTATGATGCGGTGAACGACCGGGCTGGCTTGCCTCTTACCGTGGCGATTTTTGCGGACCGGCCGCATGTTCGTGCGGAAATGCGCGACGATGCGGAAGCCGCCGGTTTTCTGCTTTCCACTTCGGGCGACGTGGCGGCGCTGCTCGCAGGGGACGATATACGCGTTCTTGGCGATATCGTTCTGCTGGATTGTCCTGTGCTCGATGCTGCCAGCATGGCGGCGTTGTGCCGGCTCGATCTTCGCGCCGCACGGGCTGGGGCGCATCTGGTGGTTTCGACCTCAGTCGATGCGTTGGATGACGTGTTTGCCTGTCTCGATCAATCGAACCCGCAAATCCTTGTCGATCCCGATCGGGCGGAACGGGTGATCGCGCTCGGGCGCGTGTTGGCGCAGATGCCCGGCCAGCGCATGCGCGAACTGTCGCAGGAAGACCGGCTGCTGCTGTTGCGGCTGACGGAACAGGTCAGCCAGCTTGCCGCCCGGCTCGGGACGCCCGATCAGCGTGACCATCCGGTGCGCGAATCCGGCCTGTGGCAGGTGGAAGCCCCGCGCAAGGGTTTTCGCGGCGCGGACGGCGGCCAGAATGATGGGCGTAATGACGGGCGGCTTCGCCCCGGCGGAACCCCGGCGCTGCCTGATCCGCAGCGTATCCGGCAGGTTATCCGCAATCGCCAGCTGCGTACGCGTTTCTTCGATGCTGCGCTGTTTGCTGATCCCGCCTGGGATATCCTGCTCGATCTCAGTGCCGCGCGTGGGGAAGGGCGGCAGGTTTCGGTCACTTCGCTGTGCATCGCCTCGGGTGTTCCGGCAACCACGGCTTTGCGCTGGATTGCGCAGATGTCTGAGGTCGGGCTTCTGGAAAGGGTGGCGGACGAACAGGATGGCAGGCGCGCCTTTATCGGACTGTCGCAGGCTGCTGCCGATGGCATGGCGCGGTATTTTGCGGAATTGGATACAGGCGCCGGGCAAGCGGCCTGATCGCCCGGCCCGTTTGCCCGGTGGTGGGTTTATGCGGGAACTTTCTCAAGCCGGATTGACCCGCCCGGCAAAGCGTCTATTAGCGCCTGCGTCCGGAGAGATTCCGGCATGGGGCGGTTAGCTCAGTTGGTAGAGCATCTCGTTTACACCGAGAGGGTCAGCGGTTCGAGCCCGTTACCGCCCACCAAGGTTTTCTGCGGGTTTCCATAAAATCCGCCTTTCTCCCAAAATGTACCAATGTACATCAAAACTCCGCCGCCGCGCCCGCGTCCTTCATGAACGAAGGCGAATACCTGGCGTACGTGCTGACGGTCATATTCAACGATGTATGCCCCAAATACTGGCTGATTTTCTGCATCGGCACGTCCGCTTGGGCCATCCATACTGCGCACGTGTGCCGCAGAACGTGGGGCGAAAACGGTATGCGCGTGTCTTTCGCCAGTCGCTCTATCGCCTTCTTCACCGATGACACCGGCTTGCGGTTGTACTCGATCACGTTGCCCGTCAGTCGGCCCGCGTAGGCTTCCTGCAAGGCTTCGCGCGCAATGTTGTTCATCGGAACCACCGTTCGGCGCTTGTTCGTCTGGATTCGCCCGGGTGGGCGGTAGTCGATCGTCCCGTGTATGAAGTCGACCCGATCCCATGTGAGATCGAGAATCGCCCCAGCGCGGGCCCCGGTCGCCAGTCCCAGCACCAGAAACAGTTTGATGTGCGGAGACTTTGCCGCCTCCACGATTCGCCGTGCCTCATCCTTCCGCAACCAGCGGTCACGCGGGGCGGATGCAGGCGGTATCCAGAGGGCGGGCGCGTTTTCGCCGTATCGCCAGCGCAGGCACGCGCGCAGCAGTTCAAGATCGGTCTTGATCGTGCTGGCCGCATAACCCGCCTTTCTCCGCTCGGTGGCGTATGAGCGGCAATCATCCTTCTCGACAGCCGTTCCCAGCCTGTGACCGAAGTACGGCTCCAATGCCGTCCAGTGAGCCTTGAAGCGGTCAGCGCGTGCACCATCCTTGATTCGGTCGGCAACATAGCGGGGCCACAAGTCGGCAATCCGTTCGGTCGCCGGAGTGGTTATCCGGGCCCAAAGTTGACGGGCGATAGCCTCGGCCCGTCCCCGATCTGCCGTGCCAGTCGAAACTCTGCGCGGTTTACCTGCTGCATCTCGATAGGTGAGGGCAAGCTTTCCTCGGTGAGTGGTGAGGGTGTATTCTGACATTCGTATCTCTCCACCTCTGCGGCGGGAATGCGGATCAATTTGCCCAGCCTGAAACCGGCGATCTCGCCGTTGCGGTACATAATGCGTACCTTCTCGGCAGAGCAACACCAGCGTTCAGCTAACGTTTCGGGTGAATAGGGAATTGCTGTCGTCATTCTTCCATCCCCTCTGCGATAGCCCTGAGGGCTGATGCTAAAGCGTCCAGTGCCTCTTGTGGCGGCGCGAAGAATCCAAGTTGTCCCCTGCATGGGATCAATGGAACCGGGAAAGCATCGCGCAGGACAAAGCCGTATCGACCGAAGAACCAATGGCTCTCCATTTCGGTGACGCAATCGACGATGCGCGCCATGCCAACGATCCCGCCACGCGGCAGTTCCATTTGGCTATCCGCCAGTTCCGTCTTGCTGACACCGGCATGGACGATGAACCACCCTCGGCCTTTGGTCGGCCAATCACGGTTCTCCACGTCCTTGCCGTCGTGGAAGATGTGGTGCGGATACGGCTGCTTGATCGACAGGGCTTTAAGGTCCGCCCCCTCGCACCGTTCAGCGAGCGCAATGATCTCTGCTTTGGTCATGGTCAAAGCCCCATTGTCCGGGCGCGAAGCCACTGATGGTTGCAGCGTGGGCAGTGCATGTTGACGATCAGATCCTCGTTCACCCGGCCATTGTTGTAGGCATTCGGATGTCGTGCAGGTCGTCGTCATCCAGCGTCAGCCCATGCAGGTCATTCAACAGCGGGACGACCATTCCTGTGCGGTGGCAGTGATGAAGGTGGACAGGCCAACGGAAGAAGTTGGCCGGAAATAACCTCCGGTTCACTGAGCGGCTCCGGCTCTCTAGCGCTGGCTGCCCAGCCAAAGGCGCTGAACAATGATGGCAGAGGCCATCCTGAGCCTTCACATACGCTTCACGCATAACTGCGCGTTGCGGTTGCGACATCGCCCTGTAATCAGCGGGGGGCGGAAGCTGGGCGCATGTGGTCATTCTGCCGCATCCCTGATTGCTGCCATTTCAGCCCTGTAACGGGCGGCATTGCCGTGCTTGCGGAAGCTTTGATAAGCAGCCTCACATGCAGCCCCGGTGCGTTGCTGACGACATCGAAGCGGGAGAGCACGGGGATTGGCCTATTTCGACTGCCGTAGTCGTTCTAGGTCATACCGATGCGGAAGTGTGTGAAGGTGAAAACCGCGTCCAGAGTAGCCATTGGGATACTTACTGCGCAGGCCCAAGGTCGGATGCATTCACAGTGCGGGGTCTTCTCGCAACCGTAATTTCGCGTTGGAGCGATGCTGAATAGGCATGCGTTAACGCCAACTACCTGACGCACTTTTTTATGGCATAACCATGCTCATTCGCGGCGAAGTGGTCTGACGGGCAGGCCCTTCGCAATCGCGCTTATCAGGCCGTGGCGGCGCTTCCCGTTTGTTCCGCGCCCGGCCCGAAGACCGCGCTCTTGCGCGCTCCCACCATCGGAACAACCGCCCTCAGGGCGTGCAAGGGAAGCACCACAATGGCTAATCAGTTCCTGAACGCGCAGGAATACGCGAACGTCATGCTGAAGATGACGAAGAACGCTCTCGTCACCGGCAAACTCGTTGATGGCGAGTTGAAAAACGAAGTCACCGACGAAAACGGCTTGTCCGTCTCGACCAAGCGTCCGCCCCGGTTTGCACCCAACGATTCCTCGGCCATGTCCGCCGCACTCGCTGCGCAGGACATCGTGACCGGCTCGGTCAACGTCGCAGTTGACCAGTACGCCAAGGTTCACGTGTCGGTTGGTGATATCGAATACGTGCAGTCCTTCAACGAGTTGATGAAGAACGCCACCATGAAGGCGGCTGCTTCGACGCTCGCACACCAGTTCGACAGCCACTTGCAGAAGCAGGTTGCCAAGTTCTCGTCCTACATCGGTGACACCACCACGGATTGGGCAACGCCTGCCGAGTTTGCTGCTGATGCTGGTCTGGCGATCCAGTCCCCGGCACAGTTCAACCGTGTGCATACGCGGCTGATGGACCTCGGGGTGCCGAACAGCGACATCAATTCGACCGTCCTGTTCAATGACGGCGAAAAGATCCGTGGTTCGCTGATTGGCGGCAGCATCGACGGCACGAACAAAAGTGCCCTGGAACGGATCAAAATTCCGGTTCTGTCGGAAATCGATGCGTACGCAACGCAGCAGTGCCCAAGCCTTGCGACCGGCACCCGCGTTTCGGCATTGACCTCGCTGATCGACAACGGCACCCTCTCGGTGAACTACCGCGATGTGAAGAATACGATGGTGCAGACCATCCACATCGACGGTCAGGCATCGGGTGTCACGATCAAGACCGGCGAGAAGATCACGATTGCCGGGGTCTATGCCTACGACTGGCGCAATCAGGTGGCATTGCCGTATCTCCAGACCTTCGTTGTTCTGGGCGGCGCTTCGACGGCTTCGGGGTCGGTTCCGACCACTTCGCCGCTGGGGACCGCGATCACGACCGATGCGAACGGCGACGTTGACCTGATCATCTCGCCCCCGATCATCGTGCCGGGTACGAATGACGGTGTTTCGACACTGGCCAACACGGCGTTTGCCACTTGTTCGGCTGCTGCGGTTGACGGTGCTGCCGTAACCCACCTTGGCCCGACTTCGGCATCGACGCCTTACACTCGTCGTTTCCGCGCCGCATGGCACAAGTCGGCTATCAAGCTGGTCTCGGCCAAGCTCCACACACCGTTCACCGGGGAATCGAGCTTCGCCAA
The DNA here is from genome assembly GCF_003860345.1 of Caenibius tardaugens NBRC 16725. Classification (GTDB taxonomy): domain Bacteria; phylum Pseudomonadota; class Alphaproteobacteria; order Sphingomonadales; family Sphingomonadaceae; genus Caenibius; species Caenibius tardaugens. The sequence goes on from NZ_CP034179.1 coordinate 3,159,050, forward strand.
CGATCCCGAAACGGGCATTTCGATCCGCTACTGGCGCGGGTCGGACATCTCCACGGGTGCCCATATCCACCGTTGGGATGCCATCTTCGGCGCGGTCAATGCTGACCCGCTGATGGGTGCTGAGATCAGCGGCTCCTGACATTGATTGGCCCTGCTCCTTCGGGAGTGGGGCCATTCCCCTGACTGGAAGATTCACGACATGGCAAATAACCTGTGGCTCGGTGCACTATCGGCAGGGAAGGCCGCAAACAGGCCAACGGTCTATAGCGGGCCTGACGGCACGTTCGGGTTTTACTACGCCGTGGACACGGGAGCCTTGAGCATCGGCACGTCTGTGGGTTGGACCGATCTGACCACTGTCACAGGCAATGCCGTGCTGGCCAATCTCCCCACTGCCGACCCTGAAGTTGAAGGCGCCCTGTGGAACAACGGTGGCGTTCTCGCTGTCAGCGAAGGGGCTGAGTAATGGATACCTGGCCTTCGTATCGCTACGGCCCCAATGGGGCTGCACAAGTTTTCGCCTCAGCCGATGAGGTTCCCGCTGGTTGGGCAGATCACCCTTCGAAAGTAGGGGTTGATCCGCTCGATCACGATGGGGACGGACGGAAGGGCGGGAGCAAGCCGGGGCGGAAGGTAACGCGCCGTGGCGACAGTTAACGACATCATCACTGCGGCCTATCGTGAAAGCAATCTGACGGGCGTTGGCCGCTCACTGACGAGCGCACAGAGCGATGAGGGCCTTACGCTGCTCGACAGCCTCTTGCCTGCGACCATGGGGCAGGAAGTCGGACAGGAACTGACGGACCTGAACATAGGGGGCCAGCACGATAACGCGGTCCATGATTATGTGCCCGAAAATGTGCGCCTGATCTTGAATGGCGGCGCGCAGAGCCTTGCGCTCGATCCGCGCCCCTATGACGGCCAGCGTCTTGCGGTGGTCGATGTGGCGGGCAACCTCTCTGCAAATCCGTTGACGCTGACGGGCAATGGACGGTTGGTGGAGGGCGCGGCGTCGCTTGTTCTGAACACCAACAGCCTGCGCCGCGAATGGTTCTACCGGGCTGACCGCGGATCGTGGACGCGCATCGATGCCTTGGCGCTGTCTGACGAATTTCCCTTCCCACGCGAGTTTGATGACTATTTCTCCATCCTGCTCGCGATGCGGCTTAATCCGCGTCATGGGCGCGATCTGGCGCAGTCCAGCGCCTCTTGGCTGGAAAGTCAGGCGAGCCGTCTTGCGGCCCGTTATCGCCGCCCCCGTCCGGTGCAGGATTGGGGCAGTCGCGGTCTGTTGGGGCAGTGCGGGGCGAATATCGGCGGGGAACTGCTGTGACAGATATCCCGCTCGCCAAGACCAATTTCCATCGCGCGGTCGCCGCAACGCCTCTGATCCCGATCCGCAATCGGTTTCTGGAAGGCAACCCTGTGCTGAATGACAGCCAATTCAGCCTGATCGCACGGCCAGCGCTCAAGAAGTTCATGGAAGTCGGCTCAGGCCCTATCCGTAAGCTGTTCAATGAGCCCGGTGTGTTTGGCGGAGATCTGTTTGTCGTCTCCAATACCGATCTGTACCGCGTTTCCGCTGAAACCGGCACCGCAACTCTGATTGGCGATATTGGGCCAGTCCCCGGCGATCCAAGCATGGCAGCGACGGCGCCCATTGGCGAGGAACCGGCACACCTGTTTATCGCCAGCGGTAGTGCGCTGTGGCTTTACATGGAAGACGATGGGCTGAGCGAAGTCGATCTGCCTGTGGAGGTCGGCGCAATCTCTGTCGCGCACATCAACAGTTACGTGATCGTGATCCCGGTTCAGTCCGAGGCATCTGTGACCGTTGGGCAGTTCTACTGGATCAAGCCCGGTGAAATCACCATTGATCCGCTCGACTATGCGACCGCAGAGCGCGCGCCGGACAACCTGCATCAGGTGATCGTCTATGGCGATATGTTTTGGCTGCTGGGCCAGAAAACGACCGAACCGTGGGTGACAGTAGGCAATCTCGACGCGCCCATGCAGCGATACACCGGGATCTTGTTTGATCGGGGGTCCTGGGAAGGGTCCGCCATTCAGGTGAAAGATAGCCTGATCCTGATCGACGAAGACGGTGCGGCTTTTCAGTACGCAGGCGGGCAGAACCGCATTTCGCGGCCCGATGTGGAAGAAGTGATCCGCCGCGCGATCCAGATACAGGCAGCAAGCTGATGGCGCTCACTCCACTCACTGTCCCGCGGAGGAATGTTGTTCCGCTGTATTTCGATGTGACGGGCGATATCCCGGAGGCAACGGGCGCGGCTGCGGTCAACTACAGTTTGAACGCCCCATACCCTGCTATCGTGATGTCCGGTGCTGATGGGGATGAGGCTGACCAGTACAAGGTTTGGTACATCAACAACGATGGCGAGCGATTTGGCGCGTACTACGACGAATTGAACGATAGCACCGATTTCGGCGGAACGCGGGGGATGCTGTCGCGCGACAAAACGAAAATTACGCTTACCAACTATAATTTCTGGCCGTCGAGGGTGTTCTATAAAGATTTAGACGTGTCGATCGATACCTATGGGTTGAATGTTCCTCGCTTGCCTTCTGATGAGGGTTTCTACTTCGATAGCGGAGAGTTTGGGGTGGGTGGCGGAGGAAACGTATTCCTTCCGGTCTATAACATTGGCGGCGTCAAGGACCTGGATGGTCATCAGACGCAGGACCCGGTGACAGGTCACTATTATCTGCGAGGGAAAGACTGGTCTAAATACAAAGCCTTCGAAAAGCCGGAAGGGTTCGGCGGTAATTATATGCAGTTCGTCACTCTCAGTGACGACGATTTCAATTATTCGTTCGTAGGGCACGAGACCGTCTCCGAGACGGGCAACACGGTCTATATGTCGAAGTGGACGGCAGTGGCGGGAGGTGACCCGTTCTCGTACACCAATTATTCGATCCAACTCGACGACGACGCAGACGACGCCGTTTTTCAGGCAGCAGCCGATTATGCATCTGGAATGGAATACCGGATGCGCGGCAATTACGAAGTTTTTTGGTTCGGCATCGACGTGGAGGAATACCCCCTTACGCAAGTGACTGTGTTTGTGTTTGCCAAGGACTTCTCCTGGTACGATCGGCTCGACATCACTGCGAACGGCGATCTTGATTTCGGCACGTATTGGCAGACGATTGAAGGCAAGCACATGCTTGTTGGGACGCGCTCTGATTCCACGGCGCAGGCTTACCAGTTTGCATCCAACGATCCCGGCCCTGAGCCAAGCTTGGGAGAGCCCAAAATTCAGGTGTGGTCCTATACTCTGGACGGCCATGACAATTACGTCTTGCATTGTGGGCAGTTGGCAACGCTCGTTTACGACACACATTCTCAGGAATGGTATAATTGGGGGTCGGGGAATTCCACAATCTGGCGTGCACGTACTGGATGCAATTGGCTGGCTGGGCGCAAGTTTTCCGAGGATTGGTCGGGGGTTATCGCGGGCGACAGCGAAAACGGCACGCTCTACTTCCTTTCGCCAGACGACGATTACGACGATGACAGCGATGAGGGCGCGGCAACGCCCCGCTCATTCACGCGGCAGGTAACGGGGCAGATTGTCGTCAGGCCCGGCTACGCTTCAAGGCCCTGCTTCGGAGTGCAATTGCTCGGCAGTATTGGATCGGTCAGCGATAACCTGACTGTGAACCTGTCGGTCAGTGATGATCGCGGCTTTAATTATGACGACATGGGCAGCCTGAGTGTTTCGCCGGGGGATTACAGTGCGCGACTCAACTGGTTGTCACTCGGCAGCATGGATGCGCCCGGCAGGCTCTTTCGGATCACCGATACGGGTGCGCTGAAGCGTATTGACGCTTTGGAAATGGACGACTGATGGATCAGCTTCAAAGCCTCGACCAGCGGTTCGCTATTGTCGATCAGGCGGGGCGACCGACTGACTATTTCATGCGTCTGCTGAAAGGGCAGGGCGACTCTATCGTTGAGGCTACGACTGCTGTTGAGGGTGCGGTTGAAGGAAAAGCCGATGCGTCCCTAGTGCTGACGGCAGGCGATGGCCTGACCGGTGGCGGCGATCTGTCGAGCAATCGAACCTTCAATGTGGGCGCAGGAACCGGCCTCACAGTTACGGCTGATGCCGTAGCGATCGATACGTTGTCCGAAGCGGAGCGCATCCGCGACATTGTAGGCACGGCACTGGTTGCGGGTGAGGGGATCACGATCAGCGTAAACGATGTGGGTGATACCATCACGATCACTGGCAGCGCGGGTGGCATTTGGTCACCTGTCGTCGATGGATCGTTTCCGCCTGTCTTTGTGCAGAACCCGGATGGAAGTCTTGTACTTGGGGAGTATGTCTGATGGCTGGCGGTCTTATCACGGATTATCTCAGCCAAGGTCTTGCGGCTGATCGGCCCACAACCCCTGATGCGGCGACGGGCACACTTTCGCTGTATTTCTCCACAGACACCGAGGATTTGAGCTTCTACGACTGGAACGACGGTGCGTGGCAGTCCGTGGGCAGCGGGGCGCTGGCACTGGACGATCTTACGGATGTGGATGCGGCTGCGCCCACTGATGGCGACGTTCTGACATGGAACAACACGGCGGGGGCGTGGGAACCGGCGGCACCGACAGTTGGCGCTACCGAACTCGATGATCTCACAGACGTAGACGCAGCCGCACCTTCGGACGGTGATTATCTGAAGTGGGATGCGGGTGATATGTGTCGATAAACCGCGAGGCGAATGGTGATGTGACGTTTACGGTCCGTGAGGCGCCTGTCGAACGCGACAGCGTGCATATTTGCGCGCATTCCCGTGACGCCGGACCGGGCCGGTGCGTAGCGGGCGGGCCGACCTGCAACAATTACTGCAATATGGCTCCGGCGAAGGGCCCGATGCAGGATAGTCCGCTGCCTTGCATACAGGTGATAGAAGGAAAGACGGCGTCGTTCACAGTCCCGGCCGAGGCGGTCGCCGCACTATTCCTGAATAGAGTGGACTGATGTTTAGCGTCATTTTCAGCGCCCTGTGGGCCCGCGTATTCGCTGCCATTGCCGCAATCGCACTTGCCTTCGCTGCCGTGCAGACAGTCCGCATTGAGGGCTTCCTGTGGTGGCAGGCCGCTGGAGCCACTGCCTGAAATGGCGCTCGCCGCAACGGTGTAGGAACCCTCGCTGCCCAAAGAAATCGTACTTCCCGATGTCGTGCATGCGGCCTGCGCAGGAGTGGCCGCAAACACGATGCCCCATGCGATAACGGCGGTCAGCCAGGCGATGCGTGCGCATGTGCCTCCCGCGCGGAGGAAGGGCTGAACTATCGGCATGGCACTGTCCCCAGATCGGCAATTCCGCCAGCGTTGATATCGATGGCAAATGATGCCCGGCATACGGAGCCATCGCGCAAGGTCACGGCCATTTCGTTGCTTGCGGCAAGGTCTTCTGCGAAGACCACGCCATCCCACCCCACATAGGTTGAACTGCTGTCGTTGACCCGGACGGCCGAACCCACGGGCAGCGGCGTGCCATCGGCGGCGGTGGCGATCATTCTGGCCGCAACCATCCGGCGGATTGGAAAATCGACGACGTATCCGCTGCCTCGCCGGATCGCGATATTCCGGGATACCACGTCGGCCGTCATATCGTCGGACAGTGCAAGCGGATCAACGGCATATTTGGCGGGGTAATAAGCGCTGGCCCAGGGCACCAGAACATGCCCGTCCGCGTTGCTGCGCCCGACCATCTGGTTTTCGTAGTAGACCGGAACCCCCTTTGTGCCGCCGGTGGAAACCAGCGCAAAGGCATCGGAAATGCGGTTCGCGGTGAACATGTCGCCATCCATCCAGACAAGCGATCCGCTGGCCCCAAGCCATCGCGTGATATCGCCGCCGCTGCCATAGGCACCGCCGCGCAATTCGATATCGGCGGTGCGCCAGGTCAGGTCGCCATCGGCATAGATATCGCCATCGCCCAGCCGGGCCAGCGAGGCGCTCCAGCCGAGGCCCCCGTGCGTGGGCACAGAGCGCGTGTAATCGATGCGGCTGCTGATCTGGCCATCATCATCGCGCACGATATTGCTGCTGACTGTGCCGCGCGATCCGCCCAGCGGGATCAGCAGGTTGAGCGATCCTGCCCAGTTGTCGGAGCCCACTTCGTATGTGCCCGATGCGAACAGATTGATCGATCGTCCGATCGGTAGTGACCAGCTGGCGTTGACCAGCCGGATACGCTTTTCGCCACGCCAGCGTGCATCGATATATCCCGCGCCCAGCGAACCGAATTTGCCGAGAGCAAGGCTGGCGCTGACCGAGGTCATTTCGGATCGCCGTCGTTCGAAATTCTCGTTGCGGTCCAGCCTGTCGATCATCGCTAAATCGGTGAAACCGGCGCTTTGCCGCGTGTGATTGGCCGCAAAGGTGAAATTCCGCCTTTGATACTGGTAACCGATCACGATCTGGCTGCCGCTGCCCCTGTCGTCGCGGCCTCCATGGCGACTGTAACTGAAGGCCGCGTTGATAATGCCCAGCACGCCGAGGCGAAACACGGTGCCAGCTCCACCCACCACGAGCGATTTCGTGGCTTCGAGATGGCCTTCCAGCGTTATGGCGTCTGTCAGGCCGTGGCGGAACGATCCGCTGGCGGCGAGCTGCCCATAGTCGAAACTGCGTAAACCATAGCTCTGGCGCACTATGCCGACCGACGCGGCATAATCTGTCAAACCCGCGCGCAGGAGCGTGCTCGACACATAAAACGGGACTGTGGTGGTGACCTGCCGCCCCAGCGCATCGGTCACCACCACGCTGGCTTGCCCGGCGCCGTTCATCTGCGGCAGGGGTGTCATCGTAAACGGGCCGGGCTGGACTTTGCCGCCGAACGCCTGATGATTATCGATGAACAGTTCAACGGCCGAAGGCAGCGCGGCTTCGCCGGCGAATGCCGGGACAGGATAAGTCACGACATCGGGTCGGACGGAAAAATCACGCGAAATCTGGAAGCCGCCCAATCGGATCGCGCTGGTCCATGGCAGGGATCGGGTGGCGATGTCCCCCGCTTCGTAAGTGACCATGCTATCCTGATCGGAATAAGTCCAACGCGTGTCGTAGCGCATATAGTGTGTGTCGGACCCGTTATGGCGCAGCACGCCGGTGCTGCTGACCATGCCCATTGGCCCAAACAGGCGCAGTTCGTTCCAGAGCGAGACCATCGGGGCCGAGCGGGGGCCATCTGCGGCATAGAGTTCGTAATTGAACAGGGCGCCCGTGCTGCTTTGTGCTGTAACCCGACGGCGCCCGCGATCGATTGTGATCGTCTGGTTTTGCAACCATGCAGAAGGAACCTGTAGATTGAGGCGCTGATTGGGCGCGTCATACGTCACGGAAACGCCGGGCAATTGCGCAAGCGCGATCAGAGCGTTGGGATCGCCTTCAACCGGCAGGGCGAGCGCGCGCAAATCGCCAGCCGCTATGCTGAACTGCCCGTTATTGGCCCATACCGGAATGATAACCCCGCTCGGCACGCCATTGATGACAATTTCGAGCTGGAGGGCAACCGCATGGATCGCTTGCCCGGCTTCGGCAGAGCCAAGGGCCGCAGGGATTTCGTCAAAATGCGACGCGGCCTGCGCCGGGTGGCAGAAAGCGAAGGCGCATAAACCCGAGAGGGTGGGCAGAGCGATACCCAAGGGGCGTGAGGGTATGATGCGCCGCATCGACCATCACCTCATGGGGCGGTTTCTGTTCCGGGCGAAGACGGCTGGTTCCCCGCACACGGGCAGGCTGTGCCGCGCATTGCCTAGTGGCTCCAATGGGCAAGAACGGCCGGGGCGGCGCCATTGACCGATGCCTCGATCACGGCCGTGTCGGAAAGCGGCTTGTCGATGGTCCAGCGCATGACCGATCCCGCCAGAATGTGGCCCACAACAGGGTTGAGCTTCGATGTGCTTCCATCCGCGTGCCTCACGCTCACACTGTTGATCTTGCCATGCACCGGCGCGAGATTGCGTATCTCCAGCACGGGTTTCCCGTTTGCCTGAATGACGCGCCATTCCATTTGCGACCGGGCGATAGCCTGCGATTTGTCCGGTTTATGGCCCAGTCCTTCGCCATAGACATACAGCGGCACGGAATAGCGCATGCGGAACTGGATCGCGGCTCCGGCCTGCTTCGGCTTTGCGCTTCCCGACGGCGTAACGCCATCCGAAGGCGCATCGGGCAGGGGAATTTCGTCAACGATCACCCGATAGGCCCTTTCCCTGCCGGGTTCGGGCATCACCAGCCTGGTGAGCCGCACGAGCTGCCGTTGGCCGGGCTCTATCCGGATCAGGGGCGGCGTGCCCGTGACCTCTTTCTGTTCGGTGAAGTGATCTTCCCCGCCATCCTGATTCCAGCCGAAAATGCGGACTTGCATGAGGAGGGGCTTTTTGCCCGGATTTTCCAGCCACAGGGCCGCTGCGCGTTCCTTGTACGCGATCACCGGATCGATGGGCCAGATGACCATCGTGTTGACCGATTGTGCCGCGGCGGCACTCGCCGTCCCAAGGGCTGTGGCTATTCCCGCTACAATGGCAAGCAGACGTAAGGCGACATGCATGGCGATTACCAGCTAAGCGTGACGGTGACAGTGTCGGTAAAGGTGCCCACGCGGCTGTTTCCGGGCAGCGTAAGCTTGCCCACCACCGGAATGCGCACATTGTTCATGTTGCTGCTGTTGACCGTCACGGGGATGGCCTGATTGATCCCGATCGGCTGGGAACAGCCCGCATCGGTGCACAGCGTGTAAAGCAGCCGCGCGGCGGTATCGCTGCCAAGCTGGAGATTGCGGTTGCCCGATGCGTTATGCAGGCCTCCGTCCAGCGACATGGTGAGGGCAACCCCCGGTGTACAGCGTAAGGTGACGCTTTGCGTGTCGTTCAGGGATGCCTGATGTGTGGTTGTCGCGACAGAGGGGTGGGAACCGAAAGACAGCGAGCCAAGCGCGCCTGCGTTCCCGCTCATCCCCAGACCATCCACTGCGCAACCTTGGGCAATAGCAGCCGATAGCTCGAAACTTTTGGAGGTTTCCGCATGCGCAGACGGGATCAGGGCAAGCATCGCTGTCAATGGGGCGAGAGTTTCCGCCGTGACCAGCCCGCGCATGGCGTTTTCCTGAGATCTGCCAGTTTACGCCATCAAAGCGTGAGCGTGACCACGACCAGGTCATGATATTGCCCGGTGAACAGGTTATCGGCGCCAAATGCACGGCCGAATACCGGTATCGTCTGGGCACTGCCGTCAGCGTCCAGCGCAATAGTGCCGTCGACCGGGATAATCGTGCCGCCGCTGCTGTCGCTGTAAAGGTTGTAAGTGACGAAGGTGCCTGCCTCGGTGCCATGTTCCATCGCGCGGGCGCCTGTGGTTCCGGTGTTGCTGGTGCCCGATCCGGCATTCTCGCCGCCGCCGAAGGCGAGTACAGGGGTCGTGCCGTTGCTGCACTGGATTTCGATACCCGTGCCCACGCTTCCTTCCAGTTCTGCATCCGCAGTGGAGAAATAGGTGTTCTGGCTACCGAAATCGATCGTGCCATAATCGATCCCCGTGGCGCCATCAGCAGTGTTCGCTTCGTTGATTATGCACGCAGCGGTCAATGTAATGGTGGCATCAAGACTGCCGTCGATCGTTGCATGAGCAGGTGATGCCACTACGAACAGGCCGGCCAGAGCGAGCCCGATGCGCTGAATCTGCAATGTGAATCTCCCCAATTTATGCGAAAATCGGAAATAGGCGAGTAACATTATTACCTTATACAAAAATATATGTCATATTGTTACAATAATTACCTTAACAAATTATATATATTTCAAATATTCAAGTAATGATTGTTTTTGTTACTGAAATTGTATGCGGCGGGCATGCAGGGGCCTGTGCGATGCCGTTGTCGCGGGGCTGATCTAAAGTTAGTCGCGGAGGAGCGCCGGGGCGTTGTCGGGGGGAAATTGCCCGGACAGAGGGTGCCGGGGTGTTTACTGCCCGGCTTCGGCAACCAGTCCGCGCGCCTTCTGGCCGGACCAGTCCAGATCGCCCGCGATCCGCCATACTTCGCGCCCTTGCGCATCATAAAGGATAGAAAGGGGAAGATTGGCGCCGCCGAAATGGAACGCCAGATCGTTTTCGGTATCCAGCCAGGGTTCCAGATGCGCGAACTTGCGTTCGGCGAAGAAGGGGGAAACCTTGGTCGCGCCCTGCATGTCCTGACTGATGGTCACCACGCGCAAGGTGCCCTGCAAGTCCGTTGCCAGTTTGTCGAGCAGGGGCATTTCGGTGACGCAGGGCGCACACCATGTGGCCCAGAGATTGATCAGCACAGGCTGGCCCTTCAGTTCGGGCAGGTGAAGTTTCTTCCCGGCAGGATCGGCAAAGGTGAAATCGGGCAACGGCGTGCCCGCATGGCTGCGATCGGGCGCGCCGGTGGCGGTCGGTTGCCTGTCTGCGTCGCTGGCCACATGACCGGCTGTGTCAGCCGCCGGTTGCGCAGGCGGCTCGCTTTGCCTATCGCAGCCGCCGATCAACAGGGCGAGACCCGGGACAACAAGCGTGAGCGACAGCGACAACAATCGAGACGGCATTCGGGCCACGGCAAAAGGCTCCAACCAGATGTGGGGCGGAAGGTTCGCAGAAGGGCCTAGCGCGATCATGCGCGAAATCAATGCCTCCATTCCGTTCGACAAGGCGCTGTGGCGGCAGGATATTGCCGCGTCCCAAGCCCATGTCGCTATGCTGGGCGCGCAGGGGATCGTTTCTGCCGACGATGCGCAGACGATTTCGCGCGGGCTGGACACGGTCGCTGCGGAATACGAAGCGAACGGGGTGCCCGAGAACTGGGACCTCGAAGACATTCACATGACGACCGAAAGCCGCCTTGCCGAACTGATCGGCCCGGCGGCGGGGCGGCTGCACACCGCACGCAGCCGCAACGATCAGGTGGCGACCGATTTCCGCCTGTGGGTGCGCGATGCCATGGATCAGGTCGATGCCGGGCTGGAGGCGCTGCAACGCGCGCTGATCACGCGGGCGGGTGAACATGCCGATTCGATCATGCCGGGCTTCACCCATCTGCAGACCGCGCAGCCGGTGACGCTGGGCCATCATCTGATGGCCTATTATGAAATGATCCGCCGTGATCGTTCGCGCTTTGCCGATGCGCGGGTGCGGATGAACGAGTGCCCGTTGGGGGCGGCGGCACTGGCTGGCACGGGGTTCCCGATCGACCGCGCGGCCACGGCCCAGGCGCTGGGCTTTGCCAAGCCGACCGACAACAGTCTCGATTCGGTATCGGACCGCGATTTCGCGCTCGATTACCTGCAGGCTGCGGCGCAATGTTCGCTGCACCTGTCGCGGCTGGCGGAAGAATTCATCATCTGGGCCAGCCAGCCTTTCGGGTTCGTGGCCTTGCCCGATGCGCTCAGCACCGGCAGTTCGATCATGCCGCAGAAGAAAAATCCGGACGCGGCAGAGCTGGTGCGCGGCCATTCGGGGCGGATTGTCGGCTGCCTGACTGCGCTGATGATCACCATGAAAGGGCTGCCGTTGGCCTATTCGAAGGATATGCAGGACGACAAGCCGCCCGTGTTCGAGGCTGCGAACCTGCTGGGTCTGTCGATTGCGGCGATGACCGGGATGGTGGCGGACACCGTGTTCCGCACCGGCCGTATGCGTAATGCGGCCGAACTGGGCTATGCCACGGCCACTGACCTGGCCGACTGGCTGGTGCGTCAGGCCGATATTCCGTTCCGTGAGGCCCATCATATCACGGGCGCGGCGGTGAAGCTGGCGGAAAGCGAAGGCAAGGCACTGGATGCGCTGACGCTGGATCAGTTGCGGGCGATCGATTCGCGGATCGATGCGCGGGTCTATAGCGCGCTGTCGGTTGAGGCATCGGTTGCCGCGCGCGCCAGCCATGGCGGAACCGCGCCCGAACAGGTAAGGTTGCGGGTCGCCGCAGCGCGCAACGCGCTGGGGATGGAGAGCTGACCATGCGTCGTCTGATTGCCGCTTCGCTACTTCTCGTGCTCGCAGCCTGCGGGTCGGAGGGTTCGTTGGTGCCGCCCAAGGGTAAGCGCCTGCCCCCGGCGCCCTATGGCGCGACCGAGCCGAAAGATGCGGACGAACTTCTCCAGGTCAGGGTTCAGGCCGATCCCGGACGCAGCGTGGAATTGCGCAAACGTTCGGAAGAACGCGAAGAAGACCCTTTCGATCTCCCCCCCGAAGGCTGATACATGGATCATTTTGAGCTGAATAACGGCGTCCTCCATGCCGAGGGCGTGCCGCTTGACCGGATTGCCGCCGAAGTCGGCACGCCGGTTTATGTCTATTCGCGGGCCACGCTGACCCGTCATGCGCGGGTATTCCGCGATGCCCTGGCGGCGGTCCTGCCGCATATCCATCTCGCCTTTGCGGTGAAGTCCAACCCCAATCTGGCCGTGCTGCGCGTGCTCAAGGCCGAAGGGTATGGCGCGGACGTGGTGTCCGAAGGGGAAATGAACCGTGCGCTGGCGGCGGGTATTCCTGCTGCGGATATCGTCTTTTCGGGCGTGGGGAAAAGCCGGCGGGAACTGACCGCGGCAGTGCATGCGGGGATCGGCCAGTTCAACCTCGAAAGCGAGGAGGAAGGCGTGGAACTGGCCGCGATTGCCGCCGCGCTGGGCAAGACGGCGGTCTGCGCGCTACGTGTCAATCCGAATGTCGATGCCAAAACCCATGCCAAGATTTCAACCGGCAAGGCGGACAACAAGTTCGGTGTGGCCTATGACCGGGCGGCCGATATCTACGCCCGGCTTTCCGGGCTGGAGGGGCTCTCCATGCGTGGGCTGGCCGTCCATATCGGCAGTCAGATCACCGATCTGGAACCTTCGCGGCAGGCCTTTGTGAAAATGGGCGAGCTGATGCGCGAACTGCGCGCGGCGGGCTACACGGTCAGCCACATGGATCTGGGCGGCGGTCTGGGTGTCCCATACAAGGTGGGCGAGCAGCTTCCCGGGCCGGACGACTATGCCGCCATGGTGGCGGACGCGACAAAGGGCTGGGATGCGACGATCATGTTCGAACCCGGCCGGGTGATTACCGGCAATTCGGGAGTGCTGATCACCGAAGTCATCCGGGTCAAGCAAGGCGTGAACGCGCCGTTCGTGGTGGTGGATGCCGCGATGAACGATCTCGCGCGCCCGGCGATGTACGATGCATGGCATGATTTCGTGGCTGTCCGGCCCACGGGGGAAAGCATGGTCGCGAACATCGTCGGCCCGATCTGTGAAAGCTCGGACACCTTCGCCATGGGCCGCACGATAGATGCGGTGAAAGCGGGCGATCTGGGGGTGTTCCGCACCGCCGGGGCCTATGGCGCGACAATGGCCAATACCTACAACAGCCGTCCGCTCGTGCCCGAAGTCATGGTCGATGGCGATCGTTGGGCGGTGGTGGCCGAACGGATCGAGCCGGAAACGGTACTGGCGGCCGAACGTATCCCTGACTGGCTTGCCGGATGAAGAGCCTGCCGCTCTTCCATCGCATTGCAGGGCAGCGGGTGGTTGTCCTGGGCGAAGGCGTGGCGGCAGAGGCGAAACGGCGGCTGGTGGTGCGTGCGGGCGGGGTGCCCGTGGGCGAACCGGAAGCGCATGGCGCGGCCTTGGCGTTCGTGGTTCTGGACGATGAACGCGATGCGAAAGCGGCGGTACGTCGGTTGAAGCATTTCGGCCTTCTGGTGAATGTGCCGGATCGTCCCGATCTCTGCGATTTTACCGTGCCCAGCGTGCTGGACCGCGATCCCGTGCTGATCGCCATCGGCACTGGCGGGGCCTCGGCCGGGTTGGCCAAGGCGTTGCGCCTGCGGCTGGAAACGCTTGTGCCGCAGCGGCTGGGCGATCTGGCGCGGGCATTGCACGGTGCACGCACGGCGCTGCGCGCACGCTGGCCCGATGCCGGCGATCGCCGCCGGATGCTGGACCAGGCGCTGGGGCAGGGTGGGGCGCTCGATCCCATGCAGGACGGGGCGGTGGATGCTGTGCCCGCGTGGCTGGAAGGGACGGCGGAGCCTGACGGTGTGGAGCCTGTAGAGATCGTGCTGACAAGCGATGATCCGGAAGACCTGACCTTGCGGCAGGCGCGCCTGCTGGGGTCTGCCGACGTGCTCCTGCACGACAGGGATGTGCCGGTCGCCATTCTTGATCGTGCGCGGGCCGATGCGCAGCGGATTGCGTTGCCTTGTGACGGGCCGGACCCCGGCGGACTGGTGATCGTGCTGCGCCGCGCCGGGCGCTAGAACGCGGCGCCTGCCAGCGCGTCGATCGCGCCTTGCAGGATAACCGCTGCTGCCGCCGAATCGATTCGTTCGGCGCGTTTGGCCCGGCTCATATCCTGTTCGATCAGGCCCCGTTCGGCACTGGCCGTGGACCAGCGTTCATCCCACAACAGGATCGGCAGGCCCAACGGTTCGAGATTGCGGGCGAAAGCGCGCGATGCCTGCGCGCGCGGCCCTTCGCTGCCATCCATGTTGAGCGGCAGCCCGATCACGATTCCCCTGACGCTGCGTTCGGCAATCAGCGCTTCGAGCGCCGCCTTGTCACGCGCGAACTTGCCGCGCGGCAAGGTCTTGGCCGGGGAGGCGAAGCGCCAACCCGCGTCGCAGAATGCGGTGCCGATCGTCTTCGTGCCGGGGTCCAGTCCCAGAAGCACGCCGCCATCGGGCAGGGCGGCCGAAAATTCGAACGTCATCTGCGTGATCATGGTGCGGCCTTCCATGCGCCGACCCGACGGGCGACATCCGCTTTCACATTCGCCCAAAACAGCGGCACGTCATAGACGTGGTAATTGTTGCCCGGCAGGACATAACCGCCCATTTCCGGCGGATCGCCGATCAGCAGCAGCCCTGCCTTGTCGCACCGCGCAGGCACCGCTGCGGGGACGAGTTCCCCGCTGGTGAACGCTTCGTTGGGCTTCAACGTGCCGAGATTGGCGCTGGCGGGGGCCGAACCGTTCTGCGTTCCGGTCAGTGGGTTGGTGCAGAGAATGGCGCCATTGCCGTGCGGCTGCCCATCAAGCGCGACAGCCTTGCGCCAGATGTCCAGCACCATGCGCGGATCGGCCGGTTCGGCATAGCTTGACCAGCTCATCACGCAGCCTGCCTGTTGCGCACCGGTGCAGGCTGGCAGGCCGAGTTTCGGCAGATCGTGTTCAAGCGAGATCGGCCAGCCGATCACGTAAGCCGCGGCAACGCGGCGGGCGAGCGGTGAACCCGCCAACCTGTCTTGCAGCAGATGCATGAGATGCCGGGCACCCTGGCTGTGGCCCACCAGCACAAGCGGCGAATCGCTCGGCGCTTCGGCAAGGAACTGGTCAAACGCCTGCGACACGTCGCCATAGGCGGCATCCAGCGCCTTCTGGCCATCGGGTTTGTCCGTCAGGAACGCGCCGAATGCGGCCTGCCGATAGCGCGGCGCCCAGACTTGTGCGCCCTGTGCGAAAGGGCTGGCCATGGCGCGCACGAACAGCCGGGCGCGATCGCGCGACTCGGCATTGTCGAGCGGGGCATTCCAGGCGGCGGTATCGAGATAGCTGGTCGGATGGATGAAGAAGACCGCGTAAGGGGCCGTCGCTCGAGCGGTTGCGCCTGCGGGCGCCGTGCTGCCCTTCGCATAGGCCGGTTGCCAATGTGCCGGATCGTTCGCCCCGAGGCCGGGCCGCGACAGCCACATCGCGGGATCGGTATAGCTCTGGGCTGCGAGCGCAGGCTGTGCCGCAAACGTGCTTTTCGGCACAAAGGCGAAGCGCGACAGTTCGTTGGACCAGATATTGAGCGCGAACATCGCGGCGATCACCAGCGTGATCAGAAACGCCACGATATACAGGAACTTGCGTGCCATATCGGGCTATTGCTCCGCGCCGGTGGCCGGTTTCGCGACGATTGCGGGACGCAGGCTCTGGAAAGCCCGGTCACCGCGCAGGGCGCTCCACCATGTTAACGGGTTGAGCGATTCCGTACCATCAAGCGAGAACGTGATGAATTCCGCGCGTCCGCCGATATTGGCAAGCGGGACAGGCCCGCCGAGGCCGCGTTCCCATGTGTCAGCCCGGCTGTCGGCCGAATGGTCGCGATTGTCGCCCATGAGGAAGACGTGGCCTTCGGGCACGGTGATTTCGGCCATATTGTCCAGCCGTTGCTGCATATGGTCGATCACCACGTAAGTCGCGCCATTGGGCATGGTTTCGCGCAGCACGGGCAGTTCACAGACTTCCTTGCCCGAAGGCTTGCGTACTTTCAGGCGGGGATAATCTTCCGGGGTGCAGGCCGCATTGGGATCGACAGGCAATTGCAGAGGTGGTTCAACAGCTTGGGGAACGGCTTTGCCATTGAGAATGATCTGTCCGTTGACCACCGCAATCCGGTCGCCCGGTAGGGCGACAACGCGTTTGATATAGTCTTCATCGCGATCGGGCGGTACGGCGATCACGATATCGCCATATTCCGGCGTGCGACCAAGGATGCGCCAGTTGCCGCGCGGGAGAACATGGAACGAGGCGGAAACCCAGCTCCAGCCATAGGGGTATTTGCTGACGACCAGACGGTCGCCCACCAGCAGGCTGGGCATCATCGATTGCGACGGAATATAGAAGGGCTTGGCCAGCAGACTATGGAACGCCACGACCGCCAGCAGCATAAGCGCCAGTCCGCGAAATTCCGCCAGCCAGTTGACCTTTTCGCGGGGCGGTTCGCCATTTTCGGGCGTGTCCGTCTTCACTTCGGGGTCGACATCGGGGGATGCCGCACTGTTTTCGTTAGGATTGGTCACAATATCCGTGCTTCTATGACGACGAAGGCCTGCGCCCATGGATGGTCGTCTGTGAGAGTAAGATGAATGACGGCCTGATGGCCTTCCGGGGTCATTGCTGCGAGCCGCGCAGCCGCGCCACCCGTCAGCGCCAGAGTCGGTGCACCGGATGGTGCGTTGACTACGCCGATGTCCTTCATGAACACCCCGGCGCGAAAACCGGTGCCGACCGCCTTGGAAAAAGCTTCCTTCGCGGCGAAGCGTTTGGCCAGCGTGCCTGCCTTGGTAAAGGGGCGGCGCGCGGCCTTGGTCTGCTCCACTTCGGTAAAAACGCGTTGTTCGAAGCGCATGCCGAAGCGATCAAGCGAGGCCTGAATCCGTTCAATATTGCACAGATCGGAACCCATACCGATAATCATGGCGCATCTCCGGTGGTGATCATCGCGCTTGGTCCATCAGGTCCCGCATCCGCCTCACGGCGGATTCGAGCCCGACAAACACCGCTTCCCCAATAAGATAGTGCCCAATGTTCAGTTCCGCCAACTGCGGAATTGCCGCGACCGGCTGCACATTGTCATATGTCAGGCCGTGGCCGGCGTGCGGTTCGATCCCGTTGCGGACGGCAAGGGCTGCCATGTCCGAAAGCCGGCGCAGTTCGGTGGCGCGTTCCTCGCCCGTCGCATGGGCATATTCGCCGGTGTGGAATTCGACGACGGGGGCCTGAAGCCGCATCGCTGCTTCCAGTTGCCGCACTTCCGGCCCGATAAACAGGCTGACCCGGATGCCCGCGTCGAGCAGCCGCCCCACGATAGGCGCGAGGTGATTGTGCTGTCCGGCCGCATCCAGCCCGCCTTCGGTCGTGCGTTCTTCCCGTTTTTCGGGGACAATGCAGGCCGCGTGCGGTTTGTGCCGCAGGGCAATGGCCAGCATTTCCTCTGTCGCGGCCATTTCCAGATTAAGCGGAAGGCCGGTTGCAGCCTGAATCCGCGCGAGATCCTCGTCACGGATATGGCGCCGATCCTCGCGAAGATGGGCGGTGATCCCGTCGCCGCCCACCGCTGCCACGATTTCTGCCGCGCGCACGGGATCGGGATGATCGCCGCCCCGTGCGTTCCGGATCGTCGCGACGTGATCGATATTGACGCCCAGCCGGAGCTTGCCCGGCTGGAAAGGGGAGGCGGTCATGCGCGAACTCTCAATTCTTCCGGCTGCCCGGCTTTATAATAGGGGTCGCAGCCAGTTCGGCAGGCACTTCGTCTTCGGCGTAAGTCGGGAAGTTCAGTTCCACCAGCGGGAAGAAGGGTACCTGGAAGGCTGCTGCTCCGCCCGAACGGTCCACCAGCGATGCGGCGGCAATGACCTGCCCGCCTTCGCTGGCGATCGCCCCCATCGCCTCGCGCGAGGACAGGCCGGTGGTGACCACGTCTTCGACAAGCAGCACTTTCTCGCCTTTGGCGAGGCCGAATCCCCGGCGAAATTCGAACGTGCCGGTGGGTCTTTCCACAAACATCGCGTCGACTCCCAGCGCGCGGCCCACTTCCTGGCCGATAATCACGCCGCCCATGGCCGGAGAGACCACTTTTGCGATCTGCTGGCGAATCTCGCGCGGAATCTTGTGGACCAGTGCAAGGGCGAGCCGCGCCGCGCGATCGGGGTTCATCAGGACGCGTGCGCACTGCAGATAATGCGCGCTGTGGCGGCCCGAAGAAAGCAGGAAATGGCCTTCAAGCAGGGCTTCGCTCGCGCGGAACTCGGAGAGTACCTCGTCTTCTGTCATGGTCGTTGTCTCGTCTGCCTCGCAGATGCGTTAGTGGTTGGACCGGCAGGCTTTGCCGGATACGGTCAAAAATATCCCTAGAAGCGCTTGAGGCATGGGGCAAGCGCGCGTATAGGGGCCCGCAATTCGTGCCCCGCAGGGGGGAGATTGGTGCTGCCTGCAGCCCGGAAAAATAAAGAGCGGAAAGCGTCGAAAAGATGAAGCTTGGTGAGTGGGCCCGCGATCGGGCGATGACCTTGACACACGGTGCGGCGGCGCTGGTACTCGCGGCCGTGCCGCAAGCAGTGCTGGCCCAGGACGCTGCACAGGCTGCTGCTGCGCCAGCCGCAGCACCTGCAACGGCCGCTCCTGCCGCCGATGCCGCGGCCGCAGCCGCTGCGCCCGTCGCAGAAGCCGTTGCGCGCATGGCGCCTACCCCCGGCAAGGGCATGCCGGTAGACGGGGGCATCTTCTTTCAGGACCAATATTCGCCGATTGGCGATTATGCGTTGTGGATGCACGATGCGGTGCTGATGCCGGTGATTACCGTGATCAGCCTGCTGGTTCTCGCGCTGCTGCTCTATGTGATCGTGCGGTTTAACCGCCGTGCGAACAAATCGCCTTCCAAGACCAGCCATAACACGCTGATCGAAGTGATCTGGACGCTGGTTCCGGTGCTGATTCTTGTCGGCATCGCGGTTCCTTCGATCGACCTTCTGGCCAAGCAGTACAAATCGCCGCCCGCCGATGCGCTGACGGTGAAGATCACCGGGAACCAGTGGTTCTGGACTTATGGCTTCCCTGACAACGGTGAAGTCGAATTCGACTCGAAGATGCTGAACGAACCGGGCTATCCCGTGATCAACGCTGGCGTTCGTGAAGTGGGTTCCGATCCGTCCGATGGTCCGCCGCAGCTCGAAGTCGACAATCGTCTGGTCCTGCCGGTCGGTGAGCCGATCCGTCTGCAGGTCACCGCGTCTGACGTGATCCACTCGTTCGCTATCCCGTCGCTCTGGTTCAAGCTTGACGCTGTCCCGGGTCGCCTCAACGAGAAGATGATCTTCATTAAGGAGCCGGGCGTCTATTACGGCCAGTGTTCCGAACTCTGCGGTGTGAAGCATGGTTTCATGCCGATCGCGATCCAGGCGATGCCGCGCGCCGAATTCAACAAGTGGCTGGTGTCCAAGGGTGGGACGGTCGAGAAGCCGAAGCCCGCAGCCGCTGCGGCAGCGCCTGCTGCGGAAGCACCCGCTCCTGCGGCCCCCGCTGCTGGCGCAGCTGCTCCGGCGGCAGCCCCTGCAGCGCCGGCTGCGGCACCCGCTGCCACTGAACCCGCGGCCCCTGCGGCCTGATATTAGCTATATAAGCATAAGGTTGAGCTGAATCATGGCTACCACCGCCGAAACCTTCCAAGGTCACGTTGATCATCACGATCACGCGCATGACCACGATCACAAGCCGGGCTTCTTTGCCCGCTGGTTCATGTCCACCAATCACAAGGACATTGGCACGCTCTATCTTATCTTCGCGATTTTCGCGGGGATTATCGGTGGTGCGATTTCGGGCATCATGCGTGCCGAACTGGCCGCGCCGGGCATCCAGTACCTCCAGTGGTGGACCGGATTTCTCGGTGGTGATGCGTCGAGCTTCGACGAAGCGCTGCATCTGTGGAACGTGCTGATCACGGCCCACGGTCTGATCATGGTGTTCTTCATGGTTATGCCCGCAGTGATCGGCGGTTTCGGCAACTGGTTCGTGCCGATCATGATCGGTGCGCCGGACATGGCCTTCCCGCGCATGAACAACGTGTCGTTCTGGCTGACGGTCATGGGCTTCTGCTCGCTGATGATCTCCCCGTTCGTGCCGGGTGGCACGGGTAACGGCGCGGGCGTGGGCTGGACAGTCTATGCCCCGCTTTCGACTTACGGGTCGCAGGGGCCGGCTGTGGACTTCGCGATTTTCGCGCTTCACCTTGCCGGTGCCGCGTCGATCATGGGTGCGATCAACTTCATCACCACGATCTTCAACATGCGTGCGCCGGGCATGACCCTGCACAAGATGCCGTTGTTCGTGTGGTCGGTGCTGGTTACCGCGTTCCTGCTGTTGCTTGCGCTCCCGGTTCTCGCAGCCGCGATTACCATGCTTCTGACCGACCGTAATTTCGGCACCACCTTCTTCGATCCCGCCGGCGGTGGCGATCCGGTGCTGTACCAGCACCTGTTCTGGTTCTTCGGTCACCCCGAAGTGTACATCATGATCCTGCCGGCATTCGGCATCATCAGCCAGATCGTTGCAACCTTCTCGAAGAAGCCGGTGTTCGGTTATCTCGGCATGGCCTACGCCATGGTCGCCATCGGCGTGGTCGGCTTCATCGTGTGGGCGCACCACATGTATACGACCGGTCTCGACGTAAACACGAAGATGTACTTCACCGCTGCGACGATGGTTATCGCCGTGCCGACCGGTGTGAAAATCTTCAGCTGGATCGCGACGATGTGGGGCGGTTCGCTCGAGTTCAAGAGCCCGATGGTCTGGGCCCTGGGCTTCATCTTCCTGTTCACGGTCGGTGGCGTCACCGGCGTCGTGCTCGCCAATGGCGGCGTCGACGACAACCTGCACGACACCTATTACGTGGTGGCGCACTTCCACTACGTGCTGTCGCTGGGCGCCGTGACGGGTCTGTTCGCCGGGTTCTACTACTGGTTCCCGAAGATGAGCGGCAAGATGTTCTCGGAGTTCCTCGCGCACCTGCACTTCTGGGTGTTCTTCGTGGGCGTGAACCTGATCTTCTTCCCGATGCACTTCCTTGGTCTTCAGGGCATGCCGCGCCGTTATCCGGACTATGTTGCTGCCTATGCACAGTGGAACCACGTTGCCACCATCGGCTACATGGTCATGGCTGCATCGCTGGTGATCTTCTTCATCAACGTCTTCTATGCCTTCCTTGCCGGTCGCAAAGCTGGCGACAATTACTGGGGTGAAGGTGCGACGACGCTGGAATGGACGCTGTCCAGCCCGCCGCCGTACCACCAGTTTGAAACGCTGCCGGTTATCGACGACAAATCGGCGCATTGATCATCGTGGCCCCGGTGCATGCCGGGGGCGCGACGGAAAAGAGTGGGGGCGCGCCGTATGCGGTGCGCCCTTGCCTTTAGGAATTGAGATGATGAGTACGAGCCACAGCGCGGTACAGCTTCCAGCCGATTGGCGCGATTTCTATGCGTTGACCAAGCCACGCGTCATCAGTCTGGTGGTGTTCACCGGCCTGTGCGGCCTGCTGGCCGCGCCGGGCGCGATCCATCCGGTGATCGCGTTTACGGCGATCCTGTGCATTGCGCTCGGGGCGGGCGGTGCCGCTGCACTCAATCAGTGGTGGGAAGCGGACATCGATGCGGGCATGCGGCGCACCGCCGATCGTCCGCTACCTGCTGGGCGCATGGATCGCACCAGCGCCCGTGATTTTGGCGTGGGCCTGTCTGTCGCTGCCGTGTTGCTCATGGGGGTGGCGGTAAATTGGCTCGCCGCCGTTATTCTGGCTATCTCGGTGATCTACTATGCCGTGGTCTACACGATCTGGCTTAAGCCGCGCACGCCGCAGAATATCGTAATCGGTGGCGGGGCAGGGGCTTTTCCACCGCTGATCGGCTGGGTGGCAGTGACGGGCGATATCACGCTGATGCCGGTCCTGTTGTTCGCGATCATTTTTTTCTGGACCCCGCCGCATTTCTGGGCGCTGGCGCTGTTCGTGCGTAGCGATTACGCCAAAGTCGGCATTCCGATGATGCCCGTGGTCGCGGGTGAAGCGTCCACGCGCAAACAGATTTTCGCTTATTGCCTGTTCCTTCTGCCGCTTTCGCTGGCGCCGTGGTTCATCGGGGGTACCGGCCTAGTCTATGCCGTGTGCGCCGGTCTGCTGTCGCTGGTATTCCTGTTGCTGTCCGTACCGGTTATGCTGCGTCGGAGCACCGGGGATGACGACAAGATGCGCCCTGAAAAGCGGCTTTTTGCCTATAGCGTCATCTATCTTTTCGCGATCTTCGCCGCATTGGTTGCGGATCGCTGGATTTCGGTGCAGGGGTTGCTGCCATGAACGGACAATTCGAACCTGACGAAGAATACAAGCGGCGCCAGAAGGCGCGCAATCTTGTGGTTGGATTGCTGTTGGGCGCCTTTGTCGTCCTGCTGTTCGCGATCACGATCGTACGGATGAAGGAATCGCTGTGACCAGCGCAACGCTCAGCCAGAAGAACCGGAAGATCGGGCTGATTTTTCTTGGCGTGGCGGCAGCCATGCTGGCGCTGGGCTTCGCGTCCGCGCCGCTTTATCGCCTGTTTTGTCAAGTCACCGGTTTTGGCGGGACGACGCAGAAAGTCACTGCCGCAGAGGCGAGCAAGGTGCGCGCCGCCGGGTCGATGATTTCCGTCCGGTTTGACGGGAACGTTGCCCCCGATGTGCCCTGGACGTTCCATCCGGAACGCTCGACTGACACGATTCAACTGGGGCAGCGCGATCTGGCGTTTTTCGTGGCGCGCAACAATTCCGACAAGCCGATTACGGGCACGGCGACATTCAATGTCGAACCCGAACAGACCGGCCAGTATTTCAACAAAATTCAGTGTTTCTGCTTTACCGAACAGACACTTCAGCCGGGTGAGGAAGTCCGCATGCCGGTGTTGTTCTATGTCGATCCCAAAATCGCAAACGACCCGAATGCGAGGGATGTGCAGCAGATTACTCTGAGCTATACCTTCCACAAGGCAGAGGACAGCCCATCCTAACCTCTGGACCACCGGGAAACAGAACGATAAGGGGCGCTGGGTAAAGGGGAAGCCCCGAAAGATCAGGAAGCATGTTTCATGGCTGCTACAAAGAACCACGATTATCACATTCTGCCACCTGACATCTGGCCGTTGGTCGCGTCGCTGTCGGCGTTTACCTTCACCACGGGCATGGTGCTGTTCATGCACGAACTGCCGTTCGGCAAGTACGTCCTGTTGCTGGGCGTGTTGGGCCTGGCGCTGACATTCTTCAGCTGGTTCTCGAAAGTCGTGAACGAAGCGCAGTCGGGTGATCACACGCCGGTGGTGCAGTTGCACAACCGTTACGGCATGATCCTGTTCATCGCTTCGGAAGTCATGTTCTTCGTGGGCTGGTTCTGGGCATGGTTCGATTTCGCGCTGTTCCCGTCGCAACTGGCGGAAGTGGTTGGCGGTCAGTTCCCGCCCAAGGGGATTGAAGCGGTGATGAATCCGTTCGATCTGCCGCTGATCAATACCCTGATCCTGCTGTGTTCGGGCACCACCGTAACCTGGGCGCACCACAGCCTGATCCATGGCGATCGCGATGGGCTGAAGAAGGGTCTGTGGGCGACGGTCCTGCTCGGTATCCTGTTTACCTGCATTCAGGCCTACGAATACGCGCACGCGCCGTTTGGTTTCGGTGGCAACACCTATAGCTCGGCCTTTTACATGGCGACCGGGTTCCACGGGTTCCACGTTCTGGTCGGTACGATCTTCCTGATCGTCTGTCTGCGCCGCACCTATCTGGGTCACTTCACGCCGCGTCAGCACTTCGGTTTCGAAGCGGCGGCATGGTACTGGCACTTCGTTGACGTCGTGTGGCTGTTCCTGTTTGTCACCGTCTATGTATGGGGCAGCTGGGGCGCGCCGGTTCACTGATGGGTGAACGGCAAGTCTGATGACTGATTTGCAACCGCAAACGAAAGGGCAGCCCTCGCTTGGCGAGGCTGCCCTTTTCGGTCTCTGCCCGCGCTGCGGTGCGAAAACGCTGTTTGCCGGTCCGGTGCGCTTTGCCGAGCGGTGCCGCGCCTGTGCGCTCGATTACGCAAACTTCAATGTCGGCGATGGCCCGGCTGCGTTTCTCACCCTGCTGATCGGTGGATTGATCACGGGGCTGGCCCTGTGGTTGCAGGTCGCGGTTGCGCCGCCGTTCTGGGTGCACATTATCCTGTGGGTTCCGTTGACAGTAGCGGCGGTGCTTCTGGGCTTGCGCGCGGCCAAGTCGGCCTTGCTCTACATGGAATATGCGCGCGGCGCCCGGGAAGCGGGCGGCAAAGATCTGCGCGACGAATGATCCGGCGACTGCCCGTCTTGCCCACGCTGCTCGTTTTGGTGGCTGTGGGGGTGATGATCGCCCTGGGGGTATGGCAGTTGCAGCGCGCCACCTGGAAAGAGGCGCTGCTTGGCCGCTATGACGCGGCGATCAAGATTTCCGCGGAGGTTCCGTTCCCCTACGCAGCATCGGCGCGCGAGGCGGCGCTCTATCATCACAGCAGCGTGACGTGCCTGCGCGTGCTGGCCCGCAATGCCATTGCCGGGCGCAATGATAAGGGCGAAGCGGGCATTGCGCAGACGGCCTTGTGCGAAACGCCTGATGGCCAGGCGGAGATCGGGCTGGGCTGGTCGCGCGATCCGGCCATGCCGGAATGGGGTGGCGGGCCGGTAAGCGGGATTATCGCCCCTGCCGGTGAGGGTGTGCGCCTGATCGTCAGCCCACCGCAGATTGGCCTTGCGCAGCTGGCGCAACCCGATCCGCACGATATTCCCAACAACCATCGCGGTTATGCGATGCAGTGGTTCTTCTTCGCGGCGGCGGCGCTGGTCATCTATGGCCTCGCCCTACGGCGGAAGTTGGCGGGCGCATCCGGTCAGGTGGCCTAGGCCATCGGCAGAGGCGTGAGCTTTGCCGCGGTACGCCACAGCCTGCCTGCTGTTGCGCCAACGCAGTCACGGCGCGTCAATAACAGTTGACGATCGATGCGATGTCAACGATTGTTGACGCATGCTCGATCGAGAACGACTCCCATCACCCGACCAGCCAGAGGAAGCGTTGGCGGCGGTCGTTGCCCTGCGGCGTCTGGCGGACCTGCTTGAACGTAAAGCCGTTCGTGCCGCTTTGATGCAGGGGTGGAGTTGGGCGAAGATCGCACAGGCGCTCGGTGTTTCGAAGCAGGCGGCACACAAGCGCCTGTCCGACATCAAGACCATCCCCGACCATGTAGAGGAGTGAAACATGCTGAAGGGCATCAAACGCCGCATAGCCAGTATCCGCACGATCAGGACCTTGTGCGAAACGGCGGAGAGGCTTGCGCTGGACGATCAGCAGCATGAGGCGGGTGCGGAGCACTTTCTGCTTGCCGCGCTCGAACTTCCTGACAATTCGGCACGGCGCGCATTTGAGGCGGTGGGTGCCGATCCCGCGGCGTTCCGATCGGCAGTTCACCGGCAGTATGAAAGCGCGTTGGCGGGCATGGGCATGGCATTTCCCGAGCCCGAGGCGCTGCCCAGGCGGAAGGGTATTTATAACGCCTCCGCTTCAGGCCGTGTGGTGATGAACAATCTTGCCGTCCACCGCAAAGCGCACAACCCGCTCTTGGCTGCACATGTCGTGGAAGCGGTAGCCACGATGGAGCAGGGCGTGGCTGCGCGTGCTTTACGGGACATGGGGTTGGACAGAAACGCGTTGGCGGCGGCGGCCAGGGATGTCGCCTTGTCCCGTCCGAAATGAAGGGCGGCCGTCGCCCCCCAGCGATTCCCTGAACATTAGCGCGCGGCGGGCAATACAGGCGGGCGTATTACGGTTTCTTCCTGCCCTGTTGATCGATCAGGACAGCCTGTTGCCATCGCCCCGGTGCCTTGTCCGTGCGATGGATACAGCCGACCCAACAACAGGGCCGTTTCTTGCCTTCCAGCAATTCTTCACGGGTCCGTTCAATGCGGCGCTGGCGAGTCTTCGCCTGCTTCGCATCATCGACCCAGCAGATGAATTCATTGCGGCCGAGCGGTGTCAGGTTTTGCCACAGCAGCAATACGCCCGGGTCGGCCTGCAAGGCCTCGCGCAGGTCGTCACCTGCCTGATGCACCGTGCCATGCGGAAAATTATCTGCCACAAGAACCTCCAGATCACGGGGAGCCATAGCGGACGCAACGGGGCTTAAACGATCTGCCACGACGCTATTTGTAAAACCCGTCACGCATGCGGATGCCATGTTCGATCCACATTTTCAGCGCGCAGATCACGTGGCTCCAGCCCATGCAATTGCCATAGCTGGCATCCAGCCCGGCCTGCGTTTCCTTCCAGCCTTCCTCGCTGATTTCGACCAGTGTCACACCATTTCCGCAATCGCTGAAATGCATGGTCACTTCGGTTTGCGATCCTTCGGCCTCCGCGTTGCCCCAGCGGAGCACGATCAGGCTGTTCTCGACCAGATCGACGACCTCCACCGGGAAAGCGCCGGGAAAGTCCGCGAAATCCCATGTCACCACGGCCCCTTTCTCCAGCCTGCCCTGCGCGCCACCGGTGGTGAAATACTGCGCGAGCTGATCGGGGTTCACCACCGCTTCGAAAACCTCGGGAACCGGGCGGGCGATCCTGCCAAAAACCCTGAATTTCAACTGCATGGCCGTCTCCTTCAGAGTCTTCTATAGCACGGCTGGACCCAAACGGTGGCATGCCGTGGTTCGCGCGCAAGTCCATGCCATTGCCGTGCGACCGGCCATAGGGCCACTTGCTCTCAAACTGGCCAGCGACTAAGGCCCGCGGCCATGCAGTATGTCTCTACCCGCGGCAGCGCTCCGGCGCTCGATTTCGAAGGCGTCACGCTGGCTGGCCTGGCATCGGACGGTGGTCTCTATATTCCGGCGGAATGGCCCCGCTTTTCCGAAGCCGAGATTGCGGCACTGGCCGGGCTTCCTTATGCGCAGCTCGCCGCGCGGGTCATGCAGCCTTTCGTGGGCGACAGCCTGACGCCGGAAAAACTGCTGGAACTGTGCGAAAAGGCTTATGGCCGGTTTGCGCACAAGGCCGTGACCCCGCTGGTGCAACTGGACGAACAGAACTGGCTGCTGGAACTGTTCCACGGGCCGACACTGGCGTTCAAGGATGTCGCGCTGCAATTGCTGGGCCTGCTGTTCGAGGAATTCCTGTCGCGCAGCGATGCCCGGCTGACCATTGTCGGGGCGACCAGCGGTGATACCGGATCGGCGGCGATCGATGCCGTGGCCGGGCGCGATCGCGTGGATATCTTCATGCTGCACCCCAATGGCCGGGTCAGCGATGTGCAGCGTCGCCAGATGACGACGGTGCTTTCGCCCAATGTCTACAATATCGCCATCGACGGCAGCTTTGACGATGCGCAGGCGATGGTGAAGCGCATGTTTGGCGATAGGGCGATGACCGATCGTTTCCGCATCAGTGCGGTCAATTCGATCAACTGGGCCCGCCTGATGGCGCAGGTCGTCTATTATTTTGCGGTGGGCGTGCAACTGGGCGCCCCGCATCGCAAGATCGCCTTCAGCGTGCCCACGGGCAATTTTGGGGATGTCTTCGCCGGCTATGTCGCCGCGCAGATGGGCCTGCCGGTGGAAAAGCTGATTGTTGCCACCAATGTGAACGACATCCTCCATCGCGCGCTGTCCAGCGGGGATTATTCGACCGGCACCGTGACACCCACCGCTGCGCCGTCGATGGATATTCAGGTCAGCTCGAACTTCGAGCGCCTGCTGTTTGATGTGGGCGGGCGCGATGGCGTGGCGCTGGCCGAACAGATGCGCGGATTCGAGGCGACCAAGGCCATGCAGCTGACCAATCAGCAGCGCGAAGGCGCAGCGGCGCTGTTCACCAGCGCCCGGGCCGACCCCGATCAGATGACACAGGCGATTCGCTGGGCTTACGAAGAGTGCGGCGAAGTGATCGATCCGCATACCGCAATCGGCCTGCATGCCGCGCGCAACGCCGGGATCGATCCCGCGGTGCCCGTCGTCACCCTGGCTACCGCGCATCCGGCCAAGTTCCGCGATGCGGTCGAACGCGCAACGGGCACCCGCCCGACGCTGCCGACCCGGATCGGTGACCTGTTCGAACGGGAAGAACGCTATGCCGAGCTTCCCGGCGATTATGACGCGATTGCCGCCTATGTCGCGGAGCACGCGACTCCGAACGGCTGACCGGGCAGATGGCGGCGCTTGAATCCCGTCCGCTGATCCTTGCCGGAGAAGGGTGGGCGGATTACGGCCTCGTCGATAGCGGCGATGGTCGCAAACTCGAACGCTATGGCCCGCATCGTTTTATCCGCCCCGAACCGCAGGCCTTGTGGCGGCCCCGGCAGGCGGAATGGGATGCGGATGGCGAATTCGTGCCCGGCGCGGACGAGGATGGCGGCGGCCGCTGGCAGTTTTCCCGCCCGACCCCGCGCGATGGCTGGCCGCTGGCATGGCCCAACGGGCCGGATACCGTGCGGTTTACCGGGCAGTGTACGCCGTTCCGGCATCTCGGCTTTTTTCCCGATATGGCCCCGGTGTGGGACTGGATGGGGCAACAGCTGGCGGGCAAGGAAAACGCCAGCACGCTCAACCTGTTTGGCTATACCGGGGTCGGCACGCTGGCACTGAGCCGGTTTGGACCGGTTACCCATGTCGATGCCTCGAAGAAGTCCGTGGCGCAGGCGCGCGAAAACGCCACGCTTTCCGGCATGGACGATCGCCCGGTGCGCTGGCTGGTGGATGACGCGGCCAAGTTCGCCGCACGCGAGGTGCGGCGTGAAAAGCGCTATGACGGGATCATTCTCGACCCGCCGAAATTCGGCCGTGGCCCCAATGGCGAAGTCTGGCGACTGGAAGACAACCTGCCGGGGTTGATGGCCGATTGCCGCCGCCTGCTGGACGCGGACAGTCGTTTCCTGTTCCTGACCGTCTATGCGGTACGCATGTCCAGTCTGGCGCTGGCGGGCCTTCTGGCCGAACTGTTTGCCGATCTGCCGGGCACGGTGGAACACGGCGATCTGGCTGTGCGCGAAGATGGCGAGACGGGCAGGCTTCTGCCCACGGCGATCTTCGCCCGCTGGAGGAACGGCTGATGCGCGCGCTGGGCTTCGGTCTGGCTTTGGCGTTGCTGTTCGGGGCGACCGGGCCTGTCGGGGCAGGCGATCGGCAAACTGTGCCCGCACGCGGGCTGTGGCTGGAAGATATTCCCTTGTGCCGCGACACGGTGATCGGTGCGTCACAGGAGCCGGATAGTATGGGCCAGCCGGACACACTGTCCATCGAACTGACGGCAGAGGCCGGCGCGCGACTGGCGCGGCTGACATCGCAGCACGTCGGGCAGCCGATCACCATCTGGCTTGACGGGGACGTGCTGATCCAGCCTCACGTGCAGGAGCCGATCGGCGGGGGCAGACTGTCGCTTTCCGGCCTTGCCGAAGATGAACTGGCGCGCGTCAACACCGCGGCATTTGCCGTTTGCCCGGACACTGACGGCAATGCCCCGCCCGCATCCGTGCCTGTACCCGCCTCACCCTAATGCCCGATTGGACCCCAAATGCCTGACAGCCTGATTCTTGAAGTCGCCGATTTCGAACATAATGTGCTGACTGGCATCTATTCGGAAGAAACCGGCAGGCCGCAGCCACTCCGCTTCACGATTACGGTGCGCTACAAGGTGTCGGACCGCTACACGCCCGAAACCCCGCTGTCGGAAAGCAAGAACTACATGGATCTCAAGTTCGCGGCGTCGGAAGCGCTGCCGCAGGGGGTGCATTTCAAACTGATTGAGGCGGTGGCCGATCATGTCTGCGAAACCCTGTTCCTGCAGGATGCGAAAGTGCAGGCGGTGACTGTGAAGATCGTCAAACTGGCCATTGCCGAACACAACGAGAAGATCGGCATCACGCTGCACCGGGAACGGCGCTGAGCTAATGCAGGCGGTCTATCGCATAGGGGGCTTGCCCGAAGGCGCGCCGCATGCATCGGCCGCGTTTCATGCCGATCATGCGGCGGCAATCGCGGATCGGCTGGCGGATGCCCCGGAATCGCTGGTGATCGTGTTCCCCCGGGCAAGTTACGATCACCGGGGTTGGCGCCGGGCCGCGATTGCCGATCTGGCCCGTGCCCATGCGCCGGTGCGCGTGAATGGGCTGGTCGATGGCGATCCGGCGGCGATGGCGCGTACGCTGGCCTTTCTTGAAATGGCCAAAGGTGTGACCGGTCAGTTGCTGGCCGTGGATGGTGCTGCCGCATAAAATCCGGCATGATGCCTGTATGAATGCAACGGGCCCACTGGTTGACGCATTTAACCGACGCATCACCTATCTGCGGCTTTCGGTTACGGATCGCTGCGATTTGCGGTGTTCTTACTGCATGCCTGAACAGATGGGCTTCCTCCCGCGCAAGGATGTGCTGAGCCTGGAGGAACTGCATCGGCTGGCGCTGGGCTTCATGGACCGGGGGATTCGCAAGATCCGGATCACCGGGGGCGAACCGCTGGTGCGGCGCGATGTGGTGGAACTGATCCATGCCTTGGGGCGCCGGATCGGCAACGGTCTCGACGAACTGACGCTGACGACCAACGGCACACAATTGGCCCATCATGCCGATGCATTGGCAGTGGCGGGGGTGCGCCGGGTGAATGTCTCGCTCGATACGCGCGATCCGGTGTTGTTTGCGCAGATCACCCGGCGTGACCGCCTGGCCGATGTGCTGGAAGGGATCGCTGCGGCACGGGCTGCGGGCCTGCAGGTCAAGATCAACACGGTCGCGCTCAGGGGCCTGAACGAGGGGGAATTGCCCGATATGATCGCCTGGGCGCATGGGCAGGGCCACGATATGACCCTGATCGAAGTCATGCCCCTGGGTGTGGTGGAAAGCGATCGGGTCGATCATTACCTGCCGCTGACCGCCGTGCGCGACAGTCTCGACCGTCGCTGGACGCTCACCTCCAGCGCGCATCGCACGGGCGGCCCCGCGCGCTATGTCGATATTGCGGAAACCGGCGGCAGGCTGGGGTTCATCACCCCGCTGACCAACAATTTCTGCGATGGGTGCAATCGTATCCGCGTGACCACCACGGGGCAGCTCTACGCCTGTCTGGGCGGGGCGGAGATGGTTGACCTGCGCGACGCCTTGCGATCGGACAATCCAGATGCGCGCCTTGCCGAGGCGCTCGATCAGGCGATGCGGATCAAGCCGGAAAAACATCACTTCCGCATTGACGGGCGCGGCGCGGCACCTGCACAGCCGCGGCATATGTCGGTCACGGGCGGCTGAATCATGGCGGTCAAACTCGTTTTTCTCGGCAAGCTGGCCGAACTGGCCGGTGCGGCTGAACGCCAGGTCGCGGCCCCGCTCGATTGGGATGGGTTTCTGGCGCAATGCGATTCCGCGCTGGGCGATGCCGTGGCCGACAGCCGGGTGAAAGTGGCGCTGAACGGGGTGCTGGTGGCGGACAGGCGCGCGCTGCAGGCCGTAGATGGCGATGAAGTGGCGCTTCTGCCGCCAGTCAGCGGAGGCTAGCGATGAAGCAGGTATGCCTGCTCGATGCCCCCTTCGCTGCGGGTGAGGCGGTGGATCGATTCGCCGCCGCGCTCCCGCAGGCCGGCGGGATTGTCAGCTTCACCGGGCAGGTGCGCGCCGGGGATGGCTGCGAAGCGCTGGAACTGCTCCATTATGCGCCGATGACCTTGCCGGGGATGGCTGCGCTGGCCGATGATGCGCTGGGGCGCTGGCCGCTCGACGGGCTGCTGGTCATGCATCGTTGCGGCGTGATGTTGCCGGGGGAAACGATCGTGCTGGTTGCCGCCGCCGCCCGGCACAGACGCGACGCCTTTCTGGCGGCGGACTTCGTGATGGATCACCTCAAGAGCGAGGCATGGTTCTGGAAACGCGAAAAACGTGGCGACACGTGGCACTGGATCGAACCGCGCGCGGCCGATTATTCCGATATTTCGCGCTGGCAATGAAAAAATTGTGCTGATTTGATCGCGATCAAGTCAAGCAGGCCTTCGCACCCCTATCAAGAGATCACCGGCAGCAGGAAAGCCTTCCTTCAGCCGGTACGTATGGCGGGTTGGTCATTGCCTTGACTTACCCATTTCCATTCGGTTTCTCCCCAGACTGGCGCGGGCCTGCTTCGGCGGCCCGCGCGATTTTTTTATGGTCTGTGAGGGTGTGCTTTTATTGCTGTAGTTGCCCTTTCAGGCTGGAAAGCACCGAATCTTCTTCGTGAATCATGCTGTCCACAGCGGTATGGGCCTGCTGCACCGCTTCCCGCGCGCCGCCTTCAATTTCCGTCTGAAGCAGCAATGCGTCGAGATCGGCCATGGCAACCATGGCGCGATTGCGGTGGGCCTCCAGGCCTGAAATGCCGATCTGGGCCGCGACCCAGGAATCGCTCGCTATGGCGGAGCCCCGGGCGCTGTTCACCAGCGTGCGGGTGCGCGGCGCCGCCGCAAGGAAGGCGTGATGTGCCTGCTGCGCCTGCCCCTGCAACTGCGACAGCTTCTGTACCAGCGCGGCGCTCAGTTCCACGGGCGCAGGCGGGGGTGTCGGGTGCGAATCAAAAGCGCCGGAGGCATAGGCCCGTTCGGCATCGCGAATCGCCAGCGAGGGGTAGCGATCAGACGTGCTGGTGCAGGCGGTCAGCCCGGCAAGCAGGGTCAGACTGATAAATGCGGGGCGAACTGGTGTGCAATTCATAGGCGTGCCATAGCATGCCGCGCGCCGCATGCCAGCCGTGAGGCGCAGCAAAGGCTGTATGGCAAGGGGCGGGTCAGGCGATTCACGTCAGGGCCGGATTTGCGGGGATAGCGCGGTGGTGCGGCTTTCCATCGTTGACATGCGGGCGGCTTTTCCCTAACGGCACCCATCTTTCCGGCGCCTGTCATTGGGGCAGGCAGTCGGCGCGTCGTTCGCGATTCCTGGCCATCAGGGCAGGGCAAAAGCGACGTGGCACAGCAAGTTGATTGGATAAGGCACCATGTTCGCAGTAGTGCGCACGGGCGGCAAGCAGTACCGGGTTGCCGCCGGAGACAAGATCGCGGTTGAAAAGCTGGCTGGTGAAGCCGGTGATACCGTTACGCTCGGTGATGTTCTTCTCGTCGGTGACGATGAAGGGCTGAAGGACGCTGGCAAGGTTGCCGTTTCGGCGGAAATCATCGCTCAGGCCAAGAGCGAGAAGGTTATCGTCTTCAAGAAGCGCCGCCGCCACAATTACCGCCGCAAGAACGGCCATCGTCAGCAGCTCACGCTGCTGCGCATTCTGGCTGTCGGCGATGCCGCTGCACCGGCCAAGAAGGCTGCAGCAAGCAAGAAGACCGCGGCCGCTCAGGCCGATTGATCAGAGCCGACGGAGTAGAGCGAAATGGCACATAAGAAAGCAGGCGGTTCGTCGCGTAACGGTCGTGATTCGGCCGGTCGTCGTCTCGGCGTGAAGAAGTTCGGCGGCCAGGAAGTCGTCGGCGGCAACATCATCGTGCGCCAGCGCGGCACCAAGGTGTACGCGGGCGCCAATGTCGGCATGGGCAAGGATCACACCCTGTTCGCGCTGACCGAAGGCCGCGTGCGCTTCCACGAAGGCAAGCTCGGCCGTAAATACGTGTCGGTAGACATGGCCGCAGCCGCGGAATAACGGATGGTATTTCGGGCCATCCACGGGATGGCCCCCGCCGGACTTCTGAAGTCTGGCTGACAGAGGGAGAGGGGCCCCGTCCCGTCTCCCTCTTTTCGTTTGTCTCCCTCTCTCGTTCGGGCCGATCGGCTCACCGCAATACGGGCGTCATGCGCATGATCCAGAAGGTCGTGCGCGGGGGCGCCGAGAGGAGATGACCATGTTTATTCGCAGCGAGCGGCTGTTCCTGCGCCCCGCCTTTCCGGAAGACTGGAAAGAAATCCACGCGGGCATCTGCGACGAATCCGTCGTGCGCATGCTGGCAAGCGCGCCCTGGCCCTATCGGGAAGACGATGCCCGGGCCTTTGTTGCCCGGCCTCAGCACCCCCTGCTGCCGCATTGCCTGATTACTTTGCCCGGAGATGCGGGTGCGCCGATCATCGGTGCGATCGGGCTCGAACGGCGCCAGGATGGCGTGGAACTGGGATACTGGCTGGCGCGGCGTCATTGGGGGCGCGGATATGCCACAGAAGCGGGGCGTGCCCTGCTGGCCAGCGGTCGGGCCGTGGGCCATCGGCTAGTTCATGCGGCCCATGCCCTGGATAACCCGGCGTCGGGCCGGGTGCTTGAAAAGCTGGGTTTCCGCACGACGGGTGAAATCCGGGTGCGGGAAAGTGCGGGCCGTGGCGGTGCCGCGATTGCAACCCGGCGTTATCTGCTGGACTTGGGGCAGGCAGCCGGGTCTGATCCCGAACCGCAAATGCCCGCCGCTGCCTGACCTATAGTTGCTTCCCCCTCCATCCTTGGGGGTTGATGGAGGGGGAAGCTGCGACCCGAAGGGGATGCCTTCGGAGGCGCATCGCCAAAGGTCATTGCTATGCCATAGTTGACGTGCGACTATTACTGGATGATGAGAAAGTGTCTGTTTCTCCCCGGTCAAACCATGTTTTGGCCTGCATCCGAGACGCTACTATCCCTGCCGTCCAATTCGTAGCAAATCTATTGTAGTTTACATCTATGTCAACAAAGAAGCGCTTCTCGACTGCCGAAATTCGTAGTGTAGCACTGCAGGCGGCTGAGGCCATTCTGATCGAAAACGGCCCTCAGGCCGTGACATTAAAGGCCGTTGCGGAGCGAATCGACCGCACCCATGTCAATCTTCTGCATCATTTCGGCTCTGCGACCGGCCTTCATGAGGCGCTGGCCGAATATATGGCGGAACGGCACTGCACGCGAATCATCCAGGCGATCACCGCCTTGAACGAAGGGCGCTGCGATGTTCGGCAAATGGTCGAGGAACTGTTCGATTCGAACAGTGAACACGGCGGGATGCAACTGATGACCTGGCTTTTGCTGACCGGCAATCAGGGCAAGCTCGATCCGGTCATGCAGGCCCTGAAGGATCATATCGACAAACTGGCGGAAAGCTGGGGGGGCGGTGAACATATCGTCAATCTGGCGATCATTACGCATCTGTTCGCGATGGGCGATGCCGTGATCGGCGAATCGATTACCCGCACTTTCGCAGTGCCCCGCGACCGGCCCCGGGATTTGCTGACGAAGTTCGTTGAGGACTGGCTGCAGGCAACTGTCGGCCGCACCAGCGGACCGATGCCGCCTCATGCGCCGCCGAAAGTGTCGCTGGCCGCAGAATAATCAGGCGATTGCTTCGGCCAGCCAATGGGGCGCATGTGCCCGATCGATATCGTCGATCCGGAGATGATCCACCGCCATTTGCAGTTGGGGATAGGCAATGCGTTGCCGCGCCGGGTCTGAACGATCCAGCGGCACGACCGCCAGGCGGCGATTGACCTTCTGCCGCCAGTTCATCCGGGCGGTGTTTTCCTGACCGATAAAACACCCCTTCGAGAAGCTGACACCGTTGAGTTCCGCCGCGTTGCATTCGAGCCAGAGGGTTTCGCCATCGCCCAGTTCGGCAACCCCTTCGGTAACGCCGAGCGCCAGCCGGTGGCGCAGCCATGCGTCATCAGCCGCCGCATCGCTATCGCTGACAGGGCCGATCCAGCGTTCCCCCAAAGCGGCGAGTCGGGGATCGGTCGCAGCGCCATCGCCGATATGATCGCGCCAATGCACGCCGAGATCATCGACCCGGGCAATCGCGATCTTGCGGCGCAGGCGATAGAGCGAAAGCCGCCTAACCAGCGCATCGGCCCGTTCCGCCTCGCAATCGAGCAGCAGAGAATCGCCGACACCCGGCCACACCAGAAAATCGAACAGCGCCTTGCCCTGGGGCGAAAGCAGCCCGGCCCATACCGGGAAATTGCCGGTAACATCGTTGGTGATCAGGCCTTGCAGGAAATCGACGACATTTTCGTCGGGTTCCTGCGGGGAAAGGCGCACCAGCGCACGGCTGAACAGGCGGGTGGCGGTCATGCTGTCGGAGGCCTTTCTA
Source organism: Caenibius tardaugens NBRC 16725 (assembly GCF_003860345.1). Taxonomy (GTDB): domain Bacteria; phylum Pseudomonadota; class Alphaproteobacteria; order Sphingomonadales; family Sphingomonadaceae; genus Caenibius; species Caenibius tardaugens. The sequence goes on from NZ_CP034179.1 coordinate 3,195,406, forward strand.
CGCTGCGGCGAGCGATGCCATGTCAATGACGAAGCGATAACGGACATCGGCAACAGCCAATCGATCGAACGCCGTGTTGATGGCATCCATGGAGATCATTTCTACATCGGGCAAGACACCCCTTTCCGCACAGAAATCGAGCATTTCCTGTGTTTCGGCAATACCGCCGATGGGCGAGCCAGTAATACGCCGCCGCCCGAACAGCAGCGGGATCGAATTGAGCGTGCCCACCGCGCCGACTTGTCCGACCACCACCAGCGTACCGTCAATGTCGAGCAGGGGCAGGTAAGGCTGCGCATCGTGTTCAACCGGTACGGTGTCGATAATCAGGTCCAGCGTGCTGGCGGCATTGCGCATGGCCTGGGTATCGCCCGACACGAGCAGCGCGTGCGCGCCCAGCGCCAGCGCATCGGCGCGTTTCGCATCGGTGCGGCTGATGACCGTGACATGCGCACCCATGGCAGCGGCCAGTTTCACCGCCATATGGCCCAGTCCGCCAAGGCCGATCACGCCCACGCGCGATCCTGCTTGCACGTTCCAGCGGCGCAGAGGCGAATAGGAGGTGATCCCGGCGCAAAGCAGTGGCGCGGCGCGGGCCACATCCAGCCCCTGCGGCACGCGCAGCACGAATTCCTCGCGCACGACGATGTGTTTGGAATAGCCGCCGCGAGTGGGGGTGCCGAAAACCGGATCATGTCCGCCATAAGTGCCGGTGGCGCCATTGCGGCACATCTGTTCCTCCCCCTTGTGGCACTGATCGCAATCCATGCAGGAATCGATCAGGCAGCCCACGGCCACATGATCGCCCACTGCATGGCGGGTCACGCCGGGGCCGACGGCGATGACGCGGCCGACAATTTCATGGCCGGGTACCGCCGGATATTGGGCATTGCCCCAGTCGTCGTGACAATAGTGGAGATCGGAATGGCAGACGCCGCAGTAGAGGATTTCCATTGCCACATCGCCGGGCCGCAGATCGCGTCGTTCGAAAGCGAAAGGGGCGAGGGGGCTGCTGCTTGTCTGTGCTGCGTATCCGATAGTTTTCATGAAATTACAAATCCTTGAAAAGAGTATTTGCCAATCCTTGAAGCGGATATGCGCGATCCGATCATGGCGTTCTCTCAAGCGGTGTCCACTGGCCAAAACATGCGGCCTGCCCATGGATGGTACCCCCGGCGTCAAGCAGGTTCCACACCGTCGCCTGCGCGATGCGGAAACGGTTTCCGGCGCGCGAAATACGTATGCCCGAATAATCCGAAATATGGTTCCGTTCTGCGACCGCCCGCAGGAACAGGCTCCGTTCGTCCCGCTCCATCGGTTCGGCGGACAGCCGCGATGGCATGCGGATCAGGTCTTCGGCCGCGATCTCGAACAGGGTGAGCGCGGTGCGGTTGGCATAGAAGAAGATGGGATCGGGCTCTGTCCCGTGTGCCAGAATAACCATCGATGAAGCCCACAAGGCCGCGGCAATATCGGTACATGGCGAGGGGAGCAGGTTTTTTTCCGGTAACCAGTCTATAACTTTCGCAAATTAAACCAATGCGTTGCGATCCAGAATTTGCATCGATAATCAGGCGTTCACTGTCGGTCATGGTGCGGTCCATCGGCGGCGGCGATCTGCCTGTCCCTGTGCACAAACTGGCGTTCCTGCTGCGAGAATCAATCCCTCAACCCGCTTTCAACCGCAATATTCGTTACTGCGATGGCAATGGGCGTTGCAGTTCCGTGCGGCAGATGCAAAACCTCGTGCCCGGAAGAGTTTGCATAGAATTTGTATAGAGAGCGAAAGGCACGTTCATGACCGATACGCCGAAAACCATGCCCTATGGCGAGGGCCAGATCAGCTATCACGAAAAGGGTGAAGGCGAAGTGCTGTTCATGCTGCATGGCTCCGGTCCCGGGGTTACGGCATGGATGAACTTTGGTGGTAATATTCCTGTTTTTGCTGAACATTATCGCTGCATTGCGCCCGATCTTCCGGGCTATGGCGGAAGCTCGCCCGTAGCTGGCGATCCGGTGGGCGGGGCCGTGGAAGCGGTGCTGCACATGATGGATCAACTCGGCATCGAAAGCGCCTATATCGTCGGCAATTCCTACGGTGCCATGGTGGGTGGCCGCTTCGCCGCCAATTATCCCGACCGTATCAAGAAGCTGGTGACGATCGGTGGCATTGGCGTGCCGCTGTTCTCGGGCTTCCCTTATGAAGGGATTGCCCGTCTCAGCGAGTTTGTCGAGAATCCCACGCGGGAAATGATCGTCTATTGGCTGCGGTCGATGGTCTACAATCCTGAAATGCTGACCGAAGAACTGATCGAATCGCGTCTTTCGGTCGCGCAGGAACCGGGGGCCAAGGAAACCAACGCGCGGATGTATTCGCGGCAGGTGCTCGATATGATCGCTGCAGGTATGAGCGGGCCGGATGCGGTGCAGGGCTTCGCCTATCTGCCGAAAATCCAGGCGCCGACGCTGATGACATGGGGCCGCGACGACCGCGTGAACCCGCTGGATATCGCGATGTTGCCCTTGCGCCTGATCCCTAATGTCGAACTGCACGTTTTCTCGAAGTGCGGTCATTGGGCGATGATCGAACAGAAAGCCGCGTTCGAGCAGGTCGTTCTCGGCTTCCTCGCACGCTGATCCGGCTTGCCATGATGACAGGGGCGGGGCAGGCTGTTTTTGCAGGCCTGCCCTGTCCTACACGGCGGGTCTGTGGCAAAGGGCGGGCATGGACTTGAGTCTGCCGCCCTTTCGCCGCTCTGCCCGCCTTGCGCAGGCCGCGTGGACAGGGCGCCCGATTTGCGCCCCTTGAACAGTGTCAACTGTGTCAACTTCACACCCCGCTCCAGCAAAGGCTGCCCGATGACCACCGCCCCCGAACTCGTCCTTGCCAATGGCACGATCCACACGCCGTCCGGCCCGTTTGTGGGCGATGTGGCGGTGGCGCAGGGCAAGATCATCGGGGTGGGGCGCTATCCCGATGGTGCCCGGCGAATCGATTGCACCGGGCTCGATATCCTGCCCGGGGTGATCGACAGCCAGGTCCACTTCCGCGAACCGGGGCTGGAACATAAGGAAGATCTCGAAACCGGCAGCCGCGCCGCCGTGATGGGCGGGGTAACGGCAGTGTTCGAAATGCCCAACACATCGCCCAATACCGACACGGCGGACCGCGTGCATGACAAGCTGGTGCGCGCGCATCACCGGATGTGGTGCGACCACGCCTTCTATGTCGGGGCGACCGCGGACAATGCCGGGGAACTGGGCGAACTGGAACGTATCCCGGGCACGGCCGGGGTGAAGATTTTCATGGGCGCGTCGACCGGTAGCCTGCTGGTGGCGGAGGACGAGAATCTGCGCCGCGTGCTGGCCAATGGCGTGCGCCGCGTGGCGATCCACGCGGAAGACGAGGAACGCATGAACGCGCGCAAGGACTTGCGCGTGGAAGGCGATCCGTCGAGCCATCCGGTCTGGCGCGACGATGAAAGCGCGATGCTGGCGACGCAGCGCATCCTGCGTCTGGCGCGCGAAACGCGCCGCCCGATCCACATTCTGCACATCACCACACCGGCGGAACTGGAACTGATCGCGCAGCACCGCGATATCGCGACCTGCGAGGTGACGCCGCAGCACCTGACGCTGGCGGCGGAAGAGGCCTATCCCCGGATCGGCACTTACGCCCAGATGAACCCGCCGATCCGCAGCGCGGCCCATCGCGATGGTCTGTGGCACTGGTTGCGGCAGGGCGTGCCCGATGTGCTCGGTTCCGATCACGCGCCGCACACGCGCGAGGAAAAGGCCAAGACCTACCCTGCCAGCCCCAGCGGGATGCCCGGCGTGCAGACCCTGTTGCCGCTGATGCTGGATCACGTGGCCAAAGGGAACCTGACGCTGGACCGGCTGATCGACATGACCAGCGCCGGGGTGCAGCGTGTGTTCGGGCTGGTTGGCAAGGGCCGGATCGCCACCGGCTATGACGGCGATTTCACCATTGTCGATCGCAAGGGCAGCTTCACCGTCACCGAAGATTGGGTGGAAAGCCGCTGCGGTTGGTCGCCCTTTACCGACATGGAATTGCAGGGCCGGGTGATCGGCACCGTGGTACGCGGCCACGTCGCCATGTGGGAAGGGCAACTGGGCAATCAGGCGGTGGGCGAACCGCTGCGCTTTGCCGGCTGCCTCTGACCACGGCCGATAGCGTTACGCCTCGCTGGTCGCTTTCACGTTCCGGCGTTTGCGCAGCAAATCCCAGGCGAACACCGCAATGGCTATCCAGATGAAGATGAAGCTCCACAACTGGGCGGGCTTCAACGGTTCGTGGAACACGGTCAGGCCCAGAATGAACACGGTGGTGGGTGCGATGAACTGGACGAACCCCAGCGTGGAATAGTCCATCCGGCGTGCGGCGATGGCGAACATCAGCAGCGGTACAGCGGTGACCAGGCCGGAAAAGCTGACGACGATATCAACCGCATGGTTTGTACCGAGCGCCAGCCCTTGTGGCGACAGCATAAGGTATATCAGAATCCCGATCGCGGGCAGGGTGAGCACGAAGGATTCGACCGTCAGCCCCGGCAACGATCCCACAGGCAGGGTGCGCCGGACCACGCCATAGACGGCGAAACTGATCGCCAGCACCACGCTGATCCACAAGGTGGTCAGCGCACCGGCGGCGAGAATGGCCACGCCGAAGGCCGCCAGCGCCACCGCCACCCATTGCGCACGCGACAGCGTTTCTCCCAGAAACAGCGTACCGATCAGCACGTTGATCAGCGGGTTGATGTAGTATCCCAGACTGGCGGCATAGACATGCCCTTGCAGGACCGCGAAGAGATACAGCGTCCAGTTTATGCCAATCAGCAGTGCACTGAGGCACAGCCAGGGCAGGATCTTGCGGCTGAACAGTGCGGCCAGCAGATCGGGCCATTGGCGCCGGAACGATACGATCAGCAGGCAGACCGGCACGGTGCAGAACACGCGCCAGACTACCAGTTCCAGCGGCGGGATCGGTTTGACCATCATCAGGTACAGCGGGAACAGCCCCCACAGGCCGTAAGCGGCCAGTGCATAGGGCAAGCCGCCTCCCGAACGGTCCGGAACATTAGTGGGAGGCACGGCACTTCTCCTGTCAGGTGGCGGCTGTGTAGTCGCACTGTTCAGGCGCGGCAATGCCGATCGGGGAATTCCCGCATAGGGTGGGCGGCACCGGGCGTGCAACGCCACAGAGGTGCGGTCTGCAAGGCCACGGGAAACAAAATCATACACATGTCAGCGATTGTTTAACTATCCTCGATCATGCCCTGCGCCTGATCGTTGCAAGCGAGGATGCCCGATGCCTGCCCTGTGCCCTGTTCCGATGCCGCCGTTCGCGCTAGCTGGCCTTCTGGCCGGTTCGCTCCTGCTGGCCGGTTGTGGTGACGGGGAAAAGGAACGACAGGCCATTGCGCCCGCCAGCAATAACGACCCGGCCCTGACCGGTGCACTGGCAGATCAGATTCTGGTCGATCCCGATCTCGCCGGGCAGAACGAGGTTGCGGCTGGTGGCGCGCTCACCGCCACGGATGGGGCCTTGCCAACGGATAACGATTCCCCTGAACAGATTGCCGCCGCCCGAAGCGAGGCCTTGGCGTTGCTCGGTGGCAGCGGGGCGGTCCGGCCTTTACCCGCCGCACGCGCCATTGCCGCGAAAATGCCCGAAGAGGCGGCGTTCACTGCTGCTGCACGGGCCGCAGCCAGTTCTGCAACCGGGGCACGCTGTGCCGACAAGGTGCGCTACACCGCTGCATGGGCCGCGCGCCTGCCGCAGGCGTTTCCCGTCTATCCGCGCGGGAACGTGCAGGAGGCGGCGGGCACCGACGAAGCGGGTTGCGCGCTGCGCGTGATCAATTTCACCACGCCGGTCCCGCTCGATGATGTGCTGGGGTTCTATTACACCCGTGGTTTGGCCGCAGGGTACAGAACGGAGCGTTTTACGCAGGACGGCTACGACATGCTGGGCGGCACGCGCGGAGGCGCGGCCTTCATGCTCTATGCCCGCCGCCTGCCAACGGGCCGCACCGAAGTGGATCTGGTCACCAGCGGGTGAGCGGCGGCTGGCCCACAACGCGATCAGGCATCGCGAAAGCCCACGCCAATCCCCGCGCGCGGTTGTTCCATTTCGGTGGAACTGACCGGATAGGCGCATTGATCGGCCGTGTAATAGCCGGACGGGCGATGATTACCTGACAGCCCGGTGCCACCTTGTGTGGCGGATGGGGCCGGATTGTGGGTTGGCCGGTTCCAGTTGATCATCCCGGCGCGGCTGTTCGCCCAGAACCGGTTGTAATCCTGCGGGCTGCCGCCGACCAACGCGGCGCAGAGGCCGAAACGCGTGGCATTGGCTTCCGCGATTGCCTGGTCGAAATCGTCACATCGGCTCACTTGCAGCAGCGGGCCGAACAGTTCGACATCGGGGCGTTCGGCCATGGCGGTCACATCGATGATGGCAGGCGACACGAACGGCAGCGCCCCGCGCGGACGCACCATGTGTTTGATCGCCTTGCCCCCGTGGCTGAGCAGATAGAGGAAGCTTTCCGTCAACTGGTCGGCATGATCGGAAGAGATCATTGGCCCCATGAACGCGGCGGGTTCGTCCATCGGTTCCCCTACGATGATCCGGTCCGTCAGTTTCTTCACTTCTTCCATCAGCGGATCGTAGAGCGTGGATTTCACGATCAGGCGCCGGATGGCCGTGCAGCGCAGGCCCGCGCCCGAAAATGCGGACTGGATCACCAGCACCGCCGCATCGGTGATCTTGGGCGTATCCCACACGATCATGGGGTTGTTGCCCCCCATGTTGAGCGACACGAGCTTGCCCGGATTGGCGGCCAGTTTGCGGTTGAGTGCGATGCCGTTCTGCGCGGAGCCGGTGAACAGCACCCCGTCCACGCCGGGATGCATGGCCAGCGCAAGCCCCTGTGCCCCGGTGCCCTGCAGCGTTTGGACAACCGCCGCATCGATGCCCGCATTGTGGAAGCATCGTGCCAGCAGTTCCGCCGTTGCCGGGGCATAGTCGCTGGGCTTCACAATCACCGCATTGCCCGCGATCAGCGCGGGAATGATGGCACTGGCGGGGATTTCTGCGGGGGAACAGTAGGGGCTGATAATCGCCAGAACCCCATGCGGCTTGTGCCGCAGGGTCGATGTGCCCTGCAGCGCGGAATCGAGCTTGCGGCGTGGATTGCGTTCGGAATAGGCGCGCACCGAGATTTCGACGAGATCGATCACATTGCCGACCTCGTTACGGGCATCCCACAGCGGCTTGCCGGTTTCGCGGGCGATCAGATCCGCCAGCGCATCGTATTCCTTGCGCACTTCGTTGGTGAAGCGGCGCAGCAGTTCGATGCGTGTGGCCAGCGGTTGCGCGGCCCAGACCGGCCAGGCGCGGCGCGCGATCCGGACCGCTTCGTCCAGATCGCCGGGCGCGCCGCGCCACAACACCGCACCCGTTGCCGGTTCACAGGAAATGATCGGTTCGTGGTTCACTACGAAAAATGGTCTCTGGCTATGGGCCGATTCCCCTATCCCCTAGCCAATAGAAGAAGAGTGTTAAAGCGCGGTACTGCATAACGAAACCGGTGCGTGCGAAATCCCGCCGATAGCCCTGTCAGCCGATTGGCTTTTGCCCGGCGGGGGCAGCGGATCGCCCATGGCATTGCCCATGCGGCGGATCGCGGCGATCTTGGTTTCCAGTGTGGACCAGTCGTCATGGCTGTCGATCGGTGAGCAGATGGCTTCCACTTCATCGATCAGCAGCGCCTCGGGGTGATTGCCTGACCAGTAGCTATCATTCCGTTCCAGCGGCTGGAAACCCTGCAAGGCGTCGGCCAGTTCCCCTTGCGCGGCGCGCCCGCCCTGGTGCGTGAAAAAGAACAGATCGGGCGATGCAGCGGTTTCGCGCATCCCCGCCTCGGCCGTGGCGACAAGCTGGAGATCGCGTTCCGGAGAGAGTGGCGCGACGCCCAGCCGCCAAAGGAACCGGCGCACGAGATTCTGCTGATAGAGTGGGCCAAACCGTTCGAGCGCGGCCACCAGCGGCTGCGATTCGGCAAGGGGGCGCAAGGCGACGGCCAGTTGGGCGCAGTTCCATGACAGCGCTTCCACCTGCCGGCCGAAGGCATAGAGTCCGGAATGGTCGAAATAGGCGGCGGTAAAGCCCATTTCCCACTGTGGTAGCCAGCGCCACGGGCCATAGTCGAAGCTTTCGCCGGAGATGTTCATGTTATCGGTATTCAGCACGCCATGCACGAACCCGGCGGTAACGTAGCTGGCGGCCAGATCGGCCAGCCGTTCGACCACCTGATTAAGCAGGATGACCGCCGGTTCATCGCGGCCGGGGGCATCGGCCGGGGGCAGGTTGCCGGGGTATTGTTCGAGGCAATAGGCGACCAGTTGTTCCAGCGCGGCATGTTCTTCCAGCACGGCTAGCCGCTGGAAGGTGCCGATACGGATATGTCCATGACTGAGCCGCACCATCACTGCGGAACGGGTGGGCGAAGGTTCGTCATTGCGCCACAGGTCTTCCCCCGTTTCGATGACGGAGAAGGTCTTGCTGGTATAGGCGCCCAGCGCTTCGAGCATTTCGGTGGCGAGAATTTCGCGCACGGCCCCTTTCAGCGTCAGCCGGCCATCGCCGCTGCGGCTGTGGGGGGTCTGGCCCGAACCTTTGGTCCCAAGATCGAGCAAACGCCCTTCGCCATCGCGCAATTGCGCGAACAGAAACCCGCGACCATCGCCGATTTCCGGGTTGAACACGCGGAACTGGTGCCCATGATAGCGCAAGGCCAGCGGTTGCGGGAGATTGCCGGGCAGCGGTTCGAAGCGGCCGAAATGGCGGACCCATTCGGCATCGCTCAACCCGTCCAGACCGACGGCCTTGTCCCAGCGACGATTGCGGAAGCGCAATTTCGTTGCAGGAAAATCGGCAGCCGCGACCGGATCGCCAAGCCAGTCGGCGATAGCGAGAATTTGCGGGTCGGGCGTGTATGGGGCGGCTTGCGGTTCTGCTCGCATATCGCGATAGTGGCGGCGACAGCCGTGCGGCGCAAGCCGGATGGTGCGAATTTTGCAAAATGGGGCGTTTGGATGGCCGGTTCGGGTACGCAGGGCACCACCGACTACGAAGACAGATTCTGGACCAGCCCCGATGGGCTGAAACTGCATTACCGGGATTATGCCGGACCCGATACGCGCCCGCCGTTGCTGTGCCTGCCGGGGCTGACGCGCAATGCCCGCGATTTCGAAGGCCTGGCCAACCGTTTCGCCGGCGAATGGCGGATGATCTGCGTCGATCTGCGCGGGCGGGGCGATAGCGAATATGCGAAAGATTGGGAAAGTTACAATCCGCTGACCTATCTTGCGGATATCGAGGCGCTGTTGGCGCAGGTGGGTATGCGCCGCTTCGTGGCGATCGGCACGTCGCTGGGCGGGTTGCTGACCATGCTGCTGGCGGCCACCAACGCGCAGCGCATCGCCGGGGCGGTTCTCAATGATATCGGGCCGGTGATCGAACCGGAAGGGCTGGAACGCATCCGTTCCTACGTTGGTCAGATGCGCAGCTTCCCGACATGGATGCATGCGGCGCGCGCGCTGGAGGAAAGCTTGGGCGATATCTACCCCGATTACACTATCCCGGAATGGCTGCGGATGGCCAAGCGCCTGATGGACTACACCGGGAATGAACGTATCGCCTTCGATTATGATATGAAAATCGCAGAGCCGTTCCGCCAGCCGGGCGGGGAAACCGCCAGCCCCAATATGTGGCCGGCATTCGAGGCGCTGGCCGGGCGGCCGGTGCTGGCATTACGCGGGGCCTTGTCCGACATTCTTTCGGACGCGACGTTGAAAGTGATGTGCGCGCGCCTGCCCGATGCGGAAGGGGTGACGATCACCCGCACGGGGCATGCGCCGACGTTCGATGAACCCGCAGCACTGGACGCGGTTGCCCGTCTTCTGGCCAAAGTTTCATGAGCGGAAAGCGCGCGCCTTTGCGCTTTCTCCATTGTCATTCGACTTTCGATGCGGGCGGCAAGGAATTGCGCAGTGCGCGGCTGATCAATGCCTTCGGACCGGGTATCACGCATCACATCGTATCGGGTGAACCGGGTGCGCTTTCTGCCCGGAGCTATATTTTGTCTTCGATACCAACGCAGTATCCCGAAGACTTCCCTCCGCTTAGCGGGATTCCCACCCCGGTGCGGTTGCATCGCATCGCCGATGCCATGCGGGGCTATGACCTGATCCTGACCTACAACTGGGGCGCGATGGATGCGGTCATGGCGCATACCATGTTTTCCCGTTCTTTCGGCCTGCCGCCGCTGGTGCATCATGAAGACGGCTTCAACGATGACGAGGCGGCCGGTCTCAAGCGTTCGCGCAACTGGTATCGCAGGTTGGCGCTGGGGCGGGCGGATGCGCTGGTTGTCCCCTCGCGCGGGCTGGAAGCGATTGCCCGCAATGTCTGGCTGCAACCGGCGGACCGGGTGCATCGAATCGCCAACGGGATCGCGACGCGGGCGTTCACGAAGCAGGCGCGCAAGGATGTCCTGCCCGGGCTGATCAAACGGAATGGCGAATTCTGGGTGGGTACGCTGGCCGGGCTGCGCAAGGTCAAGAACCTGCCGCGGCTGGTACGTGCCTTTGCCGGGCTGCCGGACAACTGGAATCTGGTGATTCTCGGTGAAGGGCCGGAACGTGCGGCGATCCGTGACGAGGCGATTCGCTGCAATATCGTGCATCGCGTGCATTTGCCGGGGTTCACCGAACCGGCAAAGGTGATCCGGTTGTTCGATATTTTCGCGCTGTCATCGGATAGCGAACAGTTCCCGCTTTCCGTGGTGGAAGCGATGGCGGCGGGCTTGCCGGTGGCGGCCCCTGCGGTGGGGGAAGTGGCGCAGATCGTGGCCGAGGCGAACCGGCCCTATATCGTGGCGCCTGGCGATGAAGCGGCGCTGGCCGCCGCGCTGGAGCGACTGGCGCAAGACCCGGGCCTGCGCAAGGCACTGGGCGCGGCCAACAGGGAACGGGCGCAGGAACGCTTCGATGAAGCGGGCATGATTGCGGCCTATAGTGCGCTTTACGGCGGCGTGATGGGGATGGAGAGCCTGTGATGGCCTTCTCATGGCGGGGTAAACAGGCCGTTTCAGGCGCGGTTAACCTCCAAAAGGCTTGATTGACAGGGGACAGCTTGGCTTTCCCCGTTGAATTGAGCGTTCCATCCGCTAAACAGCCCCATCGTTCCAACCGCCTTATACGGCCATCGAAAGCGAAAGCGCCCGCGTGGCACTCAGACCGAACCGCCCTCAATCCCGTGCAGACCAACTCGCCGAACGCAAGGCGGCAGAGGATAATGCGCTGCTGCGCGAAGTCGATGACGCGGTCCGTCAGGACCAGATGAAGAGCGCGGCCAAGCGTTTCGGGATTCCCGTGCTGGCTGCGGTGGTCGCGGGCCTCGTCGGGTTCGGCGGGTATCTGCTGTGGCATGAGAACAGCGAATCCAGTCGCGAAACGGCATCGGAAGACCTGGTGCGCGCCATCGATACGCTGGGTGCCGGTCACAATGATGCGGCGGACAAGGCGCTGGCCAAAGTTGCGCAGGATGCAAGCCCGGGCGCGGAAGCCGCTGCCCAATTGCTGCGCGCAGGTATTGCGCTGGAACAGGGCCGCAAGGATGAGGCTGTGAAGCTGTTCAACGCGGTTGCAGGCAACAGCAGCGTACCCGCGCCCTATCGCGATCTCGCGACCATTCGTGCGGTTTCCGCCAATTTCGATGCGATGAAGCCTGAAGATGTGATCGCCAGGCTCAAGCCGTTGGCCGAACCGGGTGATCCGTGGTTCGGCAGCGCCGGTGAACTGGTTGGTGCTGCCTATCTGAAGCAGGGCAAGGCCGATCTGGCTGGCCCGCTGTTCGCTTCGATTGCCAAGGACAAGGACGTACCGGAAACCCTGCGCAGCCGCGCCCGCCAGATGGCCGGGCTGCTGGGCGTGGATGCGATTACGGATGCGGATACACTGGTGCAGCAGGCCGCCGCCGCCGCTGCGAACGGTGCGGCGGATGCGCCCGCCGGTGCACCATCGGCACAATAATCTTTGAGAGGATTTCGCCAATCATGACCCGGAATTCGGCACGTCGTTACCTTGCAATGCCCTTTGCCTTGTTGATGGCCACAAGCCTCGCGGGCTGCGGTGTCATCGGCGGCAAGGACAAGCCCACCACCCCGACGATCGGTAATCGCGTGCCGGTGCTGTCCCGCATTGAAAGCGGGGCCAAGGTCGATCCGGCACTGGCCCGCGTTTCGGTTGTTCTGCCGACGGAGCAGATCAACGATCAGTGGGCACAGGCCGGTGGCCCGGCATCGAAGGCGTCAGGCCATCTGGCCCTGTCGTCCAGCCCGGTGCGTGTGTGGACGGCATCGGTTGCCGGCAGCAATGGCAAGCGCCGTCTCGCCGCCGCGCCGGTGGTGGGTAACGGCCGCCTCTACGTGATGGATACCGATGCCACGGTGCACGCGTTCGACGCGGAAACCGGGCGCAGCGTGTGGCAGACCCAGCTTCGGGTTGCCGGTAACCTGCAGGCGTCCGCCTTCGGCGGCGGGGTCAGCTATGCCGATGGCAAGCTCTATGCCACCAACGGCGTGGGCGAAGTCGCCGCGTTGGATGCGAACACGGGTGCGGAACTGTGGAAGGTCAAGGCTGGCGGTCCGCTGCGCGGATCACCCACGATCGCCTTCGGCGCCGTCTACGTGATGACGCAAGACAACCAGATCTACGCGCTGGACAGCAGCGATGGTTCGCCGCTCTGGCAGGAATCGGGTGCGACGGCTTCGGCGGGCGTATTCGGAGTGGCTGCCCCGGCAGCAGGGCAGGGCACTGTGGTGGCCGGGTACAGCACCGGCGAACTGGTTGCCTATCGCTATGAAAACGGCCGTACCCTGTGGGCGGACGCATTGGCGCGGACATCGATTTCCACGCAGGTCGGCACGCTGACCGACGTGGATGCCGACCCGATTATCGATGGGGGCCGGGTCTATGCGCTGGGGCAGGGCGGCCGTATGGCTGCCTATGAACTGGTCACCGGCCAGCGTCTGTGGGAATTGAGCCTTGCCGGTATTTCGACCCCGGCCGTGGCGGGGGAATGGATTTTCACCCTGACCGATGATGCCCGGCTGCTGGCGATTGCCCGTTCGACCGGCAAGGTCCGGTGGATCACGCAGCTGCGCGAATGGCGCAAGGCCAAGAAAAAGACCGGTCAGATCTTCTGGACCGGGCCGGCGCTGGCAGGCAATCGCCTGTGGGTGGCCAATTCGGAAGGCGAGCTCTACGCGGCCAGTGTCGAGGATGGCTCGGCCACGGAATTCGCCGATCTTGGTTCCTCGGTTTCGCTGCCGCCGCTGGTCGCCAACCGCACGCTTTTCGTCATGAACGATGACGGGAAGATCACGGCGTTCCGTTAAGTACTAAGGCTGTTAAGCGTGGCATTCGCGGCAGAGTGCGCCCTTGTGCGCTTTGCCGGGATGCCGCGTTGCCATCTCCTTAACCCTTTTTTACTAGGGCGATGGTGATGGAAAACGCACAGAAACCGCCTGTCAGCGATGTTTCGGCCGGTGTCGGCCTGTCCGGTGTTGTCGGGCTGTTGGTCTGGCTGGTGATTTGCCGCAACTGGCCCGCGCTTGCTGCGGCATTCGGCTTCAGTGGCGATCAGGGCGTGTTAAACGGCCCCTATGCGGCGCTTCTGGCACTGTTCTTTTCGGGCATTCCGATGGTCGCCTGGTCGCTCTGCGTCGACAAGGTCCATCGCCGCGCTTCGACCGGGATCGACTGGGCCAATCCCCGTCCGCTGGCCAGCGCATTGGAAACCGCTGTAACCAAGATCGCGGGCCTGTGGGCGACATGGGCGGTTATCGCGGTCCTCTATTGCCTTGCCCGTTGGTATTGGCGGGGCAATTACCTCTTCGCCATGGAATTGCTGACTGCGCTGGTCGTGCCGCTGCTGCTGGTGTCGATTCCCTATGTCGTCTGGCTCGATCGCTATCTGGTGCAGCCGCGCGATCAGGCTTGGCATTTCGGCGCCATGTTGATCGGGCGCGAACCCTATGACCGGCAGGAAATCTACCACCACTTGCGGGGGTGGGCGGTGAAGGGGTTCTTCATCGCGTTCATGTTCTCGATCCTTCCCGGCGGATGGGAGATGGCGGTGACGGCGGATTTCATCGGCGGGGTGACCAATCCCGTCGTGTTCTGCATGGCGCTGATCAACCTGATGTTTATGTTCGACGTGCAGATCGCGATGGTAGGCTATCTGCTGACCCTCAAGCCGCTCGACGCGAATATCCGCACGGCCAACCCCTATCTGGGCGGCTGGCTGTCGGCGCTGCTGTGCTATCCCCCGTTTATGCTGATGAACAGCGGCAACGTGCTGGATTACCATGTGAACGTTGCCGACTGGGCGTACTGGTTCGAAGGCTATACCGCGCTGTTGTGGGTATGGGGTGCGGTGCTGGTGTTCCTGACCGCGATCTACGCCTGGGCGACAGTGGCGTTCGGCATCCGGTTTTCCAACCTGACCTATCGCGGGGTGCTGACCAATGGCCCCTATCGGTTCACCCGGCACCCGGCCTATCTCTCGAAGAACCTGTTCTGGTGGCTGTCGACCCTGCCGTTTCTGGTGACCAGCCATTCGCTGACCGACATGGTGCGCAACACCGCGATCCTCGCGATTGTTAGCGGAATCTATTACTGGCGCGCCAAAACGGAAGAGCAGCACCTTTTGGCCGAAGATGCAAAGTATCGCGCCTATCATGCGTGGATGGCGCAGAATGCGCCGATTACGCGCGGCCTGTCGAAACTGCTGAACCTGTTCCGCCCGCGCGGCCCCGAAATACAGGGCGTGAACTGATCAGAGTTTTTCTGCGCCCGCCACGTCGTAGCGGGTAATGTCGCGGTCGTAGAGGCCGAGACCCGCGCGTTCTTCCTGCCATTGGCGCATATGGGGGGTGGCGAAATGCGCGGCCAGCGCTTCCCGGCTTTCCCACGCTTCGCTGACGCGGATCAGGCCGGGGTCAGCCACATCTTCGGCATAGCTGTAGGACAGGCAGCCCGGTTCGCGCCGCGTGGCATCGATCACGCGCCGCATCATCGGGCGCGCTTCGTCCAGTCGTTCGGGCGGAAGGCGGAAATGCCCCACCACCAGCACCAGGTCAGAAGCGTTCGTCATAAACGCGGGAGAGATCGCCGCCCCATTCGCCATGATACTTATCGAGCAAGCGCTGCGCGGGGACTTTGCCCGATGCGACGATCTCGCGCAGCGGGGCGAGAATGCCGGATTCGTTGTCGCCACTGGCGTTGCGGCGGTTGCGCGCGGTCAGGCCTGCGCCTGCGATATCCAGCACTTCGCCCGCGATATCCGCCAGCTTGCCGCCACCCGGCAGCGGGGCATCCAGCGCGAGCCGGGGCACGGCGTTGCGCAGCGTTTCACGCTCTTCCATCGACCAGTGCCTGACCAGATCCCATGCGGCATCGAGCGCGCCGTCATCGTACAGCAGGCCGACCCAGAAAGCCGGGAGCGCGCAGATGCGATCGTGCGGGCCGCCATCGGCACCGCGCATTTCGAGGAAGCTTTTCAGGCGTACTTCGGGAAAGGCGGTCGAAAGGTGATCAGTCCAGTCGCTCAACGTCGGCAATTCGCCGGGCAGGGCGGGCAACTGGCCCTTCATGAAATCGCGGAAGCTTTGCCCCGCAGCATCGATGTAGCGGCCATCGCGGAATACGAAATACATCGGCACATCAAGCATGTAATCGACGTAGCGTTCGTATCCGAAGCCCTGCTCGAACACGAAAGGCAGCATCCCCGTGCGGTGCGGGTCGGTGTCCGACCAGATATGGCTGCGATAGGACAGGAAGCCGTTGGGCTTGCCTTCGGTGAACGGCGAATTGGCGAACAGCGCGGTGGCCAGCGGTTGCAGCGCCAGTCCGACGCGGAACTTCTTCACCATGTCCGCTTCGCTGGCATAGTCGAGATTGACCTGAATGGTGCAGGTCCGCAGCATCATGTCCAGCCCGAGATTGCCGACGCGGGGCATATGCCGCAACATGATTTCATACCGTCCCTTGGGCATGATCGGCAATTCGGCGCGGGTCTTGTCCGGCCACATGCCCAGCCCGAGGAAATCCAGGCCCAGCCGTTCCCCAACCGCCTTCACCTCATACAGGTGGCGGCCCGTCTCGGCGCAGGTCTGATGCAGGTTTTCCAGTGGCGCGCCCGACAGTTCCAGCTGGCCCGCCGGTTCGAGGCTGACAGTGCCATCCGCGCCTTTCATGGCGATGACCGTGCCGTTTTCCTCGATCGGTTCCCAGCCGAATTCGGTGAGCGCGAGCAGCAGGTCGCGAATGCCGCCGGGTTCGCCATAGGAGGGCGCGTGGTGATCGGCGCGATGGAATACGAGCTTTTCATGCTCGGTCCCGATCCGCCATTGTTCGCGCGGCTTTTCGCCCCGCGCCATGGGCTCGGCAAGCTGGCTGATGCTCTCGATCAGCGGATCATCGTGGTCTGAAACCTGACGCGTACTCATCGCGCCCCTCTAATCGAGAGAAAGGCCGCTGCAAAGTATTCCTGAAGGTATACGGAAAAACTATGCACCGGGCCGGGGCACGAGGATATACTGGAAAGGCTGCAGTTGAGGCATTTTTGCGGAAAGTCGACGTTCCGGACACGCCAACATTGCGGACCTTTTTGTTTCGCTTAAGCTGTCCGTTCGGGTCAGGAGGTCGCCATGAGTTGGGAGCCAGAAACTTTGGCACAGTATCACGACCTTTGGGCATCTTTGATACTGCGAGCACCTGACAGTTTTCACAACGTTGCGGACATGACTCCGATGGCAGATCAAAAGGCCGCCCTTGTAAAGGAGTTCGAGCGTCTCCTTGCCGGATTCCACTTCGCGATCAGGAAGATAAAAGATGAACACGTCAGCCACATCGCAAAAGAACTCATAACAATGTCGTTTGAGTCATATATCGCAGGCGATAAAAAGGCTGGCGCGCACATGCTTCAGGAGGCCAGAGGTCTAGTATGGCCTCGTCATCAACTTAGGATCAAGTACGGGGTAGAGGCTGAACGACGGGCATTTGGTAAGAACTTACTTTACGCGAACGTCCTCGTCTCTCCTTACCCGTACGAAGGAACGGTTGCAGACCTTGGTCCTGACCAAACCATCTTACTAGAAATCGCAGTGCATTGGTTCAAATCCTATAACGAGCTCTTTAGGGATTTTAAATATTTCTCATGGGTCATTGATGCCGAGAATGTCGTCCGTCGCACATCCATAGAACCGAAGGACGACGATCATCCGCTCCTGAAGCCACTTCAGAAGTCATGGGGATACAAGCGCTTGAAGGAGCTGGGCCGAGCCGGAGATATCCAAGCTTGTGTGTTGGTGCAGTACATGCCCGGGCTTGTGATTTTTGATCTCGAGCAACGTGGAAAACCGCGTGTCAGTGCACGACAGCTCTTTAGTGGATTTGGACGTGAGACTGAATACGGGCAGATAAGATTCCACCTAGAAGACCCAGAGTTCATCACCGACGAATAGCGGGTAGCCTTAGGCGAATGTCCGCTTCCTCCAACATTTCTGCCATTCCGACTGTCGCATCTCATCCATGAAAGCGGATGATCCTTAAGGCGTGGTGTCACAGGGTATCCCGGCCCAATCGCCTGCTGCACCCATCCACAGGGCCGTGGCGGCAAGGGCGGCGGTTTCGCCGCGCAGAATGCGGGGCCCCAGTGTGATCGCCTGCGCGCTGCCATGCGCGCGGATCGCGGCGCGTTCGGCATCGTCGAAGCCGCCTTCCGGGCCAATGATCAGCGCGGCGGGGCCGGTGTGTGCGGCAAAGGCCTGTGTGGCCGGATCGCCGCCATTTTCATCGGCAAAGAACAGCTTGCGATCCGTGGGCCAATCGCGGAGCAGGGCGTCGAGCTTCACCGGTTCGCCCAATTCAGGCAGGGCGGTGCGGGCGCATTGTTCGGCCGCTTCGGTCAGGATCGTGCGGGCGCGTTCGGGGTTGAGCTTGTCCGCCACGCAGCGCCGGGTCACCACCGGCTGTATCCGCGCAACACCTAGTTCGGTGGCCTTTTCAAGCACCCAGTCGAACCGGTCTTTCTTGAGCAGGGCGGGGCAGAGCCAGAAATCGGGCACCTGTTCGCGGGGGCGCAGGTGTTCCACCACGTCCAGCGTGACATCGCGTTTGCCCGCATGGGCGACGCGAGCGGCCCATTCGCCCGTGGCATCATCGCACAGGATCACCGCATCGCCGGGGGCCACGCGCATCACCCGCAGCAGATAATGGGCCTGCTGCCCATCGATCACGCAATGGCCGCCTGCGGCAAGCGGCGCGGGGACGAACAGGCGCGGTGCGCTTTTCGGGGGCCAGGCAGGGGTCGCGGGCATCATGCTTCGTTAGCGGCGATGGCCGCCTTGGGAAAGGTGTTGCAGCACATGGCTGTCCTACATGTCCTTGCTGTGGCAAGGGGCAGGGATGATCCGTTTGGCGCACCGTTCCGCAACCATGGTTTTCCGCACACGATCGGGCGGGCTGTTCTTGCCCCTCTGGACTGTGTCACCTGTGTCAACTTGCTGCCCGCTGTGGTCAGCCGGTTGGCAGGAAACGGGGCGCTAGGACATCGCCATGGCAGACAGCATTGTCCCCGATACCGAACATCGCGGCCTTATCGCCCGGCTGCCCCAATTGCCGCGCGATTTGGCGCAACTGGCGCGGTTTGACCGGCCGATCGGCTGGTGGCTGCTGTTCTGGCCCTGTGTATGGGGGGTATGGCTGGCCGGTGCGGGCCTGCAATGGGCCCTGATCGGCTGGTTCCTGTTGGGCAGTGTGGCGATGCGCGGCGCGGGCTGTGTGCTGAACGATATCGTCGATGCCGATCTCGACCGGCAGGTGGCACGCACCGCCAGCCGCCCGGTGGCGAGCGGGCGGGTCAGCATAAAGCTGGCCTGGGCGTGGCTGGCGGCGCTGTGTCTGGTGGGGCTGGTCGTGCTGCTGCAATTGCGCTGGCAGGCGCAAGTGGTGGCACTGGGCAGTGTGGTGCTGGTGGCGGCCTATCCGTTCATGAAACGGATCACGTGGTGGCCGCAGGCGTGGCTGGGCATGGTCTTCACATGGGGGGCACTGGTCGGCTGGGTCGCCTTGCGGGATGATCATGGGTATGTGCTGGCGGCGCTCTATGCCGGGGCGATCTGCTGGTGCATCGGGTATGACACGATCTATGCCCTGCAGGACCGCGAAGACGATGCCCTGGTCGGCATCCGGTCCAGCGCCCTGCGTATGGGGCGCCATGTGCGCGGCGGGGTGGGGGCGTTTTATGCCGCTGCGGTGGCGCTGTGGGCGCTGGCGTTCTGGCTGCTGCGCGGCGATGTGCTGGCGCTGGCGGGCTTGCTGCCCGTGGCGCTGCATCTGGCATGGCAGGTGGTCACGCTGGATAGCGGGGATGGCGCGAATGCACTGGCGCGGTTCCGGTCAAACCGCTTTGCCGGCATGTTGATGGCGCTTGCCTGCCTCGTGGTGGGGAACGCCTGACCGCGCGGTATCACGAATCGGGGCGGGTCCAGATCCAGCTGAGGGCGATGATCGCCACGCCCAGCGGGACCAGCGACCACGGCCAGGCCATGAATACGAACCCCATGATTATGCTGCCGGAAAAGGCCAGTGTGGCGCCGACTTTGCCGATCCGGGCGATCGCCCCGCGCTCGCGCCATAGCCGGATGTGATGGCCGTAGCGTGGATGGTCGAGCAGGCGACGTTCGAATTCGGGATGGGATTTCCCGAAACACCACGCGGCGAGAATCAGGAAAGGCACAGTCGGCATGATCGGCAGCGCGATACCGACAAGGCCCAGTCCCACGCTGGTAACGCCCGCGATAAAATAGACACGCCGCATTCATTCATCCTGTGCTTGAAGAGGCGTGTTGCAGGAAATGAACCGGTAACGCCATTGTCAAATGAAAGGCGCACCCTAGATTCCCCGCAATGACAGATGCCAATGGCAAAGGACGATAATGAACGGTTTCAAAACCTTGATGCTGCTCTCGGCGCTCACCGCGCTGTTGATGGTGCTGGGTTACATGTTTGGCGGCTCGGGCGGTGCGGTGATCGCGCTGGTCGTGGCGGCGGGCATGAATTTCTTCACGTACTGGAATGCCGACAAGATCGTGCTGAAAATGCACAATGCACGGCAGGTCGACGCATCCAGCGCACCGGAATTCTACGGCATGGTGGCCGATCTGGCGCGCAATGCCGGGCTGCCCATGCCCAAAGTCTATATCGTGGATACCGATGCGCCCAATGCCTTCGCCACGGGCCGCAATCCGGAAAATGCGGCGGTGGCGGCAACCACAGGTCTGCTCCAGATGCTCAGCCGCGAAGAAGTGGCGGCGGTCATGGCGCATGAACTGGGCCACGTGCGCAATCGCGATACACTGGTCATGACCATGGTTGCCACGATTGCCGGTGCGATTTCGATGATCGCCAATTTCGGCATGTTTTTCGGCAACCGCAACAACGGCAATGCCATGGCCGGGATTCTGGCAGTGATTGCCGCTCCGTTCGCGGCGATGATCGTGCAGATGGCGATCAGCCGCACGCGCGAATTTGGCGCTGACCGCGCCGGTGCGGAAATCTGCGGCGATCCGGCGGCGCTGGCTTCGGCGCTGGCCAAGATCAGCGGCGCGGCGCAGCGCATTCCCAATCCGGTGGCGGAACGCAACCCGGCAGCGGCCCAGCTCTACATCGTGCCGGTTGGGCTGTCGGAATTGTTTTCCACGCACCCGCGCACGGAAAAGCGCATTGCCGCGTTGCAGGCGATGCAAGGCACAAATGCGCCGGTTCGCGCGGCGCGCAGGCCTTCCGCGCTCAACCCGCTGGGGAGAAACGGGCGTTAATTGCATCCTATTTGCCAAGGACACGCATAAGCCCTTGTCTGCGCCTGCGACGCACGCTAGGCCCCCGCGACGCAATGGCGCCGGGCCTGTAGCTCAGCGGTTAGAGCTGGCCGCTCATAACGGCTAGGTCGCGGGTTCGAATCCTGCCGGGCCCACCATTGCAGGATGTCAGGTCGGGGAGTAGCGCAGCCTGGTAGCGCATCTGGTTTGGGACCAGAGGGTCGCAGGTTCGAATCCTGTCTCCCCGACCAAAATCCCATGTGATGAAATAATAGCTGGGCTCGCACCGGCCTTGTCAGGCCCGGTAAGGGCCTATGCGGGGCGTTCCACAGCGCCCATGATTTCGCCCACTGTGGTGGGCTCCACACCGCGATGCTTCAGATGGGCAAGCACGGTCCGCCACCAGTCGTACAGCCGGTCAAGATCGGCCTGATCGCGGACATAGGGCGTATGGCCGGGGTGCAGGGAGGGGCTGTGAAACGACAGCACCAGAATCGGCAGGCCATCGTTCAGGGCCATGTCGATACCCTTGACCGCCTCGGTTGCGGTTACCCCTTCGGGCGTCAGAGGAATGCGATCGAGCAGGCGCAAATGCGCCAGTGCGCCACGCAACGCAGGAATCCGCCAGAGCGCAGGGTAGAGCCAGTCGCCAAGGCGGCGCAGCGGCCCCGCGAAAACCGTGGTGAGCGGCAGTTCCAGCAGGCCCTGCGCCTTGTCGATCCAGTAGGGATGCAACGGATGATCGCGATAGTTGCGGCCGCCCGACGCGGAATAATCGAAGCGCGATCGCACCGAACTGTCGATCGTCATCCCCATGTCTTTCAGCAGCGCGGCGCTGTTGGGGCCGAGTCCATAGCGCCCGGCGCGATAGATCCGCGGCTTGACCCCGATGTTCTCGACGATCCTGTCATGCAGCACGCGGAATTTTTCCCGTTCAATCCCTTCTGGAAGGTTCCCTGCGAAGCTGTTGAAGTTGCTGATTTCCTCATCGAATGGGGGATTGACCCAAGGGTGCAATTGCACGCCGACTTCCGCGCGCCCTGCCTGCACAGCCTCACGCAGGATAGTGCTGGCGAGAGGGGATGTCGCGATCGGATAGTCGATGAGATAGACCGGGACCACACCCTGATCTTCGCAGAACGCCTGAAACACTTTCAGCGCGGGCAAATGCTTCAGGCTATGGCCATCGCGCTGGAAAGGGGCGTTCCAGTCGAACTCTTCTTCCGTGTCGACAGTAAGAAGAAAACGCGGTGCGAACCGGGCTGCGAAGTGTGCAGCCGCGGATGGATTCGGTAGATCGGTGATCGATCGCATCGCGTAAGCTGCCCCCTGATGCATGGATCAGGCGGGCGTCCGCTACCGCCCTCGATCCTGCGCTTCCCCATGGCTAGGTAGCTCATCCTCTCCGGTCAAGAGCGGCAAGACCAGTTGCAGGATGCCATTGTCGAATGTGAGGCTGCCACCCACGGCCTGGGCTTCGGCACGGGCCAGGCGCAGCGTGAAGCCGGTACCGAACATGCCCGCGCTGACAGCGCGTTGCCCGCCATTTAGCGATGCGGAGAAAATATCCGTCGATCCCGAGAGGTTCGCGGGGATTTCGAACGCGGCAATAGCGTGTTCGCTGTCGCGCATGAAGCCAATGGCAAGCTCTTCGCCTGCACTGGCCTCGCCGACGATGGTTGCCAGAATACGCCAGCAGAGCCGTTCCGCATCGGCTTGTGTCAGCGCGACGATGGCAGGTGCGCCGTCGATCCCGGAAACCGCGATGTCGCTGGCGCGCGGGACGAGCGCAGGGCGAATCTGTTCCACCAGCGATGCCAGTACCGTGGCGAAATCGCAGTGCCCTTCGTCCAGTTCGAGCGCCCCGCTTTCCAGCCGCGCAAGCCGGTCCAGTTCATCGAAGCCGGCAAGAATACGGGCCGCGTCGCTGGCGATAGTGGCCGCCAGTGCGCGGTATTCATGCGGGGCGGGGCCATAGAGCTGCTGCTGGATGATTTCGGCAAAGCCCTGAATGGCATTCACCGGGGTGCGCAGTTCATGAAGGATCTGGCGGACGCGATCCGCCATCGGGTCCGCACTGTCGGCAGCGGGGCCCGCATTGGCCGACGGGCGCCGCATGCGTCCACTATATCCGAGATAACCGCCTGTCTTGCGATCGAATTGCGGGATGGCATCAAGGCACCATATCCCTGCGATCGCTGGCGCGCCTTCAATCGTAACCATGACTGCCTTCAGCGGTTGCCGGTGGCGCATGGCAGCAACCGCATCCTGATCGAGGCGTGCCGGTGCATCGGTACGTTGACTGGCCAGCATCAGTCCGTAGGCCATGGGCGCGTATGCCGGTTCGCACCAATCGATCCTTCCCGCCGCATCGGTGGTGAAATCGAAGGCGGGCGGCAGGGTTCCCCGCCGCGCATCGTGCAGATCGTTGAGCGGCAGCAGCGGGGCATCGCTGCCGCGCATCAGGGGGGCTGGTTTCTGGCTGCTCGCGTTGCTTCTGGCCCGCTGGAAGGCTTCGATCCGGCGAACCAGCGCGCCGATCGCAAGATCGTCACCGTTGTCGGCCTCCGGGCCAGCCGGTGTCTGGACAGGCGGCAGGGGACGCAACGGGGTGACAACTGCAAAAACAGACGAGGCGGCAATGGGTGTCGGTTCCGCTCCGGGTGTTCCAACCCCGTCATCGGGTTGTACGAGCGTGTCGGACAATTCGAGGATGTCGGGTGCGGGAAGCACCAGATCGTTGACACCCAGCCGCTCCAGCAAGGCATTGGTGCCTGGTTCGAGGTCGCGGCGATGGCGCAGAAACCCGCGTGCGGCGACAGACAAATCGGGGATCAGCGTTTGCCAGTCGGCATCCTGCAGGCGTGCGACAGCCATTGTGGCCGTGGCGATTTCCCCTTCCTGCGCAGCGAGAATCGCAACGAGCGCGGGATTGGCAAGGCGCATACCGGGTTCGCGGATAATGGCGCTGCGCTGGGCTGAGGGAAGTTCTCCGGACAGGACCGCCAACCGTTCGTATGCGGCATCGACCTGTGAGCCATCGGCATAGCGGGGCAGGGTACCCAGAAGATCGAGCAATTGCCGATACTGCGTGCGCAACGCACGATCACTGCCTGTCCCGGTGCGCAACACGGTGGCAAGGCGGTCATCGAAGTACATGCAGTCTCACTAACAACCGCGCACAGGCGCGGATCTGGGGAATCAATCGCGCGAGGGGTCTAGCACCAACAAAACGGGTCTGCATCAGCCCTGACATGGTCGTCGCAAAGCGGGACAGGCGTATTAAGCATGTTCATTAATAGATAAGCCTGTGTTTGTTGTGTGCTATACTATTTGGCGAGGAAGCTGGCTTGCCGGTGTAGTAGGGGGAAGTACCACTTGGATAGTTTCGATAAGATTGATCGACGGCTGCTTTCCGAACTGCAGGCCGAAGGGCGTGTGACAAATGTGGAACTCGCCAAGCGCGTGGGGCTGACCGCTCCGCCGTGCCTTCGGCGTATGCGCGCGCTAGAAGATGCGGGTGTTATTCGCGGATATCACGCCGATATCGATCCGGCGAAGATGGGCTTTTCCATCACGGTATTCGCCATGGTTAGTTTGAAAAGTCAGGCCGAGGCTGATTTGCGGGCCTTTGAAGAACATATGCGTGCGCTGCCCGATGTGCGCGAATGCCATATGTTGAACGGCGAGATCGATTTCATTCTTAAAATCGTCAGCCGTGACTTGCAGAGCTTTCAGGAATTTCTCACCAGCAGACTGACGCCGGCGCCGAATGTTGCCAGCGTCAAGACATCGCTGACAATCCGCACGGCCAAGCAGATTCCCGGGGTGCCGCTGGATTGACGGGCGGCTTAACCAAATTGCACTGTGGATAAGCGGCTGTCGCGTCCGCTGTTTAACCTGCCGCCGATGATACCGGATCAAACCGGCGGCAGGGAACGGGTAATCAGTCAGCCTGCCGTTTGGCGAGCCATTCTTCCAGCCACTTGATCGAATAGTCGCCGTTCAGGAAATCAGGTTCCTGCATTAGCGCTTCGTGCAGCGGGATCGAGGTCTTGACCCCGCCGATCACCATTTCTTCGAGCGCCCGGCGCAGACGCATGATGCATCCTTCGCGGGTGCGCCCATAGACGATCAGCTTGGCGATCATGGAATCGTAATAAGGCGGAATCCGGTACCCGGCGTAAAGGCCGGAATCGACGCGTACATGCATGCCGCCAGCCGCGTGATAGCTGGTCACTTCACCCGGTGAAGGCGTGAATGTGAACGCATCTTCGGCATTGATGCGGCATTCGATGGCGTGCCCGCTGAAGCGCAGTTCATCCTGCGTGACGGACAGCGGTTTGCCATCGGCGATGCGGATCTGTTCGCGCACCAGATCAAGCCCGGTGATCGCTTCGGTTACCGGGTGTTCGACCTGCAGGCGGGTGTTCATTTCAATGAAGTAGAACTTGCCGTCTTCCCACAGGAATTCGATGGTGCCGGCGCCGCGATAGCCCATGTCGGCCATCGCCTTGGAAACGATGCCGCCCATCCGTTCACGTTCTTCGGGTGAGATCACGGGGGAAGGGGCTTCTTCCAGAACCTTCTGGTGGCGCCGCTGCAGCGAACAGTCGCGTTCCCCAAGGTGAATGGCATTGCCACGCCCGTCACCGAAAATCTGGAATTCGATATGGCGGGGATTGGCGAGATACTTCTCGATATAGACGGTGTCGTCGCCAAAGGCGGCTTTGGCTTCGCTTTTCGCCTGGCTGACGAGGGTTTCGAGGCTGGCTTCGTCAGGGATGACTTTCATCCCGCGGCCGCCACCGCCCGATGCGGCTTTCACCAGAACCGGATAGCCGATTTCGGCGGCAACCCGTTTCGCCTCTTCCGTCGTTTCGATGGCGCCATCCGAACCGGGAACCAGCGGCAGGCCCAGCGCACCGGCTGTCCGCTTGGCTTCCACCTTGTCGCCCATAGTGCGGATATGTTCGGGTTTCGGCCCGATCCATGCGATGTTGTGCGCTTCCACGATTTCCGCAAACTTGGCATTTTCGGAAAGGAAGCCATAACCGGGGTGGATCGCATCGGCATGCGTGATTTCGGCTGCCGAGATGATCGCCGCGATATTGAGATAGCTGTCTGCCGCAGCCGGGGGGCCGATGCAAACGGCGCTGTCGGCAAGGCGGACATGCATCGCGTCGGCATCCGCAGTGGAATGCACGGCAACGGTTTCAATGCCCATTTCATGGGCCGCGCGATGGATGCGCAGCGCGATTTCACCGCGGTTGGCGATCAGGATGCGGGTAATAGCCATCGGGGGCCCTGCCTGCTCAGCCGATTACGACGAGCGGCTGATCGAATTCGACCGGCTGCGCGTTTTCGACGAGGATCGCCTTGACCGTTCCGGCTGCCGGGGCGGTGATCGGGTTCATGACTTTCATCGCTTCCACGATCAGCAGCGTATCCCCGGCTTTTACCTGGCTGCCGACGCTGACAAATGCGGCGGAACCCGGTTCGGGGGAGAGATAGACGGTGCCGACCATCGGCGATTTCACGGCATTGCCATCCATGGCGGGGGCTGCGGGCGCTTCTGCGGCGGCAGGGGCCGGTGCGGCAGCGACGGGAGCGGGCGCGGCGACAAGCGCGGGCGCGGCAAACTGGGTGGCGGCAGCAGCGGCGCGCGAGACCTTGATCTTGCGTTCGCCGTCTTCAACCTCGATTTCCGTCAGTCCGGTTTCATTCAGCAATTCGGCCAGTTCGCGGACCAGTGTGCTGTCGACCCTCATGCCGCTTGCGCGGCTGGCGGCGGAATCTTTGGATTCGGACATGCGTCCCTCTTGCTCGTTGAAATACCGGGGCCGCTATGCGGCGGGGCGACGGTGCTGGCAAGAGGGGAGCGGGCAAAATCCCCGCGAACGCATCGGAAAGCTCAAAGATTCGGCACTTTTTCCAATGCAAGAATATAGCTTTTTGCACCGTGGCCGGAAACGCAATCCACCGCCACCATGCCGACATAGCTGATATGGCGGAACGGTTCGCGTTCCTTCGGCTCGGAAATGTGGACCTCGATGACCGGTGTGCGGATCGCCTTGATGGCATCGTGCAGGGCGATCGAGGTGTGTGTGTATGCCCCGGCGTTAAGCAGGACGGCGCGCGCACCTTCTGCCTGCGCTTCATGCAGCCAGTCGATCAAATGGCCTTCATGGTTGGATTGGCGCACGTCCACTTCCAGGCCCAGTTCCATGGCGCGATCTTCCAGCATCCCGGCAATATCGTCGAGCGTGGTGGAGCCGTAGATTTCCGGTTCGCGCGTGCCGAGAAGATTGAGGTTCGGTCCGTTAAGGACATAGACGACGGGGTTGGCCATAAGTGACTCTTTGCCTGAATCTGCGGGATGGCGGGGCATAGCGGCCCGCCATCCTGTTTGTCGACGCTTTCTGTTTGTCGATTTATTTGTCGATGCCTTTCGCCTTCCCCCATTGGCGGGCGGCGGTGTAGCCGAGATAGCCGGTGCCGAAGAGCGCATAAAGTGGCTCCGGCAGGCCGTTGAGATAAGCATTGATGCCATTGGCGACAGCCTGCGCGGTGTGCAGGTCGGCGGCCGCCAGTAGCCCCATGGGGATTGCCCAGAGGATCATAACATACATGACGTAGAGAAAACTGGGGCGTGCGCGGCTGGTCCAGGGATCGGGTGAGTGCGCTTCTGCAACGATGGCGGACAGGCGCGCCTGTATCGTTTCCAGTTCCTGCGACCCCTGAAGCCGGATCAGTTCCAGCTTGGCTTTGTCGCGCGCTTCCTTGTCCGGAATGATCTTGTCGATGATGGATGAAAGCGGGCCGATGATGGCTTCGAGAATACCCATGGTCGCGAATCCCTGTTGTGTGGTGTTTCGCGGGGTCAGATAACCATATCGCTTCGTGTAGGAAAATGGATTCGCCAGATCGCGCCGCCCGGTGTGGACGGGTGCGATAGGGGTGGTTTTGGGGAAATTCCACTGGTCGGGACGAGAGGATTCGAACCTCCGACCCCCACACCCCCAGTGTGATGCGCTACCAGGCTGCGCTACGTCCCGAGTCAGTGGAGGCGCGCCTATAGGCATAGCTATCGGGCATGGCAAGCAGCTGTGACACCGGTTGTGCATTTTGCCGGTACAGCAATTGTACAGAAGCGGGGTGGCAACGGCCCGCACGGGGGCCGTGTGCTGTCGAATGCCTTGCTGTCTGCGCGTTGCCAGTGAGTTTCTTTGCTGCTAGGCGCGCAACCTTTCGTTGGGAAGGGCAATCCGTGCCGCATCTGCGGTCAATGCCTTTCCTCAAAATGACCGGGATTGCTCCGCTTCTCAAGGGTGTGT
Source organism: Caenibius tardaugens NBRC 16725 (assembly GCF_003860345.1). GTDB lineage: Bacteria > Pseudomonadota > Alphaproteobacteria > Sphingomonadales > Sphingomonadaceae > Caenibius > Caenibius tardaugens. Next base: position 3,223,718 of record NZ_CP034179.1, read on the forward strand.
CGATGCTTGATATTTTGTCTGCAGCCGCTTCTGCCGGGGGCGATGCCCCGCCCGTGTGGATCAGCTGGTTGCCGATCCTCGGTATGATCGTAATTTTCTGGTTCCTGATCATCCGCCCGCAAATGCGTCAGCAGAAAGAGCATAAGGCCAAGGTGGCTGGCATGAAAAAGGGCGATATGGTCGTCACGGCCGGGGGCCTTGTCGGTAAAGTGATCAAGGTTGACGACCACTATGCCGAACTCGAACTCGGGCAGAATGTCCGCGTGAAAGCGGTGAAAAGCACCATTGGCGATATCATCCCGCCCGGCGGTTCTTCCCCGGCAAACGACTGAGATCGGACGTAGATGCTCGAATTTCCCCCTTGGAAAAGAGCCTGGCTGTGGTTTGTGACGCTGGCGCTTTCGGTGGCAGCGCTGCCATCGCTGGTGTCAGTGGCAGGCGGAAGCTGGCCATCGTTCCTGCCGAACCCCCAGGTTCATCTCGGTCTCGACCTTGCTGGCGGTAGCCATATCCTGCTGGAAGCCGATTCCAAGCAGGTAGCCGTACAACGGCTCGAAGCCATGGAAGAATCGGTGCGCGGTGCGCTGCGCAATGCCGAACCGCGCGTGCGCGTCGGTGATTTTTCCAGCCGCGATGGCCGTCTGTCGTTCATGGTCGAGGATCTCGGGCAGGTGGACGCCGCGCGCGAAGCGATCCTGCCGCTGACATCCGGCGCCGGTATGACCGGGCAACGCGACTGGCGCATTCAGGTGGTTGATGGGCAACGGTTCATCCTGACGCCGAGCCAGGCGGGGATCGACAAGGCCGTAACCGATGCGATGGACAGCGCCACCGAAGTCGTGCGCAAGCGTATCGACGCGCTGGGCACCCGCGAGCCGACGATCATCCGCCAGGGCGCGACCCGAATCGTGGTTCAGGTTCCCGGTCTGCAGGACCCGGAACAGCTCAAGGAATTGCTCGGTCAGACCGCCAAGCTCGAATTCAAGCTGGTCGATACGACTGCGCTGCCCAGCGATATCGCGCAGGGCATTGCGCCTCCGGGCAGTGAAATTGTGCCTTACGCCGAAGCCCAGCCGGGCCAGCCCGGGTTTATCGCGGTCAAGCGTCTGGGCGGGATCAAGGGCGACAATCTGACCAATGCCCAGCAGGGGTTTTCCCAGCAGGGCAACCAGCCGGTGGTGAATATCACGTTCAACCAGCAGGGCGGCTCCCGCTTCGCCAAGCTGACGACGGAAAACGTCAACCGGCCTTTCGCGATCATTCTTGATGGCAAAGTGCTTTCCGCACCCAACATCAATGAACCGATTCTGGGCGGCAGCGCGCAGATTTCCGGCAATTTCACGGTAGAAAGCGCGACGCAGCTGGCGATTTCGCTGCGTTCCGGTGCTCTGCCGGTCGACCTCAAGGTGATTGAGGAACGCACTGTCGGGCCTGACCTTGGTGCGGACTCGATCGTCAAGGGCGCGATCGCGATGCTGGTCGGTACGGTCGCGTTGATGACGTTCATCGTGCTGTCGTATGGCCGTTTCGGCGTCTATGCCTGCTGGGCGCTGTTCCTCAACATCCTGATGATCATCGGTGTCATGGGGATCGCCGGGACAACCCTGACCTTGCCGGGTATCGCGGGCTTCGTGCTTACTATCGGTGCGGCGGTGGATGCCAACGTGCTGATTAACGAACGTATCCGCGAGGAACGACGACGCGGCCGACGGGTCGTCCAGTCGGTGGAACTGGGATACAAGGAAGCCAGCCGGGCGATTTTCGACGCCAATATCACCAACGTGATCGCGGCTGTGCTGATGTTCCTGTTCGGCTCCGGCCCAGTCCGCGGTTTCGCCGTGGTGCTGATGATCGGTATCGTGACCTCGGTCTTTACCGCGGTGACCATGACCCGCATGTGGGTTGCCAACTGGTTGCGCAAGGCGCGGCCAACTGACCTGAACCTGTGAGAGGAGAGGATTGATGAAGCTCCTCAAGCTCGTTCCCGACAATACCAATATCCACTTCTTGAAGTGGCAGTGGCCGTTTTTCATCAGCAATATCCTGGCGATGATCGGCGCGGTGGTGCTGTTGTTCACGCATGGTCTCAATCTGGGCGTCGACTTCGTCGGCGGGCAGATGATCCGGGCCACGTTCGTCGAAAGCACTGTGGCGCCGGTTGCGGACCTGCGGGAGAGTGTCGGTAAACTCGGTTATGGCGAACCGATCATCCAGCAGTTCGGAAAGCCCAACGAGGTGTCGATCCGGATGAAGCTGCCGGAAGGCGCGGAAGATCATGCCGAACTGGCCGATGCGATGGCCAACAAGATCACCGGCACGCTCAAACAGACCTATCCGGGTGTGCGGATCGACGGGGTCGATTCGGTGTCGGGCAAAGTTTCGGGCGAACTGTTCAAGACCGGTATGCTGGCGCTGTTGCTGGCGATGGTCGGCATCTCGATCTACATCTGGGTGCGGTTCGAATGGCAGTTCGGCGTGGGTGCCCTGTTCGCGCTGGTGCAGGATTTGCTGCTGACAATCGGCATGTTCTCGCTCACGCAGATGGAGTTCGATCTGAACATCGTGGCGGCCTTGCTCACCCTGCTGGGCTATTCGCTGAACGACAAGATCGTGGTCTATGACCGCATCCGCGAAAACCTCAAAAAGTATCGCAAGATGCCGATGCCGGAACTGCTCGATCTTTCCGTGAACGAGACGTTGTCACGCACTGTGGCAACCTCGCTGGCGGTGCTGATCATGCTGTTCTCGTTGCTCCTGCTTGGTCCGGATGTGATCTTTGGTTTTACCGCCGCTATCACGCTCGGCATTTTCGTCGGGACCTATAGCTCGATCTTCATGTCGGCGCCGATCCTGATCTGGCTTGGCGTGACGCAATCGAGCTTCGTGCCCGCTGACAGCGGCTCGGACAGCCCGAAAAAGGCTGCCATCGACGAAGCGTAAGGACAATGGTTGGCCGGCGCGCCTAGTGTGCGCCGGCCAGACTTTCGTACCAGGCGGCAAGCGCGGCCGCATTGTTTTCCCAACTGAAGGGCGCCGCATGCGCCGCCACCACCGCCGGATCGCGCGGTGAGGAGAGCAGATCGCGCACCGCTGCTGCAATGGCGCGGGAATCGCGCGGAACGATCAGCCCGGCGCTGTCGTCTTTCACCAGTTCGCGCGCGCCACCGGCTTCGGTGATCACCAGCGGCGTGCCGCAGGCAAGTGCTTCCACCCAGGCGTTGGCCAGGCCTTCGCTGGCGGATGGCAGGACCATCGCGTCGCAGGCTGCCAGCACCAGCGGCAAAGCCGTGTGGTCGAGCGAACCGAGAAAATGCACGCGTTCCGCGACCCCCAGTTCCTTCGCCAGATCGCGCAGCAGGCTTTCGTCCTGCCCCTTGCCGACAAGCAGGAGATGGGCATCGGGCAGGTCGGGTAGCGCGCGGATGACATAAGCCTGCCCCTTGCGCGGGATCAGGGCGCCAACCGTAGCCAGCAGGCGGCCTGACGCGGGCAGGGCGGTGCCATGCAGGGATGCTAAGTGCCTGCGCGTTTCGGCCCTGTTGCGGGGGTGAAACAAGGTGCGGTCCAGCCCGGTATAATGCAGGGACATCCTGTCTGACGGCAGGCCAATGGTGGCCATATCGTCGGCAAGGGCGCGGCTGACCGCCAACAATCCTGTCGCGCCATCCGCAGCCTCACGCATCATGCGCAAGGCATAGGGTTTGCGCCCCCAAAACGAGATATCCGCCCCGCGCGCCTTGATGGAATAGGGCACATTCAGCGCGGCGGCGATCCGGGCAATCGCAGGGCCATCGGGGTAAAAGAACTGCGCGTCGATCACGTCGAACGGCTTCTCGGCATGAAGCCGCCGGACCAGGGGCAAAGCGGCGCGCACGATCGCGCCCGGGTTGAACCGTCCACCCACGCGCGGGATCAGGGTGAAGCGAGGCCGATAGACTTGCACACCGCCTTCCACGCCATCCAATGCTGCATCACGCAAGGCGCGATAGGGGCCGAAAGCTATCGGCGGGATGCCGATCGGATTGACGACCGTGACATCCCAGTCGCCCCGCGCGGCCAGTGCTTCGAGACTGCGCGCGACGAAGGTGCCGAAGCGGGGGGACAGGGCATTGGGGTAAAGGGTCGAAAGAGAAAGAACCCGGCGCGATGCGATCATAGTTTGCGCACCAGCATATGCGCAACGGCCAGCCATGGGGGATTGTCGATGACGATCTGCCGCTGTCCGATACCCGGGGGCAGAAGCCCGACAAGCGTGCCGCTGCGGTCGATCAGGCGGCCGAAAGCGAAGCGCCCGCCCTTGCGCGGGACCAGTACGTCACGGTTGATAGCCTGGACACTGTCTTCCGGCGCAATCTGTCGCAGCCAGAGTTGATCGCCCGCACGATATTCCCCGGCGCTGCTATCCACTGCGAGGCAAAGCAGCGCATCCCCTCCTGCCAGATCGCTGGGTAGAATGGCATCGCGCGGGTTGGCCAGCGCTTCCGCGCCGCTTTCCGTCAGGCGGGCGACAATCTGTGCCGGGGCGGCATCTTCACCACGCACCAGCATTTCGGGATCGACCCCCAGCGCCGCAGCAATGCGGTTCATCCAGCCGAGCGAAAGATTGCGCATCCCGGTTTCGAGCCGACCGATGGTCTGCGCCGTCGTTGCGGGTGCGCAGGCAGCGGCCACATCGGCCAGAGTCATGCCTTTTTCCTTGCGGATATCACGAATGCGATTGATCACCGCGCAATCCCCATAATAACCAAATTGGTTTTTTCATTTTCCTACACGAACCGAACCTTGGCAAGTGCGAATGCACAATTGTGGAAGGATGGTCCTATGCGTCGTGAACTTGCAGAACGGGAATTGGCGGATAACAGCGTGAACGGGGCGGGCCGACTGTGCCAGCGCCGCCGCAAGGTCACCGTCAATCTCGCGGAATCGCCGCTGGGCTGGCTGCATGCGCGCGGCCATATCGATGACCGCCTGTTTGCGGCGGGAGAAGCCTTGCGGTCTGATTTTGAACGGGCGCAACTGGCCCCGCGAACGACGATGCGGTGGGAACCGGTGCGGGTGCGCGGAGGGGGTGAGGCGGGGCTGACGCCTACTGAACGGCAGATTGCCGCCAAGGCGCGTTTCGATGGGGCTCTTGCCACCGCAGGACGTGGATTGGCGGATATTCTCTGGCGGGTGGTCTGCGCGGGGGAAAGTGTACCCCATGCCGAAAAGGCGCTGAACTGGCCCGTGCGCAGTGGCAAATTGGTGCTGCGGCTGGCCTTGGACCGCGTGGCCGATTTCTATCGGATACCCTGAAGTATCCCCGCAATCCGTTCACGCAAGTGCGGCAGGACCGTGCTTTCGAACCATGGATTCTGCCGCATCCAGATTGTGCTGCGCCACGATGGGTGCGGCAATGGCAGGAAATCGGGCGCATAAGCCGTGAAATTGCGGACCCGATCAGTCATGGAAAGGCGATCGCGCCCGCGCAGATAATATCCCTGGGCATGGCTGCCGACGAGCAAGGTCAGGCACTTTTCAGGCATCGCCGCCATGACTTTCGCATGCCATTGGGGCGCGCATTCCGGGCGGGGTGGGAGATCGGCGCTTTTGCCCTTGCCCGGATAACAGAAACCCATGGGTACGATCGCCACGTGTGCGGGATCATGCAGATCTTCGTGGGACAGCCCCGTCCATTCACACAGTCGCGCACCGCTGGCGTCATTCCACGGAATGCCGCTGGCGTGCACTTTCGATCCGGGGGCCTGACCGACGATCACCAGTCGCGATGTGGCCGAGAACTGCACGACAGGGCGCACGCCATGCGGCAGGAAGGCCTCGCACAGGCGGCAAGCGGCGATCGCGCGATGAAGGTCGGTCATGGAAAAGCAGGTAAGGCGGGCGTGATCGCGTTCAAGCCCGGGCCTTATGTTGCGATCACAGTGCCTCGACCATTTCCGCCAGTTCGAGCCAGCGTTCCTCGGCCGCATCCTTCTCGACGCGGGCCTTGTCGATCGCGGCGGTCAGCGACGCGAACTTTTTCGGATCGCTGGTGTAAAGCGCCGGGTCCGACAGCGCAGCCTCGTCACGCGCGATATGCGCTTCGAGTTCCGCGATCCGGTCGGGCAGCAGATCGAAATCGCGCTGATCCTTGTAACTGAGCTTGGTCTTCTTTGGCGGCGGGGGCGGAGCGATTTCCACCCTTGCGGCTTTCACCTTGGTTGGCGCGACGCGCTGTTTGCGCTTGGCTTCCCAATCGGCATAGCCACCCGCGACGATATCCACGGCGCCGCTGCCATCGAGACCCAGTGTTACCGTGACCGTGCGGTCGAGAAAATCGCGGTCGTGGCTGACAATCAGCACGGTGCCATCGTAATCGGCAATGACTTCCTGCAGCAGGTCGAGCGTTTCGAGGTCGAGGTCGTTGGTCGGTTCGTCCAATACCAGAAGGTTGGATTTACGGGAAAATTCCCGCGCGAGCAGCAGGCGGGACCGTTCACCACCCGACAGGACCCCGACTTTCATATCGACAATACCGGGATCGAACAGGAATTCCTTGAGATAGCCCTGAATGTGTTTGCGCACGCCCTGCACATCGATCCAGTCGCCGCCTTCGGCCAGAATTTGGCGGACGGTCTTTTCGGGCGAGATCAGGCTGCGCTGCTGATCGATCACGATCCCGGTCAGCGTTTTGGCCAGCGTGACCGTGCCTTCATCGGGGGAAAGTTCGCCTGTCAGCAATTTCAACAGGGTGCTTTTACCCGCGCCGTTCGACCCGACCACGCCAATGCGATCCCCCCGCTGGATACGCAGCGAGAAGTCCTTGATAATCGTGCGGTCGCCGAACCGCTTGGTCACATGTTCGGCAACGATAACCGACTTGGTCTTGGAATCGTCATTCGACAGCGCGAGTTTCGCATTGCCGGTGGGTGAGAGCATCGATGCGCGTTGGGCGCGCATCTCGTACAGCTTTTCAAGCCGACCCTGATTGCGCTTGCGCCGGGCGGTAACCCCGCGTTCGAGCCAATGCGCCTCGATCTTCAGTTTGGCGTCGAGCCGTTCGGCGGCGCGCGCCTGTTCGGCGAAGACCTGTTCTTCCCACGCTTCATACCCGCCAAAGCCGATTTCCCGGCGGCGTAACGATCCCTGGTCGAGCCAGAGTGTCGCCCGGGTCAGCCGGGTGAGGAACGTACGGTCGTGGCTAATGACTACGAATGCGCCGTTGTAGCGGCCCAGCCAGTCTTCCAGCCAATCGATGGCCCCCAGATCGAGATGGTTGGTCGGCTCGTCCAGCAGCAGCAGATCCGGTTCGCTCGCCAGCGCGCGGGCAAGCGCGGTGCGCCGCCGTTCGCCCCCGCTGGCGCTGGCCGCGCTGCGCGACAGATCGATCCCGATCTGCCCGGCAATCGCTTCCACTTCGTGCTGCGCGGGCGCGTGCTCCCCCGCAATGGCGAAATCGAGCAAGGTGTCGAACCCGGAAAAGTCGGGTTCCTGTTCCAGCATGACCACTCTCGTCCCCGGCTGGACCGTGCGGGTGCCCGCATCTGCTTCGATCCGGTTGGCGATCAGTTTGAGCAAGGTGGTTTTGCCCGCGCCATTGCGCCCGATCAGCGCGATCCGATCGCGCGGGGCGATATGCAGGTTGATATCCTGAAAGAGCCAGCCCGCGCCCTGAATCAGGCCGAGGCTTTCCCAACTGAGAATAGGGGGAGGTGCCATGGGGGCCCCATAGAGCATCGCGCAAAAAAGTGGGAACCGGTTTTTTGCACAAGCGATGCGTAGGGCAGGCGCGCATCGCGCAAAAAAGTGGGAACCGGGTTTCCCGGCACCGCAAGGTCTTGGAACTATGTGCGGAAGAGGGCGCACGGATGCGTCTTGTCCCATGAATGGTGTCTCGCTTTCGTTCCGGCTCTGGAACCACTCCGTTCACCGATGCGTAATTCAGACTGCGGCAGCGACGCCGCATTCACCATGGGAGTTTCTCAGATGATCCGATTTGCCTTGCCGTTGCTCGCCGTCGCCGCGATGGCTTCCCCCGCTATGGCGGCCGATGTGCAAATTCAGGCACAGGGCCCGGTGGTCGAACTGAGCGTAAGCGAAGTCGTGAAGGCGCGGCCGGACATTGCCAATGTCGGATCGGGTGTCTCGACACTGGCGCCGACAGCGGTTGCCGCCATGCAGCAGAATGCCAAGGCGATGGATGCAGTTATTGCCCGGATCAAGGCACTGGGTATCGCGAAGGACGATATCCAGACGGCGGGCATCAACCTTTCGGCGCAGTACGATTATGATCAGGCAGCACGGAAACAGGTGTTTCGCGGATATCAGGCCTCGAACACAGTGAATGTCACCTTGCGTGATGTGGCCAAGGTTGGACAGGTGCTTGATGCGCTGGTGGCCGCCGGCGCAACCGATATCAACGGGCCGGTACTCGCGATAGACGATGAAACGACCGCCAAGGCGCAGGCGCGCAAGGCCGCGATGGAACGCGCGCGTACGCAGGCGCTCGAATATGCGAAGCTGGCCGGATACGCGGACATCCGTTTGCTGGACATCAGCGAATCGATCAATATTGGCCGTCCGATGATGCTGGAGAAAGCCGTGGCCGCAGACGCGATCATGAACACCTCGACGCCGGTTGAACCGGGCCTTGTGGGCACTGGCGTGAATGTCACAGTGACGTATGAAATGGTGCGCTGATTTCTGAACACGTGCCGGTTGTGTCATTCACAACTTGTTCAAACCTGCGGTGCTAGGCACAAGGACGTTATGCGAAAGGCTCTCGTCCTTGTCCTCTCCGGTGCGTTTGGCTGCACCCTGTCCCTCAGTCCGGTTTCGGCGTTGACTGCCCATGCGCAGGATCACGACGATCAGGGGCAGGTGCGCAAGGAAATGCGCGCGGGGAATGTCCGTTCGCTCCGTGAAATCGAAGGGGCTGTGCTCCCGCAGATGCGCGGTATGCAATACCTTGGCCCCGAATATGATGCAGGTGCGATGGCATACCGGCTCAAGTTCATTCGTGACGGGCGGGTTGTGTTTGTTGATATCGATGCCCGATCGGGCCGTGTTATCAAACGGTCAAACTGACCGGAATTTGCCCTTTTTTGGTTCCCGAACGTCCCGATCGGTCGTGGCGCGCGTTACTGCTCGCTTGACGCTTCGTGTTGCAGGGGCCACTTGAAACGGCTTGTTGCATATGAGGGTTGAGGCATGCGTATCCTGATTGTCGAGGACGAACCCACGCTGGGCCAGCAGCTCAAATCCACGCTGGAACAGACCGGTTATGCGGTCGATCTGTCCACCGATGGCGAAGATGGCCATTTCATGGGATCGACGGAGGATTACGACGCGGTGATCCTCGATCTCGGCTTGCCCGAGATTGACGGGCTTTCCGTGCTGGGCATGTGGCGCCGGGAAGGGCGCCATTTCCCCGTGCTGGTCCTGACCGCGCGTGACAGCTGGTCGGACAAAGTGGCCGGGCTGGATGCCGGGGCGGACGATTATCTCGCCAAACCGTTCCAGACCGAAGAACTGATCGCCCGCCTGCGCGCGCTGATCCGCCGCGCTTCGGGCAATACCTCATCGGAACTCATTGCTGGCGATGTCCGGCTGGATACGCGTTCGGGCCGGGTCACACTGGCGGGCGAACCGGTCAAGCTGACCGCGCAGGAATACAAACTGCTGTCCTATCTGATGCACCACAAGGGCAAGGTAGTCAGCCGCACCGAACTGATCGAGCATATCTACGATCAGGATTTTGACCGCGATTCGAACACGATCGAGGTCTTTGTCACGCGCATCCGCAAGAAGTTGGGCGCTGATGTCATCACAACGATCCGTGGCCTTGGATACAGTCTCGACGATCCCGCCGAACATCCGCGCGGCTGATGCGGCGCGGGCTGGCGCGCCCGCCGAGCAGCAAACCGCCGATGGGAAAGCGCCCGGCCGTGAGCCGACGCCGCATACGGGAAGCCTTTTCCGGCGCATGATGTTTATCGCGGCGGGATGGATATCCATCCTGCTGCTGGTCGGCGGTGTGGCGCTGGATCGCACGCTGGCCGGATTGATCGAGAAGAATTTCGACGATCAGCTCGAATATATGCTTACCGCCATGATCGGAACCGCCGAGATCGGCCCGGATGGGGAGGTGTTCTTCAACCGCCCGCTGGGGGATCAGCGGTTTCTTGAACCGAACAGCGGGCTTTACTGGCAGATTACGGGGGACGGGCACGAGGATTTTCCTTCGCGCTCGCTGTGGGATCGCAGCCTCAAGGTCGACCGGGATCAGGGCCATAAGGCGCATTTCTACAACAGCAACCAGTTCGCCGGTGAACCGCTGCGTGTGATCGAACGGTCGATCGTGCTTCCCGGTAGCACGACGCGCTGGTGGTTCACCGTGGCGGCCGCGCGCGACGGGTTGGACGAACAGATCGCGCAAATCCGTTCGATTCTGCTGTGGAGTTTTGTCGTGCTCGGGCTGGGGCTGTTCGTGCTGGCGACCTTGCAGACATGGTATGGCCTCGTCCCCTTGCGCCGCGTGCGACGGGCGATCCAGCATATGCGAACCACCGGGACCAATTGCGTGACCGATCCACTGCCCGCGGAAGTGCAGCCGATGGTGGAAGAACTGAACGCGCTTTTGGCGCATAATGAAAAGCAGGCAGAAGAAGCGCGCACGCATGCCGGCAATCTGGCCCATGCGCTGAAAACGCCGCTGACCGTGGTCACCAATGCCGCCAATGCCCACGCACCCGACCTGGCCGAAACCGTTCTGCGCGAAGCCAAAGTCATGCGCCGCCAGGTCGATCACCATCTGGCCCGTGCCCGTGCCGTCGGGCGCCGTGCAGCGGGGCAGGCGCGCGCCAATGTGTGGGACAGCGCCAATGCCGTCGAACGCGCGGTTTCACGTCTCTATGAAGAAAGCCGCTTCGATGTTGCAGGCAATCGCGCGGCGATCGTGGCGATCGAGCGGCAGGATCTCGACGAGATACTCGGCAATCTGCTGGAGAATGCGGCCAAATATGGCGGGGGCAGCGTGTTCCTGACGGTGGATACCGAACCAACCGCGCCCTTATGCACGATCACGGTGGAGGATGATGGCCCCGGCATCCCGCTGGCCGAACGCACCCGGATGTTTGATCGCGGGGCGCGGCTGGATACCGGCAAGCCGGGAACCGGTCTCGGGCTGGCAATCGTGCGCGATGTCGTGGAAATTTACGGTGGCGCGGTCAGTCTCGATGACAGCGAGGATCTGGGCGGAATGATGGTCTCGCTCAGGCTGCCGCGCGCCGCTGTTTAGAACGGCGCGCCAACGGTTGTTGCGGCTTATTTGGCCGCTTTCGCCTGTTCGTGATGACGGATCACCTCATCGATGATGAAGCGCAGGAACTTCTCGCTGAATTCCGGATCGAGATCGGCTTCTTCCGCCAGACGACGCAGGCGTTCGACCTGCCGTTGTTCGCGCCCCGGATCTGCGGGGGGCAATTGCGTGCGGGCCTTATGCTCACCCACGGCCTTGGTAATGCGGAAGCGTTCCGCCAGCATGTGAATCAGAGCGGCATCGATATTGTCGATGCTTTTGCGGAATGAGGCGAGAACGGGATCTTCGGCAGGCGTCTGGGTCATGGCAGGCTAGCTACAGCCGCAATCGATACTTGCCAAGCGCTGCCATCCGCCCCATGGCGCGGTGCATGAGCGCCGAGGTTGTTCCCCTGCCACGCAAGGAGCCTTCACTGGCTCCGATTCTGTCCCTGACAGCCACTGCCATGAACGCGGTGAACACCGTGATTCTGGACCGGATGCAGAGCGAAATTCCGCTGATTCCCGCACTTGCAGGCCACCTTATTTCGGGTGGTGGCAAACGGATGCGGCCGATGCTGACACTCGCCGGGGCCGATCTGGTGGGATATCAGGGCACCCGTCATCACAAGCTGGCCGCCGCTGTGGAATTTATTCACACCGCCACATTGCTGCATGACGATGTCGTCGATGGTTCCGAAACCCGCCGTGGCAAGGAAGCCGCCAATCTGGTGTTCGGCAACCCGGCAACCGTGCTGGTTGGCGATTTCCTGTTTTCCCGCGCGTTCGAACTCATGGTCGAAGACGGCAGCCTCAAGGTTCTGAAAATCCTGGCAGGCGCATCCTCGATTATCGCGCAGGGCGAAGTCGATCAGCTTGTTTCGCAACGTGTCATTGAAACCAGCGAAGACCGTTATCTCCACATCATTGGTGCGAAGACGGCGGTTCTGTTTGCGGCCGCCAGCCGGATCGCCGCCGTCGTGGCCGAACGCGATGAAGCGGAAGAACGCGCGCTGGACGATTATGGCCGCAATCTTGGCATCGCTTTCCAGCTGGTGGACGACGCCATCGATTACGATTCCGATGCGGCGGAAATGGGCAAGGATCGGGGCGATGATTTCCGTGAAGGCAAGATGACCCTGCCGGTTATTCTCGCCTATGCGCGCGGCAATGATGAGGAACGCCGGTTCTGGCAGGAAGCGATTGCCGGTTTTCGTAATGAAGATGAAGACCTTGCCCATGCGATCGAACTGATCCGCAAGCATGACTCGGTGAACGCCACGCGCGAACGTGCCCGCCATTTCGCGGAACGCGCGGTGGATGCCCTGTCAATCTTCCCGGATGGCAAGGCGCGCGCCGCGATGACGGAAGCCGCGCGCTTCGCCGTTAGCCGGGGTTATTGATCGGATGCCGCAGTGTCCCCTGCATTTCGCTCAGGGGACGCCCCGAAAGTGAGGGTCGGGGCCGATCGATGCTGACCCGGGCAGAGTGTGGGAACGGAATGCGCCGGGTATGAGCGATCTTCCTATTCACGCCGTTTTGCCGGACCTGCTCACCGCCCTGCGTGACCAGACGTCGGCCGTGCTGATCGCCCCGCCGGGTGCGGGCAAGACCACCGCCGTCGCACCGGCGCTGCTGGGTGAGGCGTGGTGCAGCGGAACCGTCATCCTGCTTTCGCCACGGCGCGTTGCCGCGCGTGCCGCCGCCGAACGCATGGCGGAACTGCTGGGCGAAAAACCGGGAGAGACGGTGGGTTATCTCACCCGGCTCGATAGCAAACGATCTGCGAAAACCCGCATTCTGGTGGTGACGGAGGCAATCTTCGTAGCGCAGATCTGTGATGATCCGGAATTGCGCGGGGTGAGCGCGGTGCTGTTCGATGAAGCGCATGAACGGCATCTCGACAGCGATCTTGGCCTTGCGCTGGCGCTGGAAAGCCAGGCCGTGCTGCGCGACGATCTGCGTATCTGCGTGATGTCCGCCACCATCGACGGGGCCCGCTTTGCCCGCCTGCTGGGCGAAGGCGCGTCGGTCATCGAGAGCGCGGGGAAAGCCTATCCGCTGGCGATACGTTGGCTCGGGGCATCGCCGGACAAGCGCACCGAGGAGGCGATGGCCAGCGCCATCCTTGCCGCCTGGCGCGATGAGGAGGGTGATATTCTGGCGTTCCTGCCGGGCGTTCGGGAGATCGAGCGCACGAAGGAACGGCTTGTCGAACGGTTGCCGGATGTGCCGATCCTCCCCCTGCATGGTCAGGTGGAACCTGCAGGGCAACGCGCCGCGATCCGCCGCGATCCGCAGGGGCGACGGCGGCTTGTTCTGGCGACGGCCATCGCGGAAACTTCGCTGACGCTGGATGGGGTCTCGGTGGTGGTCGACGCCGGGCTTTCCCGGCGCGCGGAATTCGATCTTGCCGCAGGCGTCAGCCATCTGGTGACCGTGCGCGCCAGCCGCGCCGCGGCTGCCCAGCGCGCCGGCCGCGCGGCACGGCAGGGGCCGGGTGTCGCCTATCGTTTGTGGGAAGAGGCCGCACATGCCGGGCGCGCGGAATTCGATCCACCGGAAATCACCACGGTCGATCTCGCCCCGCTGACGCTGTCGTTGGCGCAATGGGGGGCAGGTGATCCGCAGGCCATGCCATGGCTCGATTGCCCGCCCGATGCCGCTCTGGCCGCAGCGCGAAGGCGTCTGCAGGCGCTGGATGCGCTCGATCGTGACGGGCGCATAACGGAACGGGGGCGGCAGATCGCAAGCCTGCCGATGGACCCGGCGCAGGCGGCGATGGTGCTGTTCGGTGCGGAACATCGTGCGGCCCAAGATGCCGCTGGGCTGGCCTTGCTGATGCAGGAACGCGGGCTTGGCGGACGGGGCGAAGACCTTGCCCAGCGCCTTGCCCGCTGGCAAGGCGACCGTTCCCCCCGGGCGCAGGCATCGCGTAAACTGGCGGAAGGCTGGGCCCGCCGCGCGCAGAAAATGATCGGCGCTGGCGTTGGCGAAGCCCCGCCTTTGGGCGTGCTTCTGGCCATGGCGCTGCCCGACAATGTCGCGCGGCGGCGTGATCCCTCGGGCGAAAACTGGCTGTCTGCCGGGGGGCGGGGCTATATCCTCGACCCGGTATCGCCACTCGCCAGTGCGGAATGGCTGGTGATCGGCGATGCACAAGGACAGGCCAAAGGTGCACGGATCATGGCGGGGATCGCGCTTTCCGACGATGATGTCGACCAGTGGCTGGGCGAACGGATGGAGCGTCGTTCGCTTTTGCGCTGGAATGAGGGTGAGGGGCGGGTTGAGGCCCGGCTTGAACGGCGTCTGGGGGCGATCACGCTGGCCAGCGGGCCGGATGGGAAACCGGATGCGGCCGCTGTAACGGCCCTGCTGGTGGGCAAGGCGAAAGAGCGGCTGTCCCTCCTTCTGCCGCCGGTCCTGATGGCGCGTGCGCAATACGCCGGGCTCGATGCCCTTTCGCCTGAGCGACTGGCGGACGATGCGGACGAATGGCTGGCCCCCCTGTTGCAAGGGCGCCGCGATCTCAATCTGTCAAAGGCCGCGCTGACGGATGCCTTGCTGGCGCGGCTAGACTGGAATGATCGGCAACGGCTCGACAAGCTGGCCCCACGCGAATTCACCAGTCCAGCGGGCACAAATCATCCCATTGATTATGCACATGAAGGCGGCCCTGCGGTGGAAGTTCGCGTTCAGGCCCTGTTTGGCCTCGACCGGCACCCAATTATCGGCGGAACGCCCTTGCTGCTTCTGCTTACCTCCCCGGCAGGTCGGCCGATTCAGGCCACACGCGATTTGGCCGGGTTCTGGCGGGGCAGTTGGCGCGATGTGGTGAAGGATATGAAAGGGCGCTACCCCAAACACCGCTGGCCGGATGAGCCCTGGAACGAAGCGCCGAGCCTCAAGACCAGAAACGCGTTCGATAATTCCCGGCGATAGCGCAGGGGCAGGCAAGAATACTTGATTTTATCCGCGATTCGGGACAGTGGCGGGCTATGTCTGCACGCATCTATCAACGCCCGAAAAACGCCATGCAGTCCGGCAAGGCGCTTTGCGACCAGTGGATTCTCGAATTCGTCCCGGCTGAGGCACGCAAGCCCGATCCCTTGATGGGCTGGGCCGGTAGCGGCGACACCCAGGTGCAGGTGCAACTGAGCTTCCCCAACAAGGATGACGCGCAGGCCTATGCCGCGAAGTACGGCATTACCGCACGGGTTTACGCGAGCCCGGCGAAACGGCTGAAAATTCAGGCCTACGCCGACAATTTCAAGTAAGGCGCAGCCGCCGCCCGATCTGCATTGCCGCACTGTGTGCGGCGCGGTTGCCAGTTTAACGCCGTATCGCCTGTGGTGGGTGCGGGGTTAGTCGGCGCGTGGCAGTGGCGCCTCGTGCGGCGACCTTCGCATCGGGCAAGGCGGAGGTCTTGCAATCTGTGAAATCCCCCGCCATATGCGCGACCGGGAGTCGGGTGGACGTTTGCGTTCGCGAACCTGGTCAGGTCCGGAAGGAAGCAGCCACAACGGATTGCGGCGGGTCGCTCGGCTCCTTTTCCCCAACATGCACCCGATTTATCGGCCTTTCCTCCTGACAAGCGGGGCATGAGGCCCTACCTTGTGCGCGATGGGCGATTCACTCGACATGTTTGGCGACGAGCCAGAGCGCGAAGGCGAAGACGCCCTCGAAACGAAGCCGACTGCGGCCGAACTGGAAGAGGCGGGGCAGGGGTCGATGTTCGACGCGTCGCCGCCGGCCGCGTCGCCGTCAGACGAACCCGAAGCCGCGCCGGAAATCGCACCCGAAACCGTGGCCGCGCCGGTCGCTGCCCCGGAACCGGCCCAGCCGATACCTCCGCAACCCGCCAGTCTCGCCGCGCCTTCAGCCAGCCCGGTACAGAGTTCAGCGCAGGCTGGGCAGCCTTATCGCGTACTGGCCCGCAAATACCGCCCGCAGACTTTCGCCGAACTGATCGGGCAGGAAGCGATGGTGCGTACGCTTGCCAATGCGATCGAACGGGATCGGCTGGCGCATGCCTTCCTGATGACCGGTGTGCGGGGGGTCGGGAAAACCTCGACCGCGCGCCTTATTGCCAAAGCGCTGAATTGCATCGGCCCCGATGGGCAGGGCGGGCCCACGATCGATCCTTGCGGGCAGTGTGAACCGTGTCTGGCCATTGCCGAAGGGCGCCATATCGATGTGATCGAAATGGACGCGGCCAGCCATACGGGCGTTGACGATGTCCGCGAGATTATCGAAGCGGTGCGTTACGCTGCGGTTAGTGCGCGCTACAAGATCTACATCATCGACGAAGTGCACATGCTGTCGCGCAATGCGTTCAACGCCTTGCTGAAAACACTGGAAGAACCGCCCGCGCATGTGAAATTCCTGTTCGCCACGACCGAAGTGGACAAGCTGCCGGTTACTGTCCTGTCGCGGTGCCAACGGTTCGATCTGCGGCGTATCCCCACGGGGATGTTGCAGGAACACTTCGCCGGTATTTGCGCCAAAGAAGGCGTGGAAGCCGAGGCAGAGGCCCTGCACCTGATTGCCGGTGCCGCCGAAGGGTCGGTCCGCGATGGGCTGTCCATTCTCGATCAGGCCATCGCCCATGCTGACCTTGATAGCGGCGGCCATGTCGTCGCCGAACGCGTGCGTGATATGCTGGGCCTTGCCGACAAGAGCGTGCAGCGCGATCTGTTCGCGGCGATTCTCGGCGGCGATGCGGCAACGCTGCTCGATGGTATGGACCGGCAATATGCCCTGGGGGTCGAACCGCTGGCATTGATGCGGTCGCTGATGGATCTCGTGCATCGCATTACCGTGGCGCAGATCGGCCGCAGCGGTGCGGATGCACCCACGGCGGAAGAACGCGCTGCGCTGGAAGACTGGGCGGAGAAGCTGGGCGCGGCGCAACTGCACCGGCTGTGGCAATTGCTGCTCAAGGGGCATGATGAGGTGCGCGGGGCGCCCGATCCGCAGGTTGCGGCGCAAATGGCGCTGCTGCGCATGTTGCACGCCGCCGATCTGCCTGACCCGGGCTCTCTGGTGAAGAAGCTGGAGGAACTGGCCGCGCAGGGTGTGGCGGTGCAGGCCTCCTCAACGCCGTCAGGTGGGGAAGGTGATGCGCCCTCTGCGCCGCCTGCGGCAAAGCTGGATTGGGATGCGCTCGTCCATCAGGTGGATATTGGCGGGCACTTGCGGATCGCGCAATTGATGCGTGATTGGGTGCGGGTTATCGATCTTGCGCCGGGCAAGCTGATTTTCTCGCTCGTGCCCGGCCTTGCGGTCGATCCGGTTTCCGAAATGCGGGATGCGCTTTACAAGTCCACCGGTGTCAAATGGACAGTTGAGCAAGGTGTTGGAGAGGGCGCGCCATCGCTTCGCGAGTTGAGCGATGCCCGCAAGGCAGAGGATGAGGCGGCGCTGATGCGCGATCCGCTGGTGGAGGCGGCCATGGCTGCTTTCCCCGACGCGGAAATCGTCAAGGAAGATGGGGATCGTCAAGGCGAAACCCGTCAATGGACCAAGAGAGCTTGAGGTTATTACGATGAAATCGATGGAAGAAATGCTCCAGGCTGCCCAGCAGGCTGCAGAAACCATCCAGAAGCAGATGAACGACGCGCAGGCCAAACTGGATTCGCTGGAAGTCGAAGGCGTATCGGGTGGCGGTCTGGTCAAAATTCGTTGCAGCGCCAAAGGCCGGATTCTCGGTATTGCGATCGATGACAGCCTGATCGTTCGCGAAGACAAGCATATTCTCGAAGATCTGGTGACCGCAGCGTTCAACGATGCGCGTGCCAAGGCGGATCAGGTGGCGAACGACGAAATGGGCAAGATGCAGCAAGGTCTGGGCCTGCCCCCCGGCTTCAACTTTCCCGGATTTGGCTGACACGGATCACAACCGTCTCATTGCTCTGCAAGCGCGCGATATAGCGCGCCTGTATGCCGTTTCGGAGGCATGGTTGATGAACCGTTGCTTCGGGAGCGATATTTGCTGAATCGACAACGGTTTACCGAATTTTCTCTAATTGGGACTATCGCGAGTTCAGGAATGAACTATCGCGCCCGGGCGGCTAAGGGCCGCCTTCTTTTTATGAATGTTGTTCGAGGCTTGTATGAAAGTTATTCGCCCGTCACGTGCCGCTATGCTGGTCTTGTCGTCGTTTGCACTGACGGTTCCCGCGCAGGCCGATACGCCATCGGGTATCAACGCCTTGTCCGAGTGGAACCTGATCGTTCTGGGCAACCTTTCATCCAGTTCGGAAGTGGAAGGGCGGACTTTCGTGGGCGGGAACCTGACGGGCAATTCCTCGAACTACAACACGGCGCCGGTGGCGGCGTCATCCAATGCGCAGCCGGGTCTGATCGTGGTCGGTAACGTCAACGGGGGAACCAAGAATCTCAACAATGGTTCGGGCGCGATTATCGGTGGCAACGTAAACAGCGGTTTCAATCTCAACGGCAACCCGCAAACGGTGCAGGTGGGCGGATCGATTGCCAATACGAACGTCAATCAGAACACCGTCAATTCCGGTCTGGCCGCGTCCAACCCGGGATTCCTGCAAGATCTGCAGCAGGACAAGAGCCTGCTGACCACCAGCATGATCAATCTCTCGCACGAGATGAGCACGCTGGCCGCCACCAGCCAACTGGAGATTTCCGGCAACCGCGGTACCTTTACCGCGCAGCCCGGTGCCGATGGCATGGCGGTGTTCAATATCACGTCGGATCAGCTGAACAGCATCGGTGAAATCCAGTTCAATTTGAATGGGGCGGAGACGGTGATCGTCAACGTCAGCGGTAACAAGATCAACCTGAACGACAATTTTCTGGGCGGCACCAATGGTCTGGGTGAGAAGGTGATCTGGAATTTCCCCGATGCGCAGAACCTGTCCCTGACCACGGCCTGGGGGGGCAGTGTGCTGGCCCCGAATGCCAATGCCTCGACCTCCAATGCGATCAATGGGTCGGCGGTGTTCGGGAATTTGAACCAGGACGGGAAAATGCAGGCTGGTACCTATCAGGGGGGCTACATTCCGCCATCGACCACGCCGGGGGAATCGACCGGGGGGGCGAGTTCGGGGGGCACCGAAGTTCCCGAGCCGGGTATGCTGGCCATGATGATATTGGCGCTGGGCGGACTGATCTTCTGGCGCCGTCGCCGCGCGGCAGCCTGATACACGGGCTGCTGGCCCTTCTAATAACCGGACACCACTTCGTTTTCCGGACAGGCGTTGCGCCTGTGGGCCAGCCTCGGTCAACCCATCCACAGGTGAAGAAACCCCACCCATTGCACGGCGTGGAGAGGCTCCCCATATTCGCTCGAAATCAGGGGAATCCTCCCCTTCATGGCGCCGAGCGCCAATCGAGTCTGGATTTGTGAGCCTATGAAGCTTTACCCTCTCCTTCCTCTGCGTGACATTGTCGTCTTCCCGGGCATGGTTGTTCCGCTGTTCGTTGGACGCGAAAAATCCGTCGCCGCGCTGGAAGAAGTGATGCAGGGCGATAAGGAAATCTTCCTTGTGGCCCAGCTCGACCCGGGTTGTGATGATCCGGGCAATGATGATCTTTACGATATCGGCGTGGTTGCACAGGTCTTGCAGCTGCTGAAACTGCCCGACGGCACCGTGCGTGTGCTGGTCGAAGGGCACAGCCGCGCCCGGCTGGCCTCCATGCGGGAGGAAAAGGGCTTTGTCGTGGCCCAGGTGGAACAACTGGATTCCGATGCCGCGGAAGGTACGGAAGTGTCCGCCATGATGCGCAGTGTCGTCGACCAGTTCGGCGAATACGCGAAACTCAACAAGAAGCTTCCGGAAGATCTGGGTGAGCAGCTTGTCGAGATCGAGGATGCTGCGCGTCTGGCCGACACGATTGCGGCCAATCTGAATGCGAAAGTGTCGGACAAGCAGGCCCTGTTGACCGAACGCGATCCGTTCAAGCGGCTGGAAATGGTCTATTCCTTTATGGAAGGCGAACTTTCGGTCCTTCAGGTGGAGCGCAAGATCCGTGGCCGTGTGAAGCGGCAGATGGAAAAGACCCAGCGTGAATATTACCTCAACGAACAGTTGAAGGCGATCCAGTCCGAACTGGGCGGCGGTGACGATGGCGAAGCCGACGAAGTCGCCGAACTGCAGGAAAAGATCGATTCACTCCCGCTTTCTGAAGAAGCCAAGGCGAAGGCCACGGCCGAACTCAAGAAACTGAAGACCATGCAGCCGATGAGCGCGGAAGCAACCGTGATCCGCAATTATCTGGATGTTCTGCTCGGTCTGCCCTGGGGCAAGAAGAGCCGCCTGAAAAAGGATATCGCGAAAGCGCAGGCGATCCTCGATGAGGATCACTATGCGCTGGATAAGGTGAAAGAACGGATTGTCGAATATCTCGCGGTCCAGGCGCGCACCAACAAGCTGAAGGGGCCGATCCTGTGCCTTGTTGGCCCTCCGGGTGTGGGCAAGACCAGCCTTGGCAAGTCGATCGCCAAGGCGACCGGGCGCGAATTTATTCGCCAGTCGCTGGGCGGCGTGCGCGATGAAGCGGAAATCCGCGGCCACCGGCGGACCTATATCGGTTCGCTGCCGGGCAAGATCGTGACCAATCTGCGCAAGGCCGGGACATCCAACCCGCTGTTCCTGCTCGACGAGATCGACAAGCTGGGCCAGGATTTCCGCGGCGATCCAGCTTCGGCCCTGCTAGAGGTGCTCGATCCGGAACAGAACGCCAAGTTCCAGGACCACTATCTGGAACTGGATTACGACCTGTCGGACATCATGTTCGTGACGACGGCCAACAGCCTCAATCTGCCGCAGCCCTTGCTTGATCGCATGGAGATCATCCGGCTCGAAGGCTATACGGAAGACGAAAAGCTCGAGATCGCCCAGCGGCATCTCGTGCCCAAGCAGGTCAAACAGCATGGTCTGCGCAAGGGGGAATTCACGCTGACCGAAGACGGTTTGCGCGATTTGATCCGTTACTACACCCGCGAGGCGGGCGTGCGTACGCTGGAGCGGGAAATCGCCCGGCTGGCCCGCAAGGTTCTGCGCAAGATCCTTGAAGGCAAGGCCGAAGCGATCACGATTACGCCGGACAATCTTGGTGACTATGCCGGTGTGCGCAAATTCCGCCACGGCATGTCTGACGAAGAGGCCCAGGTCGGGGCAGTGACCGGTCTGGCCTGGACCGAGGTGGGCGGCGACCTGCTGACCATCGAAAGCGTGACCACGCCGGGCAAGGGCGAAATTCGTACGACGGGCAAGCTCGGCGAAGTGATGAACGAGTCGATCCAGACGGCGTTCAGCTTCGTGAAGGCGCGGGCACCGGCTTACGGGATCAAGCCGTCGCTGTTCCAGCGCCGCAATATCCATATTCACTTGCCCGAAGGCGCAGTGCCCAAGGATGGCCCCAGCGCCGGCATCGGCATGGTGACCTCGATCGTGTCGACTTTGACGGGTATTCCGGTTCGCCCAGACGTTGCCATGACGGGTGAAGTTACTTTGCGTGGTCGTGTGCTGGCGATTGGCGGGCTTAAGGAGAAGCTGCTGGCCGCCCTGCGTGGCGGGATAAAAACTGTGCTTATCCCCGAAGAAAACGTGAAGGATCTGGTCGAGATTCCGGACAATGTAAAACAGGGTCTGGAAATTCTTCCGGTGTCTCATGTGGATGAGGTTCTGGAGCGCGCGCTGACCGAAAAACTGGTTGCGATCGAATGGACCGAAGACGACGATCTGGCCAGTCAGCCGGGTGCGGCACCGGCTGGAGGGGCCGCTTCGCAGACAGCCCACTGATTCTGCTGCATTGCGGCGAATCGGAGCTGCACTGCGGGGGCACGCACGCTTCCGCAGTGCAGCATTCGCGTTTCGGGATGTTCAGTTCGTCGAAAATAGTACTCAATCGGTTGAAAAGCGCACTTTTACGCCGTTTTTGCCTTTGACAGCGCGCATAAAACCCGCTCAATTCCGGCCCCGTTGGAGAGGCGCTTCAACGTTCACAAATGACTCTTAGGTAGGGGGTTTTAAAAACCATGAACAAAAACGATCTCATCAGCGCCGTTGCCGATTCCAGCGGCCTTTCCCGTAGTGATGCGACCAAGGCCGTTGAAGGTGTGTTCGATGCGATCAGCGCCGCACTGGCGAAGGGCGACGAAGTGCGCCTGGTCGGTTTCGGAACCTTCTCGACCGCAAAGCGTAAGGCTTCGACCGGCCGTAACCCGCGCACCGGTGAAGCGATGACCATCAAGGCTTCGACGCAGCCGAAATTCAAGGCCGGCAAGGGCCTGAAGGACGCCGTCAACTAAGATACGGTTTATTGGCCGCCGCGCCTCGCGGCCCGAAAACAAAAGCCGTGTGTAGCCCCCGCTACACACGGCTTTTTCGTGCCCTGATCCGTTCTGCGACCTCGCAACCCCGGATGGGGCAGGCAATCATGCCGGGATGCGCCGCATGACGCACCCCGGCATGGCTTTAACGCTGTAGCTGGATCAGGGCCATCGGGGCCGCGCGTGTTTCGGCACCGCCAACTGCCCACTGCATTTTCTTGCCGGCAGGATCAGCCTGCGGCCCATCATCGGTGTTGTTCGACAGAATGGTCGCATCGGTTGTCAGCGTGAACGTGCCCGACATCTTGGGCATATTGGGCAGATCGTCGCTGCTGCTGGAATCGCCCAGTCCCTTGCCAAGCGCCGCCATCCGCAGGGGATCGGAAGCCGAGCCGCCAAAAGCGGGCGCATCCATCCGTACCGTGCCGTCTTTCCGCGAGGCCAACTGGAGGAAGGGATTGCTGTTGGTGACCTGTTCCATCGTGGGGAACGCGAAATCGTAGGTCAGCTTGCCCTGAACCGAATAATCGACATCGAACAGCCCCGCGCCTTTGTGAACCACATTGTTCCAGCCTGTCTGGCGACGCAGCTTCTCGGCGAACTTTTCAGGAGCCTGCGGATCATTGGGGTCGATTCCACCCAGAAACGCGCGCATCTCATCCGCTTCACGCTTGCGCCGGGCTGCGCGATCGGTGGCCGCTTCGTCCCAGTCCTTGCGTTGCTGTGCCAGTTCCTGCTTGGAACAATCGCGTTCTTCAGAGCTGTCATCGTTGTAACAGGTTGAAGGCGTGAATTCCTCGTCCTTGTCCGCTTCATCCAGCGCCGCGAAGGCGAGCATGAAGATTTCGCCCTTGTAGGTATAGGTGAAATGCCCATCCTTACGGATATCGAGCGTTGAGACGAACTTGCCCGGCGTGATGAAGCAGGCTGACAGCAATGCGGCGAGACCGCAGGCCAGCAGCGCCGCACCCGCGCGACGAATCCAGGTTGTGGGAAGGGTTGTCATTCGGAATCCTCATGTGTGGCGATTGCGTAGAGCGCGATTGCTGCTGCGTTGGAAACGTTCAGGCTTTCCATGGCGGCGCTGATCGGCAGTCGCGCCAGCGCATCGCAATGTTCGGCGATATTGTGCCGCATGCCTTCGCCTTCCGCGCCCAGCACGAGAGCGATCGGCCCGGTCGACAGCGCCTGTGCCAGCGTTGCCTTCGCTTCGCCAGCAAGACCGATTCGCCAGTAACCCGCATCGGCCATCTGTTCGAGCGCCCGGGCGAGATTGACCACGCGAATCCAGGGGACCACCTCCAGCGCGCCCGATGCCGACTTGGCAACCACACCCGATTCGGGCGGGGCATGGCGATCCTGCGTCACAATTGCGCAGGCATCGAATGCTGCGGCCGAACGCATGATTGCGCCCACGTTATGCGGATCGGTTACCTGATCGAGGACAACGATAGGGCGCCGGGATTCGCTGTCCAGGACATCGTCCAGATGCAAATCGGGCAGGGGATCGCATTCGAGAACGAGTCCCTGGTGTGGCGCATCGCGCGCGACCAGACGGGCCAGATCCTGCGCCTGTGCGTATTCCACGGGGAAATCTTCGGGCAGATCGCCGCACAGGGAATCGATTCCCTCACGTGTCGCCCACAGCTTGCGGTGCTGGCGTTCGGGATTCATCAGCGCGGCTTCGACGGCGTGGCGCCCCCACAGGCGTACCGCGCCCTTGCTTCCACGGCCGGAACCCCGTCCGCCCTGCATCCGTCCTGCGCGCCCGCGAAGGGCACGTCTGGGCCCGTTAGTGTTCATGATAACTCCCTGTAGGAAAACTTTCGTGTGCCTCCTGCCACCCCCCCCATTGACAGGCAAGCATCGCTTCGCCATTGGGACGCCTCTCGGTCGGAAGGCCCCATTGTGGGCCCACCAAGACAGCGGGTTCTCCCGCAGCCGACACTGGTGTGGACAGGTGGCCGAGTGGTTAAAGGCAGCAGACTGTAAATCTGCCCGTGCAAGCGTACGCTGGTTCGAATCCAGCCCTGTCCACCACCAGACTTTCGGTAAGATTTCACAAAACTCCTTGGATATCCTGTCCGGGATGGTCCGCCTGTGCAGACTCGTCTGCGCCTGTCGCCTGTCTTCTCCAATCGCGCTGGGTTGGGGGTCGTGGGTTCATACCCCCCTTCGATGTGATCCGCGGGCCGCTTGGGGCGCATGCGGGTTAAACCATGCCTGTCTCGCGTTGCCCCGTTCAATCAGAACGCGCAGCGTTTCGGTGCAATTTCTGCTCTTCCACCGCTTCGAGGGGCGCCGCGACGCATCGAGATCGACGATCACGGTGGGTCGCAGATGGCGATATGGAGTTTGGCAATCACAAAAATGACCATATTGAAATTATAATTGACCAATTTATGTTATTTGCTATAAATACAATCAGGCTTCGGAATTTGGGTGCATGGGCTGGGGAGAGGACGTTGCGGTGATGAACAGGGCACCAATCGAAGGGTCGCGTATCCTGATCACTGGTGCCACCGGACAGTTCGCAAGGCCTCTGGTCAGCGCATACGCCGCCACGGCGCAAGTCTTCGCGGCGGCGCGTTACGGCAAGCAGGAAGACCATGATGCCATCGCGGCGCTGGGAGCCATTCCTGTGCGTATCGATCTGTCGCATCCGGAAAGTTTGTCTGCGCTGCCGGACGTCGAGTTTGTGATCAATGCTGCGGTCGCCAAATCGGGTGATTTTGAGCGGGACCTTCGCGATAATGCCGAAGGCGTCGGCCACCTTATGGCGAAGGTCCGGAATGCCCGCGCTTTTCTCCATATTTCGACCACCGGGGTTTATGCGTACGAGGGGCATCGTCCACGCAAAGAAAACGATGCGCTGGGCGACAATCACCGTGCGATGTTCCCCACGTACTCGATTGCAAAGATCGCTGCAGAATGCGTTGTGCGCTTTGCCGCCGCTGCCTTCGATCTGCCTGCGATCATCGCGCGCATGAGTGTGCCCTATGGTGACGATGGCGGGTGGCCGTACTTCCACCTGCTGGCGATGCAAAATCACCAACCGATCACGGTGCATCCGGAAAGACCCAATTTCTATAATCCGCTGCACGTCGACGACTATATCGAGAAAATGCCCTATCTGCTGGGTGCCGCTTCCTGCGATGCGATGACGACCAATCTGGGTGGATCCCAAATGGTCGCATTGGAAGAGTGGTGCGCGCATATCGGAGAGCGCACTGGCCTTGTTCCCATATTCGAGGAGCAGGCGAACGCGTTTGGCTCACTGGCGATCGACACCACCCTTATGCACGCGCTGATCGGTGAAACGAAAGTGGATTGGCGCGATGGGATCGATCGCATGCTTCAGGCGCGATTGCAGGATGGAATTGTATTGAGTTGATGCTTCAACAATGGAGATAGTCATGGATTCTATTGTTAAATTGGGTCCTGTTTCTCACATCGGCATCGCTGTTGAGGATGTCGACAAAGCAGCCGCTTTCTACGAGCGCGTCTTTGGAATCGGCCCATTTCATATCGAAGATTATGAAATGGGCGAAGTGGCCGACTATTATCTGGTGGATGGGCAACCTGCGAAGCCGTCGTTCAGGGCAGCGCTCGCATTTTACGATAATCTCTTCATCGAGATCGTTGAGGTCACCAAAGGCGAGACGACCCATACGCGTTTTCTTAAACGCCACGGCGAAGGGCTTCAGCACCTCTGCTTCCTGGTCGAAGACACGCAGGCCGTTCTCGAAAAGCTGAAGGCCGAAGGCATTGAGCCGGTCATCGATTACCAGTTTGTCGGAATAAAGGATGGGAAGAAGACCAGAATTCACGAGGTCTATCTCAATACGGATGAAATGCCTGGGGGGGCGATGATCCAACTTCTGGAGTACATACCTGTAGAATAACAAAACAATAGATCCATCCCGACTCTATTGAGCGGATGAGACAGCGGGAGAGGCCCCATGACGAGAAGGTTCTTGGTGTCGCGGCCGGGCATTCTTGCATATGCTCTGGCATCAACTTCGCTCTGGTTGGTTCTTCCAGCCACCGCCCGCGCGCAGGGCGCCACGCCTTCTTCGGGTGAACGGGTGGCGGAAACGCAGGACGCCGATATCGTCGTGATCGCACAGAAGCGGGAACAGGCCCTACAGGACGTTCCGATCGCGATTACGGCGCTCAGCGGTGCAGCTCTGGAAGAGCGCAGGATTCAGACGGCCGACGACCTGTCGATGTATGTGCCGAACCTCACGCTGATCCCGCAGGCTTCCGGCAATACCACTTATGCCATCAGCATGCGCGGGATCACGCAGGCGGATTCGGTAATCACGGCCGACAGCCCGGTCGCCGTTTACATCGATGGGGTGCTGGCGCCCAAGCTTGCAGGCGGAATTTTCGATTTCATCGATCTTGAACGCGTGGAGGTACTTCGGGGGCCGCAAGGCACGCTTTACGGGCGGAACACACCGGCAGGTGCGGTCAATCTCATCACACGCAAGCCGAGCGGCGAACTGCATGTGGATGCCACCGCGAGCATCGGCAATTACGATTCACGGGAATTCAAGCTGGGTATCGACTTGCCGGCGCTGGAGCTTGGAAGCCTCGGCAAACTGTCGGCACGGCTGGGCGGGCGCTATTTCCGTCGGGACGGCTGGGTGAAGGATCTCGGCTCGGATCGCACCGCCGACAGCCGCAATCGCTATGGCGGGCGGATTGCGCTGCGGTGGGAACCCGGGCCCGACTGGACGATCGACTACACGTTCGACCGGTTGCACATCAGGGAAACCCCGCCTGCCAACCAGCTCGACACGGATTTCACCGGGCTTATGACCGCGTACCAAACCAGCGGGCGGAGAAAAAAGCTGACCTTCGGCTACAACGCCGATCCTGCCGCCTTTGCCGATGGCACCAAGACAGAACTGGACGTCCGGATACACTCCCTTACCGCGGAGTGGCGCGTGTCAGACAATTTCACGCTCAAATCGATCACATCCCAGCGCAAGGTCTACAACAACGAGCCGACAGATTTTGACGGGACCCCGTTGGCCATGGCCGATTTCGGCAAGGTCAATCGCCTGAAGACCTTCACGCATGAGTTGCAGGGCGTGGCGACATTGCTGGACGATCAGCTCTCGATCGTTGCCGGGGCCTTCTACTATAAGGAAAAGGGGTTCACCCATGCCACGGGTGTATTCGGGCTGGGGACGGTCAAGCAGGACACATTCTTCAACATCGATAACACGGCCTATGCTGCCTATGGGCAGATCGAATGGAAGCCGGCATTCCTGGATGGGCGGGTAACCATCGCAGCCGGTCTGCGCTATACGAGCGAGAAGAAGGTTCTCGAAGACGTCACCGTGCTGGTGAACGATGTCATCCCGGTCGCGTCGCTCGATCGCGCATCCAAACGATTCACAAAACTCTCGCCCAGCGCGTTCCTCAGTTATGAACTGGCGGACGATATCAATGTCTATTTCCGATATGCGCAAGGCTGGCGCAGTGGGGGCTTTAACGGCACGTCGTCGACCAGTGAGCAGTTGCGTACGCCTTTCGGTGACGAGACCGTCAATTCCTATGAGCTCGGGTTGAAGGGCAGTTTCTGGGATCGGCGCGCCACCATCGCCCTTGCTGGCTTCATAAGCGATTACAAGGATCTGCAAACTGTCCTGACCGAACCCAGTATCGGCGGCGTGGGGTTTCGCACAACGAATTCGAACATTGGCAAGATCCGCATCAGCGGCATTGAACTGGAGGCTTCTGTCCGGCCTTTCCCGTTCCTGCAGATCAACGGTTCCTATGCCTATCTGCACATCGACGTGAAGAATTTTGTCCTGTGCGTGCCGGTGGGGCAGCCCGGATGCGAATTCACCAATATCGGCAATGCGCGCAAACAGGGCCTTACGCCCAAACACAGTGCAACGCTCGGTGCGGAAGTGGCGTTGTTCGACAACAGTTCAGGCCGCCTGAGCGCCCGCATGGATCTGGCGTGGAGGGGTGAGACGATTGGTGGCGGGCAGGCGATTCCCCGCCGTCCCTTGCGCACCGATCTCAGTTTCATTCCTGACTATACCCTCGTCGATGCGAGGATTGCGTGGAGTAACATTCCGATAGGCTCCGGCAAGATCGGGGTGGCGATATGGGCAAAGAACCTGTTCGACGCCGATGGCTCGCAATTCTCGCTCGACCTGTCCAATTCGCTGGGCATTACGACCAAACGCTATCTGACGCCGCGGACGTTCGGCGTTGATCTCACCTACGCCTTCTGACTGCCAGTCCGATCACAGCGAGATATTGAGATGATGCGAAAGATCACCGATCAAGCCGACCTCGATATGCTTGCTGGCGTATCGCCAGCCGTTCGTGGCGCGCGCGAAGCGATCGAGATAGCGGCCACAGACAATGGGCTGAAGCGGCAGTTCCGGCCTGCTTTGCAGCACGACGAAGCAGGATCGCACCGTCGCATTGGCCTCGGCCAGTTCGTCGAACTCCAGATTCGTCACGATATGCAGCGTCGAAGCCCCGGCTTCGCCATAGCTCTTGTTGGTCCGGCCATAGAACCCGGCGATGGCACCAGAACCTCGCAACGGTTCCCCGCCGCGATTGGCTGTGATCTCCCCAAATTCGAACATGGCGCCAAGTTCGTCATAGGCGGCGGTATCCACCAGACGTGTGTAGCGCGCGATCAGTGCGGAAATTGCGAGATAGTTTTCGAAAGCTGTTTCCACGGCACTCTCCTGAATGATGGGAATTGGCCTGAAAGATGAAAATTGGTCTGAAAGATGAGAATGGAAATGGATGATTGCTTTCTGTCGTTCGCCAGACAAATCGGCTATGCTGTCTGGGATGTGGATAGAGTAATAGAAAATCTATCAAAGATGGGAATCGGATATGACAGATTAAATGTATTCGAAGTTACTCTTAATGCAAGTACAATGTACATGTACAAGGGAAAATATTCATCCTGTACTCTAAAAATTGCCTTGGGGGAATTTGGTGGGATGGATCATGAATACATCCAGGTTCTGGATGGAGAGCATCCCGCGCGGGATTTTCTCGAAGCGCACGGCGAAGGGATCAATCATCTCGGGCTTTATGTCGATGATATTGCCCCGTGGATATCACGCATGGCGCAGGGCGGGTGCGAGACGGTGATTGATGGCCGGTTTAACCTGCCCGATGGACGGCAGGGCAGCTTCGCCTATATGGCGCAGCGTGCCAGTCGGTCCCCGATGTTCGAGTTTATCGCGATGTAGGGAGTGGTCGTGTGGAGAAGCTGTGCTTCGTATTCCATAGCGCGGAAGCCCTGACGGCGAGTCTGCTGCCACAGGCAGAAGACTTTGCGCGCGAAGTGATGCCTCTCGCCCATGCTGTCACCTTGCACATCGCCGATACGTCGCCTTCCGGTGCGCCGGAGACCTTGGGACAGGGTGGAAAATCGCAGGCTGACAATCTGTTCGATCCCACACTCTATGCACTTGCATCGATCTGGATCGATAATCTGGACAATCTTGCGCCCTTGCAGAGGCGGGCCTCGGCTATGCCTGGACGGCACGGGATTCATCTCGTCACGGAATCGGCCGTTCTCGAATATGACCGCCTGTCGTGGACTGCCGGAATGCCCAGTCCCGGCAAAACGCTGGTCGCCCTGTTTCGGCGTCATCCAGCCCTGTCCAGCAGGCAGTTTCGGCATCGATGGGCGGCGCATAGCGAGCTGTCCCGATCGATCCATCCGCTCAGCCGGTATCATCGCAACCATGTCGTGCGCACATTGGCCGGTGACGAGACGTGGCATGGTATCGTTGAAGAACGGGTGGCTGACGCATGCGATCTCGCGCCGGAACGATTTTACATCGGCAAGGGCAGCCGTGAACTGGCGGCGCGTGATATTTCGGAGTTCATCGATGTTGCGAACGGCATGAAATGCAACGTGATGACGGAAATAATCTTCAAACCGCCTGCCTGGCTTGCGCAGGGGCTTCCTGACGCGGCGTTATGCCGTTGAACAGCACCTCGATAGCGCTGTCGACCAGGTCTTCTAGGCTCTTCCGTTTGGGAACCCAGGACAATTTGTCCTTCTGTGCATGGATCAGCGTATCATGCGTGGCGCGCCACATCAGGATCAGCGTATCGAGATCGAGATCATCCCTGACACTTCCTTCGTTGATCGCTTCAGACAGCAGCCGCCGAAAACCCTCGTCGTTCAAGCGCCGGATTTCATCGCGGACGCGTTCACTGTCGGGCAGAACGACATTGCTGTCCTGTGCCATGATCGCACGGCAGATCGGATCGCCGGCCGAATACAGGATCGAGTACTTGAACGCTTTCTTGAGCGAGAGGATGGCCGGTTCGTTATCCTCATTGAGGTGCGCAAGTGTCGCTTTCAGCCACCGGTCCACGGCCCGCAGATGAACACCGTCGAGCAGTTCCTGTTTCGAAGGGAAATAGACATAGGGCAGCCCTTTGCTCACGCCTGCTGCCGCGGCCACCTGCGACATCGTCGTCCGGGCATAACCCCGCGTGGCGAAAAGTTCCGAAGCGGCGGAAAGAATTTGTTCAATGGATGCCGGTCGAGTCATTTTGCCTCAGTGTCCGATCGGTTCGCCTTTCCTTTCAGGCGAACCAGCTGCCGCGTTCGATATTCCTTTGTCGGACGGCAGGCAAGTGACCGCGATCCGGTATCGGTACTGATCAATCGGGAGAGCGAGGATGGTCAAGGATCGGGTTGCAATCGTAACAGGTGCGGCCAGCGGTATGGGCAAGGCGATCGCAGCCTTGCTGGATCGTGAAGGCGCAATCGTCATTGCCACGGATAAGGTCATGGCGGACGGGAAAGGCCCGCTTGCCGACAATTCGCCGGGCGTATTCGTCACACTGGATGTCACGCGGGCTGAAGACTGGGCTGAGGTGGCCGCGCTTGCGCAAGCGCGCTACGGCCCACCATCCATACTGGTGAACAACGCCGGTATTCTGCATTTCGCATCGCTGCTGGAGACGTCGCCCGAACAGGTCCGCGCTATCATGGATGTCAATTTCATGGGGGCCTTTCTGGGCATCCGGACGATAGCGCCCTTCATGGTTCGGGAAAGGCGCGGTGCGATCGTCAATATCTGTTCGATCGATGCAACCAAGGCGACAAACGGGGTTGCTGCCTATGCGTCCAGCAAATGGGCCTTGCGTGGGCTGACGAAGGCCGCCGCGATGGAGCTGGGGCCGTTGGGGATCAGGGTCAATGCCGTGCATCCCGGTGGTATCAGCACTCCGATGGTACGGGATGGGGCAATGACCGACGCAGAATTTGATGCCATCTACCATGACATTCCATTGCAACGCGCCGGTCTGTCAGAGGAAGTGGCCGAGGCTGTCCTTTATCTGGCGAGCGAACGGTCATCATACTGTGCGGGTACCGAAATTGTGGTGGATGGCGGGGCCACGGTCGGAACGTATTATGCGCAGCTTCCGGGATATCCCGATCCCCGATGATGTCAGATGATCGCACGGCGTGCCCTGTCTCGCGGCAGCATCGTGTTCCAAAAGAGCGTTCCGGGGGGCGATGGCGGACAGCAACCGGGGGCAGGTCAGAGGGTTCGGGTGAAGTTTCCGATCAACGCCAGCACGGCATCAGGCCTTTCACGATGGGGCATATGATGGCAGTCCTCCAGCAGCACGGCGTTAGCCTGCCCGCCGGCCAGCGCAGCGATGCGATCTGGGTGCGCGCGTGAACCATACTCGTCGTGATCGCCGTGCAGCGCGAGCAGAGGACTGCAGAGCTGGCGAAGATCAGTATCAAGCGACCAGTCCGCGAAAGAAGGCGCCAGCCAGGTCTCGATCCACGCGTCGAGAACCCAGCGCGCCTTGTCACCATGGTATTTCGCGAGACGGTCGATCTGGCCTTCGGCCCTGAATGCAATCCTGGCCTCTTCAATGCCAGCCACGGTTCGATCCTCGACAAAAGCCTGCGCGGCCAGGGTGACAACCGCTTCGGTTTGGGCCGGCAACGTTGCGCCGCAGGCGATGGCCATGCCGCCGCCCACGCTGTGCCCCAACAGGATCATGCGGTCTATCGCGAAGGCTTCCCGGATAAAGGGCAAGCCCGATCGCGCTTCATGCTGCACGAAATCAGGTTTGAGTCTGTCACGGTTAGGGTCCGATTTTCCGAATCCCAGACGGTCGTATGCGATGACGGATCGTCCCGTGGCCGAAGCGATCTGTGCGG
Source organism: Caenibius tardaugens NBRC 16725 (assembly GCF_003860345.1). Classification (GTDB taxonomy): domain Bacteria; phylum Pseudomonadota; class Alphaproteobacteria; order Sphingomonadales; family Sphingomonadaceae; genus Caenibius; species Caenibius tardaugens. The sequence continues at coordinate 3,256,516 of NZ_CP034179.1, forward strand.
GGAAATCACGCCATTGTTCCACAGATCCAAGGCTGTCGTGAAACATGATGATCGGGGCGCTATCAGCCGCTGGGGCCACGTTCCATGCGCGGGCGAAAAGACGGCCAGCGGGCGTTGAGACATAGGTATCAATGGGCGATGGGGTATCCATTGCAGGGCCATACCATATCCGTTCCCCGGTAACAGTGGACAGGCCTACGCCCCGATTCCGCCAACGTGAGCTTGAAGGGCTGGCGGGCAAGGGGCGCCCGGCAATTGATCTCCTGGCAGTGGCCGGGGTGATCGCCGCCCTTGCCGGTGCTGCCATGCCATCCGGCATGCGCAGGAAGTGAGCCGGATGCCGTGCCGATAGATGTCATGCAACCTGTCAGCCTCGCGGTTTGATCATGCGATCCTTCTCTGTGTGCACCAGCCTGTAGCCGACGCCGGGTTCGTTGCGGATCGGCGAGGTACCTGCCAGGTCCCATGCCAGTTTCTTGCGCACGCCTCTGGCAGCGACACGCAGATATTCCACATCCTGTTCGTGTCCGGCGCCCCACACGCTGCGAAGCAGTTGCGAATGGGTGATCACCCGTCCCGGATGCTTTGCCAGTTCGGTGAGAAAACCGAATTCCTTGGGGGTAAGGCGAACTTCCATTCCGGCTTTGCGTACCAGCCGCGCCGAAAGGTCTATCTCCACATCATCGACATGAATCACGGATATCTCTGCCTCCGCCGCCAGCCGGTGCCGCAGGGCAGTGCGAATGCGCGCGAGGATTTCTTCGGTATCGAACGGCTTGGTGACATAGTCGTCGGCCCCCAGATCGAGCGCGGTGACTTTCTGTTCCGTGTCATCTCGGGCGGAAATGATAATCAGCGCCGCACCGGTAGCCTTGATCAGCGACACCAGTTCCAAACCGTCGCGATCCGGCAGGCCAAGGTCGAGCAGGACAGCGTCGGGCTTGTCGATCTGCATCGCGGCCAGTGCTTCGCGTGCCGTGCCGGCTTCGACGTAACGGTAATGGGCGCGGGTGAGACAGGCGCCGAGCAGACGGCGAATGGGTGGCTCGTCATCCACAACCAGCAGTTTGGGCATGCCTGTCATTGTTCGGTTGATCCCTTCACCAGCCTGGCTTCCGGAAAATGCAGGGAGAAACAGGCCCCGCCCGTTTCCGGCCTGTTCGCCGCAGAGACATCCAGCCCCATGGCTTCCGCAAAACCTTTTACGATCGCCAGCCCCAGTCCGGAACCGCCCTTGCGGTCAGACCCTTCGATCCGTTCGAAGGTTTCGAATATCCTGCTTTCCGCGCCTTCGGGAATGCCAGCGCCCTTATCGATCACCGACAAGGTCAATCCTGCGGGCGTGCGGCGGGCCATGACCGTGATCGGCGTTTTCGGTCCGCCATGTTTCGCAGCGTTTTCAATGAGATTGATCAGGCAATGGTGAAACAGTTGCGGATCGACCATGACGAACGGCAGATCGGGTGGGACTTGCAGATCGATGGGCTGGTTGCCGAGCGTCCTGCGTAGGTCATGGACAGCGGCGGCGATGGCTTCTGTCAGATCGACAGGTTCGATCAATTGCCGCAAGGCACCTGCTTCGATGCGCGCCATATCGAGCAGATTTCCGACAAAGCGGTTGAGGCGTTCGGCTTCGTTGCGTGCTTCGGACAAATAGCCCTTTTCCTCAACCGAGGAGGGATGCATCGCGCCGAGCGCCCCGAGAATGGTGGTCAGCGGGGTGCGCAGATCGTGACTGACCGAGGAAAGAAGCGCCGAGCGCAACCGGTCCCGTTCCTTCAACTGGGCGACAAAAGCCATTTCTTCCTCAAGCGCGGCGCGCTGGAAGGCGAGCGCCGCCTGATCGAGGAGACTGAGCAACATCGGCAACTGGTCGGAACGCACGGGGGAACCGGCATCGGCGCGCGACAGGCCGATCACCCCAAGAACGCGTCCGGTCACGGCCAGTGGGCGAAACTGCCAGTCCGATGCGGTCAATGTTTCGGTATCGTGTCCGGCAGGCAGATTGTGATCATAGCTCCAGCGCGATGCTGCCTGTTCCAACGCTTCGAGTTGCGTTTGCGCCGGTACGGCGGCCTTGATCGCCAGTTGCCCCTCAATCGTCATGAGCAGAACCGTATTGACGCGCAGCAGCCGACTGACTTCTGTGCAAAGCAGTTGGGACAGGTCATCCGGATCGCTCATCGCCGTGAGTTGACGGGCAAAGCCGGCAAGCGAACTGTTCTGTGCTGCGCTGCGCTGGGCCAGCAGGGCCTGATCGCGGACCCGCGCGGCAAGCTGGCTGCTCGTTACCGCCACGGCCAGCAGAACCAGCACGGTGAGGATATTCTGTGGATCCTGTATCGTGAAGGTGTGGGTAGGGGGGAGGAAGAAGAAGTTATAGGCCAGCGATGCGACAAGGCTGGTGGCAACACCCACGCGCAGGCCATAGCGTAAGGCCGCGATCATCACCGGCAGGAGAAACAGCAATCCCGCATTGGCGATATTCCCGGCGGTGGAGAGTGCCGCGCCCAGCAGGGCAACCAGACTGACGAGGGCAAAGGCGATCAGATATTCGCCAGGTTGGCCCCACTTTCCTTCAGCTGGCTTTCTGGTGCCTTTGTGAGAGACCTGATGGCCCTGCATCGGCAGGACATGCACCGCGATGCCCGGCATTTCCCGTACCAGCCGGTCCACCACCGAACCATGCCGCAATTCGAACCAGCGCGAACGCGTCGACTTCCCGACAATCAACTGGGTCGCGCGGGCTTCGGTGGCGAAGCGGGCAAGGCCTTCGACCACGCTTTCGGCAGGGACAGTGGCAACTTGTGCGCCCAACTGGCTGGCGAGATGCAGCGTAGCTGCCAGTTGGGCGTTTTCGGCATCCGTGAAGCGGCCCGATCGCGGTGTCTCGATATGCACGGCGGTCCACGAACCGCGCCACGCATCGGCCAGCCGCTTGGCTGCGCGCACCAGTTCCGCCGCGCCGGGCAGTTCGCTGACCGCAACGACCATGCGTTCCCCCGCCGCCCAGTTGCCTGCGAGGGCATTGGCGCGGACATATTCGAGCATTTCGGCATCGATCGCCTGCGCGGTGCGGCGCAAGGCCAGTTCGCGCAGGGCCGTCAGATTGGATTTCGAGAAGAAACTGTCGAGGGCCCGGCTGGCCTCCTCGGGGACATAGACTTTGCCCTGTTTCAGCCGTTCGATCAGTTCGTCGGGCGGGATGTCGATCACTTCGATATCGGCATTTTCGATGACCCGGTCGGGGAGGGTTTCCCGCACGCGGACCTTGGTAAACGATGCAACGACATCGTTTACGCTTTCGAGGTGCTGCACGTTGACCGTGGAATAGACGTCGATTCCGGCAGCGAGGAGTTCCTCGACATCCTGATAGCGCTTTTCATGGCGGCTGCCGGGGGCATTGGTGTGGGCCAGTTCGTCCACCAGAACCAGACGGGGCGCACGGGCGAGAATCGCATCGATGTCCATCTCGTCGATCCTGCGACCGTGGTAGTTTGTCTGCCGACGTGGAATGATCTCCAGCCCACGAATCTGTGCCTCGGTTTCGGCACGGCCATGCGTTTCGACAATGCCGACCACGACATCGACACCGGCCCGCCGCCGTTCCTGCGCCTCGGTCAGCATCTCGTAAGTCTTGCCGACGCCCGGCGCGGCGCCAAGAAACACTTTCAGACGACCGTGGCCCTCCTGCGCGGCCTTGCGCAAGAGGGCGTCGGGGTTGGGCCTGTCCGGTTCGGCGCGTGCGTTCACGGGGATGTATTAGCGCGTTGTCCGGCGATTGTATCCAATGCCCGATTGAGCATCAGCACATTGACGCGGCGTTCCCCAAGAAAGCCCAGAAGCGGCGTTTCGATCCGGCTTTCCACCAGCTTGCGCACTGCGGCCAATTGCAATCCGCGTGCATCGGCCACGCGCTGCATCTGGAAGAAGGCCGCTTCGGGGCTGATATGAGGATCGAGCCCCGAAGCGGAAGTGGTCACCAGGTCAGGTGGGACGGTAATCCCTGGTGCGGTTTGCAACCGTTCGACATCGCCCTTGACCCGATCGTGCAGGGCTTTGCTGCCGGGGCCGAGATTGGAACCATAGCTGTTGTCGGCTTCGTATCCTTCGCCTGCCGCCGAAGGACGCGGGTGGAAATATCCATCCCCGGCAAAGCGCTGCGCGATCAGTTCGGAGCCGACGACACGCCCATGATCGCGGATAAGGCTGCCGTTTGCCTGAGCCGGAAACAGCACCTGAGCGACCCCGGTAATCATGGCCGGGTACGCCAGCCCCAGCACAGCCGCGAAGAGAATAGTCAACACCAGCGCGGGGCGCAGGGCAGAAGCGAGATCGTTCAACATGTCCGGGTCCTTCCGAAAATTCAGCTGTCAGTTCAGGCGAGGCCGATCCCGCTGACGACAAGGTCGATCAGCTTGATCCCGGCAAAAGGCGCCAAAAGCCCACCAAGCCCGTAGATCGCGAGATTGCGCGCCAGCAGCGGCCCGGCGCCCACGGCGCGATAGGCCACGCCTTTCAGTGCCAGCGGGACCAGCGCGGGGATGATCAGCGCGTTGAAAATAATGGCGGACAGGATCGCACTCTGTGGCGAGGCGAGCGCCATGACATTCAACACGCCCAGCCCCGGATAGAGCACCACGAATATGGCGGGGATGATCGCGAAATACTTTGCGACATCGTTGGCGACCGAAAAGGTGGTGAGCGATCCGCGCGTCATCAGCAATTGCTTGCCCAGGCCGACAATCTCGATGAGCTTGGTCGGATCGCTGTCGAGATCGACCATATTGCCTGCTTCACGGGCGGCCTGCGTTCCCGTGTTCATCGCCACGCCAACGTCCGCCTGCGCCAGTGCCGGGGCATCATTGGTGCCGTCGCCGCACATGGCTACCAGACGCCCGCCTTCCTGTTCGCGCCGGATAAGGGCCAGCTTGTCTTCCGGGGTGGCTTCGGCGAGAAAATCGTCCACTCCCGCTTCGGCCGCAATTGCCGCAGCGGTCAACGGGTTGTCCCCCGTGATCATGACAGTGCGGATGCCCATGCGGCGCAATTCGGAAAACCGTTCGCGCACGCCAGCCTTGATCACATCTTTCAGCGCGATCGCACCGAGCAGGCGGCCATCGCGGGCGACGGCGAGCGGGGTCATCCCGCCCCGGGCAATATCTTCGGTTACCCGGCGCAATTCTGCCGCAGCGCCTCCGTTCGTGGCGTCAGGATTGGCGCGAAAGATGGAATCAACTGCGCCTTTCTGGATCAGGGCGCCGCTGGAACGGACACCTGACAGGCGGGTTTGCGCGGTGAAAGGGATGATTTCTGCGTCGGAGGGCAGGCTGCTGGTCGCGATGCCATGAGTGCTGCGGGCGAGGGCAACGATGGAGCGGCCTTCCGGCGTTTCATCCGCCAGGCTGGCGAGCAGGGCGGCTTCTGCAAGGTCCTGTCCTGCCACGCCTTCGAGAGGGTGAAACGCACTGGCCTGCCGGTCGCCAATGGTGATCGTGCCGGTCTTGTCGAGTAGCAGAACATCCACATCGCCTGCGGCTTCTACCGCGCGGCCCGATTTGGCCAGCACGTTGAAACGCACCAGACGGTCCATTCCGGCGATGCCGATGGCGGAAAGCAGGGCGGCGATCGTGGTGGGGATCAGCGTGATCAGCAAGGCCGCCAACATCGCAACGGGGATGTTCCCGCCCGCATAGGACGCGAAGCCGGGAATTGTGCTGACCGCGATCAGGAATATGATGGTAAGCCCGACCAGAAGCACCGTCAGCGCGATTTCGTTGGGTGTTTTCTGCCGTTCCGCGCCTTCGACAAGGGCGATCATCCGATCGAGAAAACCTTGCCCCGGTTCCTGTGTCACCCGCACCCGGATGTGATCGGAAATGACGCGGGTCCCTGCGGTAACCGCAGACCGATCACCGCCTGCCTCGCGGATCACGGGCGCGCTTTCTCCGGTGATGGCCGCTTCGTTGACACTGGCCACGCCTTCGATCACTTCGCCATCCGCGGGGATCAGGTCGCCCGTTTCGACAAGCACCTCGTCCCCGCGTTTGAGGCTTGAGGCCGGGACGGTTTGTCCGCCGGGCAGGCGCGCAACCAGTTCGGATTTGGTCGCCTTGAGCGAGGCTGCCTGCGCACGTCCGCGCCCTTCCGCCAGTGCTTCGGCGAAGGTGCCAAACAGGACGGTCAGCCACAGCCAGACGATCAACTGCAACTGGAAACCGAAGGCCAGACCCTCTCCGCCCAGTGCCAGCAGCACAGTCAGGAGAACGGCGATCACAGCCGTGGTGAACAGAACCGGGTTTTTAACAAGCTGACGCGGATCGAGCTTGCGAACGGCGTCGCCCATCGCCGGGCCGATAAGGCGCGCCGAAAAGATGGAGGATGGGTTTGTCATGTCAGAATGTCCTCAGAAAAGCTGGCCGCTGGCCACCGCGAGGTGATCCGCAACGGGGCCGAGCGCGAGGCTGGGGAGGAAGGTCAAACCGCCGACGATCAGGATGATCCCCACGAGCAGGCCAATCCACAGCCCGCCGGTCGTCGGGAATGATCCCGTGGTTTCGGGCGTGTATTTTTTGGCGGCGAGACTGCCGGCGATGGCCAGAACAGGGATGATCACGAAGAATCGCCCGATCCACATCGCCGCGCCCAGAAGGCCGTTGTAGAACGGCGTGCCCGATGTGATCCCGGCGAAGGCTGATCCGTTGTTCCCCGTGGCGGAACTGAATGCATAGAGGATTTCTGAAAAGCCGTGCGGCCCTGCATTCAGCGGCCCCGCGAGCCCTTGCGGGGTGACCGCCGCGAGTGTGGTGAAACCCAGAATGCACAACGGCAACATTGCGATCGCCAGCACGGCCAGCTTTACTTCGCGTGCCTCAATCTTTTTGCCGACATATTCGGGGGTGCGCCCCACCATCAATCCGGCGACGAACACGGCCAGCAAGGCAAAAAGCAGGAAGCCGTAGATGCCCGCACCCACGCCGCCGATCACGATTTCACCCAGTTGCATATTGAACAGCGGGATCATGCCGCCCAGCGCGGTGAAGCTGTCGTGCATGGCATTCACGGCACCGCAGGATGCAGCGGTTGTAACCACCGAGAAAAGCGCGCTGGCGGCAATGCCAAAGCGCAGTTCCTTGCCTTCCATATTGCCACCGGCCACACCCAGTTGGTGCAGCATGGGATTGCCTGCCGCTTCCTGCCAGTAGACAATCGTTGTCCCGGCCAGGAACAGGATCAGCATTGCGCTGAAAATGGCCCAGCCTTGCCGGGTGTTGCCCACGGCCTTGCCAAAACACCAGGTCATCCCAGCGCCGATCACGAAGATCGAGAGCATCTCCGCGAAATTGGTCAGGGCGGTGGGGTTTTCGAAGGGGTGGGCGGAATTGGCATTGAAGAAACCGCCACCATTGGTGCCCAGCAATTTGATCGCTTCCTGCGATGCCACCGGTCCAAGCACGATGCTTTGCCTCGCGCCTTCAAGCGTGGTGGCCTCGACAAGGCTGGTGAATGTCTGCGGCACGCCGCTGGCCACAAGAAACAGCGCATAGCCGACACAGATGGGCAAGAGCAGATAGAGCGTGATGCGGGTCAGATCGGCCCAGAAATTGCCGAGTGTCGCCTGGTTGCGCCCGGTATCACCACCTTCGCCATGACGGGCGAACCCGCGAAACAGTGCGAAAGCAATGGCAATGCCGGTTGCCGCCGACAGGAAGTTATGGATCGTCAGCCCCAGCATCTGGCTGAGATTGGAAAGCGCGACTTCGCCGGAATACCATTGCCAATTGGTATTGGCCGTGAAGCTTATGGCGGTGTTGAATGCGCCGTCCGCGCCCATGGATTCCAGCCCGCGCGGGTTCATCGGCAGAACCGCCTGCAGGCGAAGCATGGCATAAGTGAACAACCAGGTTGCGATCTGGAACAGGAGCATGTGCACCGCATAAGTGCGCCAGTTCTGTTCCGCTGCGGGATCAATGCCAGCCAGCTTGTAAAAGCCGCGTTCCAGCGGGCCAAGGACAGCATGGAACGGTGTGCGTCGGCCTTCGTACAATGCGAATAGCCACATCCCGACTGGCTTTGTCAGTGCGACAAGAACGGCGGTAAAGCCAAGGATCAGTATCCAGCCCTGAATGGTCATGGCGTGCGTCCTTTCAGAACCGCTCGGGCCGCAGCAGTGCGGCGATGAGATAGGCGAGAAGGCCAAGCGCGGTGGCACCGGCCAAGATGAGTTCGATAGTCATCGGCTGGCCTCACACGCTTTCGCAAAGGCGGAGATAGGCGAGGGTCAGCAGGGCCAGCCCCGCCAGGGCACCGAGCCAGATCAGGTCATTCATCGGGTATTTCCTCGCGTAGTGAAGGAGGTGAACTTGCTGCTGCGGGGGACCGGCACGGGGCGGAACAGTTCGGGGCCAATAATCAGAAGAGGCCAGCCGACGCTCCAGCTCTGAATGACCACAATCGCAGCAAGGTATTCCCCCGCACGGGGATCGTGTGCGGGGAACTGATGCACCGAACGGTAAAGCCAGATTGCGGAAGCCGCGCACAATGCCAGTATCGCAAGACCCAGTCCGCGCAGAACGACCCCGCGCAGAACGATCTGGCCCGTCCACCAGCGCTTTGCGAACTGGCTACGGTTTATGACGGCATGCATCGGCCCACTCCGGCAGCATCCCCCTTGGGAACATCCGGCATGAATGTGGGGCGAAGCCCGATTAAGGTTCCACGGGGAACGTGGGCCTTGTCATAAAGAATGTATAAAAGGTGCCGGGGCAGGGGGAGTCATGGCATGACCATGATCGGAGCGTCTGCTGAACCCGGCGTACTCGCCCCGGCGCGCGCCTTCAGACGGATTGGCCGTCATCAATGGTAATGACCGCGCCGGTCATATGCAGCGACGCATCCGAACAAAGATAAACGGCCATGTCGTCAAGCGATTCTGCCGGTTGCAGGCGGCGGCGGTTGAAACTGGCGATCTGCGCCTTGCCAGCGTCTGTCTGGAACCAGTCATGCGCCATTTCGGTCAGGATATAGCCCGGCTGGATCACATTGACGTTGATCCCCTGCCTGACCCATTCCTGTGCCAGATTGCGACCGAGATGGGCGACGGCGGCTTTGCTGGCGGAATAGGCGCTGGTGCCATCACCGGTCTGGTCGGCGGTAATCGAGCCGATCAGGAGAATGCGTCCGCGGCCCGTGGCCCGGCTGTCGGCGGCGATCATGCGCTTTGCGCCTTCGCGGGCGGTCAGAAACACCCCGATCACATTCGTATCGAATATGGTCTTCAGCGCAGACAGCGGCGTTTCCGTGGAACGGCCCGCTGCAGTGACCCCCGCATTGGCAATGATCGTGTCGACCGGTCCGAAGGCGGATTCGGCTGCATCCAGTGCCGCGATAACAGAGGTTTCGTCGGCAACATCCAGCGGCACGGCGATGGCCTCTGCGCCATTGGCGCGCAATTCGGCAACAAGCGTTTCCATCGGTTCCACCCGCCGTGCGCCGAGAACAAGGTGTGCACCTTGCCGGGCGAACAGACGCGCAAAATGCATGCCCAGACCCGAAGACGCGCCAGTGATCAGGCATGTCCGCCCATGAAGATCGTGCATTGTCTGGCTCTCCCGTCGATCCGTGGTCCCGAGCCGTCATGTAGCGACGGCTGACCGGACATGTCTATTGCGCAGGCACAGTTCTTCGCACTGGCGCGGGCGGGCGATATTCGACTAGGAGGAGGCGACAGAGGACGAGAAAACAATGAATGATCAGGACACATTCGGCGGTACCGCAGCAGTCCGCGACGGGTTTGCTTTCGATACGGCTGCGCTCGCGCGCTGGATGGACGACAATGTCGAAGGGTATGCGGGGCCTTTGCAGGTCGAACAATTCAAGGGTGGCCAGTCCAATCCGACATACAAACTGATCACACCCGGCCGCGACTATGTCATGCGGCGCAAACCCCCCGGGCAACTGGTCAAGGGCGCGCATGCCATCGATCGCGAAGCGCGGGTTATCGGGGCCCTTGGTGGCACGGGGTTTCCCGTGGCGCGCCTTTACGGCCTGTGCATGGATGACAATGTCATCGGCACATGGTTCTACATCATGGAGATGGTCGAGGGGCGCAATTTCTGGGATGCGACGTTCCCCGATCTGTCACGGGACGAACGACCAGCCTATTTCGATGCCATGGTTTCCGCGCTCGCCCAGTTGCATTCGCTGGATCATGTGGCGTTGGGGTTGGAGGATTTTGGCAAACCGGGCAATTATTTCGAACGGCAGATTTCGCGCTGGTCGCGGCAATATCTGGACGATCCCGAAGCGGGGCGCAGCGCGGATATGGACTGGCTGATCGAATGGTTGCCCGGGAATATTCCCGAAGGCGACGAAACCAGCCTGATTCACGGGGATTTTCGCTGCGATAACATGATTTTCCACCCCACCGAGCCGCGCATTCGGGCCGTTCTGGATTGGGAACTGTCCACACTGGGCCATCCGCTGGGCGATTTCGGGCATCACGCGATGATGTATCATATGCCGCCGCATATCGTGGCGGGGCTGGGAGGCGCCGATATTTCGGATCTCAATATCCCTGGCGAAGATCAATATCTTGCGCGCTACTGCGAGCTGACGGGGCGGACGGATATCCCGTACTGGAACTTCTATCTGGCGTTCAATTTTTTCCGGCTCGGCGCGATTCTCCACGGTATCAAGGGGCGTTACTTGCGCGGAACCGCCTCATCGGAACAGGCGAAGCGGCGCGGGGATGCATTTCCGTTGCTCGGTGAAATCGGTCGTGGGCTGGCGCAGGGCGGATGATGCACGGATATTCAGGTGCTTGTATGATCTGTCCCAAAATGGGGCCATATTGTGGTTTTGCACGCTTACGCCTAGATGCATGTCATGCCCGGTGAACTGTTAGATAATAAGGGTCGGGGTGAAGCAGCTTGGCGTTGGCCGGCGATTCACCCCGAAGGTCGCAAATTTGCGCTGATCGCTGCTGCGGTCTGCGTCGTCACGGCGTTTCTCGCGTGGGAGACCGTTGCATGGCCTCTGGCCGTGCTGACGCTGTGCATTCTGGCGTTTTTCCGTGATCCGGAACGCGTCGTGCCGCAAGATCCGGCTTGTGTGATAGCACCGGCCGACGGTCTGGTCAGTCTGATCCAGCAAGTTCCGCCTCCGCGCGAGCTTCAGCTGGCTGACGGGACAGGCGCCCCCGCGTTGGGTAGTGAGCCCGTCACGCGGATTTCCATTTTCATGAGCGTGTTCGATGTACACATCAATCGCGCGCCGATCAGCGGCACTATCCGCCGAGTGATCTATCTTCCAGGCAAGTTTCTCAACGCCGATCTCGACAAGGCGAGCGAGGAAAACGAGCGCCAACACATTCTGATCGAACGCAGTGACGGGGTGGCGATCGCCTTTACCCAGATCGCCGGTCTGGTAGCGCGGCGTATCGTGCCCTTTGTGAAGACCGGGGATACGATGGCTGTTGGTCAACGGGTTGGCTTGATCCGTTTCGGCAGCCGGGTTGACGTGTATCTGCCGCAGGGAACCGACGCGAAAGTGGTGTTGGGCCAGAAGGTTGTGGCCGGAGAAACGGTTCTGGCGGAACTGGGCAAGCAGCAGTTGATCGAGGGTATCGCGCAATGAGCGAGGGACCCCGGCAGTACGGGCTGACGGGGTTGCCGCGCGGTTTGACGCTGCGCGCGCTGGTTCCCAACGCGATCACGGTCGCGGCATTGTGTTCGGGCCTTACAGGTATCCGGTTCGGCATAGACGGTAACTGGACGATGGCAATCATCGCGGTGATCCTGGCCGGGTTACTCGATGGGATCGACGGGCGGATTGCGCGTTTGTTGCGGGCCCAGTCACGATTTGGGGCGGAACTGGATTCGCTCGCGGATTCGCTGTCGTTCGGCGTGGCGCCTGCGCTTATCCTGTTTCTGTGGTCGTTGCAGGAATTGCCGCGATTTGGCTGGCTGGCGGCATTGGGTCTGGCGATCTGCTGTGTCTTGCGGTTGGCGCGTTTCAATGCGCAGATCGACATGCAGGAACAACCGCATAAATCTGCCGGGTTTCTCACCGGGGTTCCGGCACCGGTGGGGGCGGGGCTGGCCCTGTTGCCGCTTTATCTCTGGCTCGCCAGCGGACGGGATGAATTCCGCGAGCCGCTGGGTGTGGCGATTTGGGTGGCGGCCATCGCGTTCCTGATGATTTCCAATATCGCCACGTTGAGCTGGGCTTCGCTCCGCCTGCGTCGCAGTGTCAGGCTGGAAATGCTGGCACTGGCCGGGCTGGTCTTTGCGGCATTGCTGACCGAGCCCTGGTGGACTTTGGCCGGGTTGTGCGCGGCCTATCTGGCGATCATGCCTTATGGCTTGATCAGCTACGCCCGCATCAGGCGGCAGCGCGCTGCGCGTATTGCTGCGGAACCGGCCGACTGACGCGCCGCGACGGTGTGGTCGGGCGCAGTTTCGGCTGGCGAACGACCTGTTCCATCGATTTGACCGTCACCACGGCAGCTTGCGACGTTTCGCAGATGGCAAGCGCATGCCGCAGTTCGCCATAGGCCAGCCATGCCCGCCGCAGTGACGTGGCGTTGACAGTCAGCGCAACGAATGTGGCGATAGTAAACAGCGCGGTAACAGCGAATGCGATCATGGTCTTGCCCTTTCCCTGCCTGGCGGCGTGGCGACATTCCTGACGACTTGTGGAAAACTTCCTGCGGGAGTAAAACCACGATGCCGTCCTTCGTTGGAACATTTGTTCCCTTTTTGTTCCTGCATGTCAAGCGCAAAAATGATTACGCCGGAATTGCGTGTGCGCTTGGGGGCTGGATTCTTCGGGGGAACGGCGCTAAGGCGCGCCCGCATTCGAGTGAATCGGGCCTGATTTTCAGGCTTTTCACGCGGGCGCAAATCCACATGGGAAGCGCACATACCGGTGCCGCAGCGGACGCATTCCGCACGGTTCCAGCTTCCCAGAGGTACAACCGGAAAGGAAATGACTATGGCGGCTCCTACCGTCACGATGCAGCAATTGATTGAGGCCGGCGCACACTTCGGCCACCAGACCCACCGTTGGAACCCGCGCATGAAGCCGTATATCTTCGGCGCGCGCAACGGCGTTCACATCATCGATCTTTCGCAGACCGTTCCGCTTTTTGCGCGTGCGCTCGAGTTCGTTTCGGCCACAGTGCAGGCTGGCGGCAAGGTTCTGTTTGTCGGCACCAAGCGTCAGGCGCAGGAACCGATTGCACAGGCCGCGCGCGGCTGCGGTCAGCACTTCGTCAACCACCGCTGGCTGGGCGGCATGCTCACCAACTGGAAGACGATCTCGGGTTCGATCAAGCGTCTGAAGACGCTGGAAGAACGCCTTTCGGGTGACACCGCTGGTCTGACCAAGAAGGAAGTTCTTCAGATGACTCGCGAACGCGATAAGCTGGAGCTTTCGCTGGGCGGTATCCGCGACATGGGTGGCATTCCGGACGTGATGTTCGTGATTGACGCCAACAAGGAAGAACTGGCGATCAAGGAAGCGAACGTTCTGGGTATTCCGGTCGTTGCGATTCTCGACTCGAACGTCGATCCCTCGGGCATTGCTTTCCCGGTTCCGGGTAACGACGATGCCAGCCGTGCGATCCGCCTTTACTGCGATGCGATTGCCCAGGCTGCCCAGAAGGGTGGTCATGCGGCAGTGGTCGATTCGGGTGCGGACATCGGCGAACTGGCCGAACCCCCGGTCGAAGCAGTCGCTTCCGCAGAAGCGTAATCGATCTGGCATAATTGCCGATTAATGCGCCGGGCCGCTGGGCGGCCTGGCGCCCGAATTTTTCCACGAGGTATTATCATGGCTGCTTACACTGCCACTGACGTCAAGAACCTGCGCGAACGTACCGGCGCGGGCATGATGGACTGCAAGAAGGCTCTGGACGAAACCAACGGCGATCTGGAAGCTGCGGTTGACGCGCTGCGCGCCAAGGGTCTCGCTGCCGCTGCCAAGAAATCCAGCCGTACCGCGGCTGAAGGTCTGGTCGGCGTTGCGGTCGAAGGCACCAAGGGTGTTGCGGTTGAAGTGAACTCGGAAACCGACTTCGTTGCCAAGAACGACCAGTTCCAGGATTTCGTCCGCAAGACGACCGCCGTGGCGCTTGGTCTGGGCGCGGACGATGTGGAAGCGCTCAAGGGCGCGGCGTACCCCGATGGCGGCACGGTGGGCGACAAGCTGACCAACAATGTCGCAACCATCGGCGAAAACCAGCAGGTCCGCCGGATGAAGACCGTTTCGGTCAGCCAGGGCGTGATCGTTCCCTACATGCACAATGCCGCTGCCGACAATCTCGGCAAGATCGGCGTGCTCGTGGCACTGGAAAGCGAAGCCCCGGCAGCGGTTCTCGAACCGCTGGGCAAGCAGCTGGCGATGCACATTGCCGCAGCCTTCCCGCAGGCGCTGGATGCGTCCGGCCTTGACGCCGACGTGATCGAGCGTGAGCGCGCGATTGCCCGTGAAAAGGCGGCCGAAAGCGGCAAGCCCGAAAACGTGCAGGAAAAGATGGTCGAAGGCGCCGTGGCGAAGTTCGCCAAGGAAAACGCGCTGCTTAGCCAGCTTTTCGTGATGGACAACAAGACCCCGATCGCACAGGTCGTTGAGCAGGCTGGCAAGGAAGCCGGCGCGAAGATCGTGCTCAAGGATTATGTCCGCTTCCAGCTCGGTGAAGGCATCGAGAAGGAAGAAAGCGACTTCGCTGCAGAGGTTGCTGCCGCCGTCGCTGGCTGATTCCGGTACAGGGATACGGATCTCCCCGCGCGGCCCGGGTCGCGCGGGGATTTTTGTGCCCGGTAACCGCGCCATACGCCCCTTGGCAGCGGCACCCTGCGTCCTATAAGGACGGCGCTCTATTCGAATGAGATTCCTGACCCATGACCAACCCATCCTACAAGCGCGTATTGCTCAAGCTCTCGGGCGAAGTGCTGATGGGCGACCAGCAGTTCGGCATTGACCCGAAGTTTGTGGCGGAACTGGCGAAGGAAGTGAAAGCCGCGAAGGATAGCGGGCTGGAAGTGTGCCTGGTTATCGGCGGCGGTAATATTTTCCGCGGCATGGCCGGGGCAGCGCAGGGCATGGACCGTGCGCAGGCCGATTATATGGGCATGCTGGCGACCGTGATGAATGCGCTGGCGATGCAGAGCGCGCTGGAGCAACTGGGCGTCCACACCCGCGTGCAATCGGCCGTGCAAATGGATACTGTCTGCGAACCGGTGATCCGCCGGCGTGCTGAACGGCATCTGGAAAAAGGCCGGGTGGTGATATTCGCGGCTGGCGTTGGCAGCCCCTATTTTACCACGGACAGCGGGGCCGCGTTGCGTGCTGCCGAAATGAAATGCGACGCCTTGCTCAAGGGGACGAGCGTTGACGGAATCTATGATTCCGATCCGAAGAAAAACCCCGCTGCAAAGCGTTATCAATCAGTCAGTTATGACAAGGTCTTGGCTGACAATCTGAAGGTGATGGACGCCGCCGCCGTGGCTTTGTGCCGCGACAATGCCATTCCGATCGTGGTCTTTTCGATCCGTGAGAAAGGCAATCTTGCCCGGGTTCTGGAAGGGCAAGGCGTCCAGACGATAGTGCAAAAGGAAGGCTGATCATGGCAAAGTACGACAAGGCCGATATCGAACGCCGCATGGGTGGCGCTGTGGATTCGCTGAAGAGCGATCTGTCGGGCCTGCGCACCGGGCGGGCCAACACCACGCTGCTCGATCCGATTCAGGTGGAAGTCTACGGGGCCATGATGCCGCTCGGCCAGGTGGCGACCATTTCCGCGCCCGAACCTCGCATGCTCAGCGTGCAGGTGTGGGACAAGGCGAACATGACGCCGGTCGAAAAGGCGATCCGGTCTGCAGGGCTGGGGCTTAACCCCATGACCGACGGGCAGAATATTCGTCTGCCCATTCCCGATCTGACGGAAGAACGCCGCAAGGAACTGGCCAAGCTGGCCGGGCAATATGCGGAAAAGGCCCGGATCGCGATCCGCAATGTTCGCCGTGATGGCATGGAAATGCTGAAGGACGATGAAAAGAAGAAGGAAATCAGCGAGGACGAGCGCAAGCGCAAGGAAGAGGAAGTCCAGAAACTGACCGATCAATATGTGAAGCAGGCGGATGACGCTGCCGAACATAAGGAAAAGGAAATCCTCGGTCAGTGACCACGAGCCAGCCTCCGCTGGTTCCGCTGGGGTCTCGTGAAGATGCCGCTGGTGAGGGCCCTGTAACAGCCCGTTCCGATGCGGCGGGCCACGGTGCGCGCCACGTTGCGATCATTATGGATGGCAACGGGCGCTGGGCCAAAAAACGCCATTTGCCCCGGGTGATGGGACATCAGAGGGGGGTGGAAGCGGTTCGCCGCCTCGTGCGCGCCTTGCCCGGCAGTGGGTTGGAGGCGCTGACGCTCTACGCCTTTTCTTCCGAAAACTGGAAGCGACCCGAGGACGAGGTTGCCGATCTGATGACGCTGATGAAGCGTTTTCTGAAAAGCGATCTTCCCGATCTTGTTGCGCATGGGATACGCCTGAAGATCATTGGGGATTACAAGGCTTTATCGCCCGATCTGGTGGCGCAGCTTGAGCAGGCGCTGGACGCCACCTCTGGCGGCACGGCCGGAACATTGGCGGTCGCGCTCAATTACGGGTCGCAGCAGGAAATTGCGCGGGCGGCGGCGGCGGCAGCAGCCGAAGGGCCTATTACCGCGGAAGCTATCGAACGGCATCTTGATACAGCAGATTTGCCGCCACTTGATCTGCTGATTCGCACTTCGGGCGAAGTGCGCCTGTCGAATTTTCTGCTGTGGCAGGCCGCTTATGCCGAAATGTGGTTCACCGATGTCTTGTGGCCCGATTTCCGGCCTGAGCATCTGGAAGAGGCGTTGGCGACCTTTGCCGGGCGGGAGCGCCGCTATGGTGGACGTTGAGGTTCAGCAGCCGACGCATAAGGGCTCGGACTTGCCTGTGCGGGTCGCGTCGGCGCTGGCCATGTTGCTGGTTGCTGGCACGGCGTTCTGGCTGGGGGGGCTGGTGCTTGACCTGTTCATCGGACTGGTTGGCCTGATCGCTTTTGTCGAAATGGCGCGGCTGATCATCCGGATTCCCGCCGCTCCGCTCAGCCATGGAATCGCCCTGATCGGTGCGATACTCTATGTCGGATTGGCTGCGGCTTATCTTGTCGCGAGCCCGGCAGCGGTTGTATTCTTCGCGCTGGGGATCGTGATTGTCACCGATACCGGGGCCTATTTCACCGGCCGTGCGATTGGCGGCCCGAAGATCGCACCGTCGATCAGCCCGTCCAAGACCTGGGCGGGCCTTTTCGGCGGTATGGCGGCGGCGGGGCTGTTGGGGGCTGTTCTGGTCGGCGGCGCCGTTTCATTCGGCGCAGCGCAACCCACGCACGATGGGCAGGGCGTGCCGTGGCTGGCGGTACTTGCCGGTTTTGCAGTGGGCGCCTTGCTGGCAATTGTGGCGCAAATGGGTGATTTTTTCGAAAGCTGGCTAAAGCGCCGTGCAGGCGTGAAGGACAGTTCCCGGCTCATTCCCGGTCATGGCGGTGTCCTTGATCGTGTGGATGGCCTGCTGCCCGTGGCGATCATCGTCGGGGCGGTTTCTTCCTATTTGATGTTTGTGTGATGCGTAGCATATCGATTCTTGGTGCCACCGGTTCGGTCGGCACATCGACTCTGGACCTTGTTCGACGCAACCGGGACGATTGGCGCGTTGTGGCGCTCACGGCACACAGCAATGCTGTGGAACTGGCCGGGTTGGCCAAGGAGTTTGGTGCCGAGCTTGCGGTTATTGCCGATGAAACCTGTCTTCCTCTATTGCGGGAAGCGCTGTCCGGAAGCGGGATTGCGGTGGCAGGCGGTTTGCAGGCGCTGTGTGATGCCGCAGCAAGGCCAGCAGATGTGACCGTTGCCGCGATTGTCGGTTGTGCAGGGCTGGCGCCGACCATGGCGGCGATCGAGCAGGGCGGTATTGTCGCACTGGCCAACAAGGAAGCACTGGTTTCCGCCGGAGACCTGATGATGGCTGCGGTGGAACAGCATGGGGCCACGCTGCTGCCGCTCGATTCGGAACACAACGCGATTTTTCAGTGTCTGGCGGGAAATGCCTTGTCCGATGTCCGGCGCATCACCCTGACGGCGAGCGGAGGGCCGTTCCGTACCTGGACGGTGGAGCAATTGCAGGCGGCCACGGCCGCGCAGGCGGTAAAGCATCCGAACTGGGACATGGGGGCGAAAATCAGCGTCGATTCAGCCACCATGTTCAACAAGGGGCTTGAACTGATCGAAGCCTGGCACCTGTTCCCGGTGGGGCTGGATAAGCTGTCGATCGTCGTGCATCCGCAAAGTGTGATTCACTCGCTGGTGGAATACCGGGACGGGTCGAGTCTGGCGCAGCTTGGGCCATCGGATATGCGCGTGCCGATTGCATCGTGTCTGGCATGGCCGCAGCGTATGGATACGCCGATGCCGTCGCTGGATTTGCCGACCCTTGCGGAATTGACATTCTTCGCGCCCGATGAGGTGCGTTTTCCGGCCACGCGCATCGCGCGGGAAGCGGCGGAGGCCGGTGGCGCGGCACCAGCGGTGTTGAACGCCGCAAACGAAATAGCGGTTGCCGCATTTCTGGCCGGGCAGATCGGTTTTATGCGCATAGCCGCAAATGTCGAACGCGTTCTCGCGGCAACGATGCCTCAGGCACCTTCATCGCTGGACGATGTCTTCGCAATCGACCATGACACGCGTATTCGTGCGCGTGAATTGCTGGAGCTGGCCTGATTTGACCGAATCCCCCTCGATCTTTCTGATGATTATCGGGTTCCTGCTGGTGCTGGGGCCATTGGTGACTGTCCATGAACTGGGGCACTACCTCGTTGGGCGCTGGTTCGGGGTGAGGGCAGACGCGTTCTCCATCGGTTTCGGCAAGGAACTGTTCGGCCGCACCGATCGGCGGGGAACACGCTGGAAAGTGTCGGCGATCCCGCTGGGCGGCTATGTGCAGTTCGCAGGTGACATGAACCCGGCAAGCCAGCCCAATGCCGAATGGCTCGCCCTTCCGCAGAAAGAACGGGAACAGACATTTCAGGCCAAGGCGCTGTGGCAGCGCGCCCTGATTGTCGCGGCCGGGCCCTTTACGAATTTCGCGGTGGCCGTAGCGATTCTGGCGGCATTCAATCTGGCCTATGGCAAGATGGTGGTGCCCCCGGTGATCGGCGGGGTCGCGGAACAGTCTGCCGCTGCCGAAGCCGGGCTGAAGCCGGAGGATCGCATTACTGCGGTTGATGGCAGCGCCGTTTCCGATTTTGACGATCTGCGCAGCCGCGTCGTGCCGAATCCCGGTGTCGACATGGTACTGACCGTGCAGCGCGGTACGGAAAAGTTCGATGTGAATTTTCGCGTACCCGAAGTCGTCGAACGCGACCGGTTCGGTAACACGTTTCGCGTCGGGCGGCTGGGCATTGTGTCCCGCCCCGGCGAACTGCAGCAGGTCGGGCCGATCGAAGCCGTGGGTCTTGGTGTGCGCCAGACGGGCGACATCATGGTCATGATGGCCAAAGGCGTAGTGCAGATCATCACTGGGCGCCGCTCGGTCGACGAGCTGGGTGGGCCGATCAAGATCGCCAAGTATTCCGGGGAGCAACTGTCGCTCGGCTGGCGCGAGTTCGCCTATTTCGTGGCGCTCATCTCAATTAACTTGGCATTCATCAACCTCTTGCCAATCCCTGCCCTTGATGGCGGGCATCTGGCTTTCTATGCCGTGGAGGCGGTCCGTCGGAAGCCGGTTGGCCAGCGGAGTCAGGAATGGGCATTTCGAACCGGCATGGCCCTTATGCTGGCTCTGATGCTTTTCGTGACCATAAATGACCTCATCTCGCTGCCGATCTTTGGCAGCTAGTCCGGGGAAGGAACGCAGAAGGCTGGCGATCGTTTTGTGCTTCCGCTTGATTGGTGCCTGTTCATCGGGCACAGGGCGGCGATTGTCTGCCGTGGTCTGACTCTATCGGAACGATGGAGGAGGATCGTCGAATGATAGGAAATGCCGTGTCGAACTTTAGACGGGAAGTAAACCGCATGGGCAATAATTACAGTGCCTCACGCCTTGCAGTCGCCTTGATGGGAGGAACTGTCCTTGGCGGATTGCCCGTTGCCGCGCAGGCCCAGGCTGCTGCGCCCGCTGCTGCCGCAGCGACCACGGCCCCTGTCGCCATCGCACCTGCCGCTGAGACGATCCGGTCGATTACGGTTGTCGGCAACCAGCGTATCGAGCGCGATACGATCCTGAGCTATATTCAGCTGCGCGAAGGCCAGCCTTATACGCAGGCCGCAGCGGACGAGGCGCTCAAGGCGCTGTACGCCACGGAGCTGCTGGCGGATGTTTCGATCCACAACGAAGCGGGCAATGTGGTGATCGAGGTCAAGGAAAACCCGATCATCAACCGCATCATCCTGGAAGGGAACAAGCGGATCAAGGACGACAAGATCCTTCCCGAAATCAAGATGGCGCCGCGGCAGATCTTCACGCGTTCCAAGGTTCGCGCGGATGTGGCCCGCATTATCGAACTGTACAAGCGCAAGGGGCGCTTCGCTGCGACGGTCGAACCGAAAATGGTCGAGCTGGAGCAGAACCGCGTCGATATCGTCTACGAAATCAGCGAAGGGCCGAAGTCCAAGGTCCAGAAAATCAACATCATCGGCAACGAGAAGTTTTCCGATGGCGATCTGCGTGAACAGATGGTGACGAAGCAGGCACGCTTCTTCCGCCTGTTCAGCTCCAACACCGGATATGATCCGGATCGTCTTGCTTTTGACCAACAGAAGCTGCGCCAGTTTTACCTGACGGAAGGCTATGCCGATTTCCGCGTGGTTTCGGCGGTGGCAGAACTGACGCCCGACAAGAAAGACTTCATCATCACTTATGTGGTGGAAGAAGGCGATCGGTACAAATTTGGCCCGGTGCAGGTCGAAAGCCAGCTGCGCGATTTCAACAGCAGCGATCTGACTGCCAGGCTGCCGATGAAGGAAGGCGACTGGTACAACGCCAAGAAGGTTGAAGACACCGTCGAAAGCCTGAGCGAAGGCGCCGGTTCGATGGGGTATGCCTTTGCCGACGTGCGGCCGAATTTCCGCCGCAACAAGGACAACCTGACGATGTCGGTCGACTACACGCTGGCGGAAGCGCCGCGCGTTTATGTCGAGAAGGTCGATATCAACGGCAACACGCTGACGCAGGACAAGGTGATCCGCCGCGAATTCCGCACGGCGGAAGGCGATGCGTTCAACTCCCTGAAGATCAAGCGCACCACCAACCGGATCAAGTCGCTCGGTTATTTCCAGGAAAACTTCGAGGTTCAGCAGAAGGAAGGCAGCGCGCCCGACCGGATCATCCTCGAAGCCAATGTCGAGGAAAAGCCCACGGGCGAACTGCAGCTTTCGGCCGGTTTCTCCAGTCTCGAAAGCTTCATTCTGTCAGGCTCGATCCGGCAGCGCAACTTCCGTGGTCGCGGGCAGACCGTGGGCCTCAGCCTGAACTTCTCGCGCTATACCAAATCCGCGCAGGTGAGCTTCGTCGAACCCTATCTGTTCGATAAGAACATTTCGGCAGGTATCGATATTTACCGCCGCGATCTCAACAGCTTCAACTACTTCGGTAGCAAGCGCAACACGACCTATGAACGCTCGACCACGGGCTTCCAGGCGCGTCTTGGTGTGCCGCTGACCGAATATCTGTCCGCGATCGCACGCTACACATTGAACTATGACGATGTGTCGCTGTCCAAGGATTATTACTCCGAGCGTGTGACGCCGGGTGTCACCGAATGCGACGCATTCCTTGCGGGGCGCTATCTTTGCGACTCGCTGGGCAAGGATCTCAGCTCGATCATCGGTGTGTCGCTGGTCTATGATACGCGCGACAGCCGCTATCGCCCGACCCGCGGCCATAACGTGACGGTCGGCTTCGACTTTGCCGGGCTGGGTGGGGATGTGAAATATGCCCGCGTTACCGGTGAAGCGTCGAAATACTGGAATGTCGGCGGCGGGTTCATCTTCTCGGTTGCGGCGGAAGGCGGCTTTATCAAGGCGCTGCAGAACCGTGGAGCCGGGTTGGATGATCTGCGGATCACCGATCGCTTCTTCCTTGGCGAACCGCAGATTCGCGGCTTCGATATTCGTGGCGTCGGCCCGCGCGTGTTGCGTAAGCCATTGATCGATCTTGCCGGCTGTACGGCCGACAGCACGGGCTGCGTGCAGAACATCGGCCCCGATCCCTCGCGCAAGCAGTGGACCGATGACGCGTTGGGCGGCAAGGCCTATTACGTCGGCCGGGCTGAACTCGAAATTCCGTTGGGCAGCGGTGCCCGCGAAATGGGGCTGCGCCCCTCAATCTTCCTCGATGCTGGTGCCGTCTGGGGTGTCAAGAAGCCGCAATTGACCAAGGCTGGCGATATGCCTTACCCCTATCTCGACATCATGGATTTGAATGATGCGGGTCAGCAGCTTTATAACCAGATCGATGAAAAAGATTCCGCAGGGAATGCGACCAAGGTTTCGGTCACAACAAACCCGACTGGGCCGTTCGGTGCCAATGAGGCCCGCATCCGTCAGCGGATACCTGCCTTTATCGAAGAGTTCGTTGGCAATACGCCCAAGCCGCGCGTCAGCATTGGCGTGGGTGTAAACTGGAACTCACCCTTTGGCCCGCTTCGCATCGATTTTGCCAAGGTCTTGCTTAAGGCCAAAGGCGACGACACCAAGGCATTTTCCTTCAACGTAGGGACGCAATTCTGATGAAAATTCTTCTTAAATCGGCCCTGGCTGCCGGGCTTGTTCTTTCCGCTGCGCCAATCGCTATTGCACCTGCCACGGCGCAAGTGGTGAAGGGGATCGGCTGGGTCAGCACCGAGGGCGTAATTGCCAATTCCAATGCCTATCGCACCGCCCAGCAGCAGCGCGAAACGACCTACAAGGCGCAGTATGATGCGGCCAAGGCCAAGAAGGCCCAGGTTGAAGCGCAGCTCAAGCCGCTGGTCGACAAGTTCAATGCCGACAGCCAGGCAGCCAGCCCCAATGTGGCTTCGCTGCAGCAGCAGGCCGCCACGATCCAGCAGATCGAACAGAACGGCCAGCGCGATATCCAGAATATCATGCAGCCGGTCGCGCTTTCGAACGCCTATGTCGAAGAACAGATCTACGACAAGATCGATGCCGCCATCAAAGCCGCCTCGACCAAGAACAAGGTTGGCCTGATCCTCGCGCAGGATTCGCTGGTCTATGCCGAAGACGCGTACAACATGAACCAGCAGGTTCTGGCTGAACTCAATACGCTTCTGCCGTCGGCACAGCTTGTTCCGCCGCAGGGCTGGCTGCCGCGTCAGCTGCGTGAACAGCAGGCTGCCCAGCAGGGCGCTGCTCCGGCAGCCCCGGCACAGCCGTCGCCCAGCGGCCGCTAAGCACACCTAAGGGGCATCATCATGAGCGAGGCCAAGTCTTACGATATCCGTAAGATTTTGAATGCTTTGCCGCACCGTTATCCGCTCCTCCTGGTTGACCGGGTGGAGTCGATGACGGCGGGTGAGGAAATTCACGCGATCAAGGCGGTCAGCTTCAACGAACAGTTCTTCCAGGGGCATTTCCCGGGGCGTCCGATCATGCCGGGTGTCCTGATTGTGGAAGCGCTGGCCCAATCCGCCGCAATTCTGGCGATCGAGTCGCTGGAATTGGCGGGGTCGGGGAAGCTCGTCTATTTCATGGCGATTGAGGATGCCAAGTTCCGCAATCCCGTGGAACCGGGTTGTCTGCTCGACCTGCATGTGGGCTTCGTTCAGAAACGCGCACGCGTGTGCAAGTTCTGGGGCAAGGCCATGATTGGTGATAAGGTCGCCTGCGAGGTTCAGTTCACCGCGATGATCGCCGACCCTCCCGCTGAGGGGGAGTAATCCTTGCATTTTGTGGGGCCCGCCTTTATGGGCCCCGCTTTCTATCCATCCGAAGAGCCGGTCGGAACCGGCTCGTTTTTACGGAGCACCACCGCCATGAAGGCCGATACGCATCCCGATTACCACACGATCAAGGTCCAGATGACCGACGGTACCGTGTTCGAAACCCGCTCCACCTGGGGTAAGGAAGGCGACACGCTGGCGCTCGAAATCGACCCGACCAGCCATCCGGCCTGGACCGGCGGCAACCGCGTGGTCAACGAAGGCGGCCAGGTGGCACGCTTCAACAAGCGTTTCGGCGGTCTGTCGCTCAAGAAGAAGTAAGCGACAGTCTCGTTCTGAGATACGGGAAAGGCGGCTTTCGGGCCGCCTTTTTTGTTATTCTGCGAAGATGGTATTCCCTGTCACTGCCAAGGCCGTTCCCGGTACCATTTGGTGATGACGTACTTCAGGCCTTTTCGCACTTTCATGCCGTGATGCAATGTTGCGGGGTTGACCCGGCCATCGGGCAGTCGGTTGTTCCATGTCAGCAGTTTGCCCTGTTCGGGCTGAAACGTCTTGCCGATATGCTTGAAGCGCGTGCCGCCACCCGCCTGTGGCTCGTTGAGATAGACCATCGCCGTCCAGGTGCGCTGGCCTGCCAAGGCGCAGTACTGCTGGTAATCCGTGCCGTTCGGTTCGAAGTAATCGGTGTGGGCCTTGAACTCCTGCCCCACGGCATAGCGTTGCCCCTGAACCGGTTCGCCATGATGGGGATCGATCCCCGTTAGCGTATGGAGCAGGCGTTCCAGTTCCTGCACCGCTGGCTCCTCTGCATCGAGATCGCAGGTTTCGCTGGTCCGGAAATAGGCATCGCCATTGGGATCGGCGATGGTGGAAGGGTGGCGATTGGCATCGATCAGTTCGATCAAGCGGGCGCAATGCGTCGGGTCGAGAAAAGCCCGGGTATGGAACAGGTCCAGCGCGGGGCTGGGGGTGCGTCTGATGCCTGGCCAGGCAAGCAGGTGGTCGACTGTCATATCACCGGGGTGCGTCATAGGTGCTGGATATACCGGCCGGATCGCCGTGCAAATCATTCGATGGAAATGAGGCGCAGATTTCGCTTCCAAAAGGCTGCGCTCTATGCCAGAGGCTCGCCCCCGAGGTTGCTTCACGACAGGCAACCATCGCTAGTGTGGCGACCGTAGCTCAGTTGGTTAGAGCGCCGGTTTGTGGTACCGGAGGTCGGGGGTTCGAGACCCCTCGGTCGCCCCAGCGATTTCAAGGCATCATACCGAATTATTTGACCCGATCCCTCCTGCGGGGGCAGGCGTGTGGCTTTCGCATGATTCGCGTCGGGGCGATGTTTTTCGAGCATATTCGATGCTGCGAACGGGTCGCGCTTGTGTATATCCCATTCACCTGCCAAAGGGCGCAGCCTAGGTCGATATGATACACGGTTTCGCCAATCCGACCCGTTTTCTGAAGCTGGCTCGCTGGCTGACGCCGCTGCTTCTCTGCAGCGGACTAATTGTCGCCTCTGCTGCATTGGCCTGGGGGCTGTTCATGGTCCCACCCGATCGGCTGATGGGCGATACCGTCCGAATCCTGTTTATTCATGTGCCTGCCGCGTGGCTGGGCATGGGGGGATGGACGGCGATTGCCCTTTCCAGCCTGGTGGAACTGGTCTGGCGGCATCCCTTGGCATCGCTGGCGGCGCGTGCCGCCGCTGTGCCCGGGGCCGCGTTCACTGCGATTTGCCTGCTTACCGGCTCCATCTGGGCGCGGCCTACCTGGGGGACATGGTGGGTGTGGGACGGTCGTCTGACGAGCTTCCTCGTTCTTCTGTTCCTTTATTTTGCCTATATCGCACTGGCCGGGGCCGCGCAGCGCGATGGCGCATCGAGCCGCATTCCAGCGATCTTTGGGCTGATTGGGGCGATCAACGTCCCGATTATCAACCGTTCCGTCGTCTGGTGGAACAGCCTGCATCAGCCGCCCAGCATCACCATCGGCAAATCGGCGATCGACCCGGCTTTCCTTTGGCCACTGCTGGCCGCAACCATCGGGTTTTCCCTCTTGTTCGGGGGCGTGGTTCTGGCGCGGATGCGCATGTTGCTGGCCGATGTGCAGGCGGAGGCGCGCTTGCGCCGCAAGGCGCTGGAGGCGTGACAGGCAATGCGTGAGGCGCTCGATCACTGGAACTTTGTCCTTGCCGCCTATGCCGTGGGTATAGTGGGGACATTGGCGGTCGTGGGGTGGAGCTGGCTCGCGATGCGCAGGGCCGAAGCGCGACGGGACAGGATCAAAAGACGATGAGCACCCGGATTAAGGCGAAACACCAGCGGCTTGTGCTGGTGGTCATAGCGCTTGTCGCGCTTGTGGGCGCGGGGCTGCTGGCGGCATGGGCGTTGCGTAGTCAGGCCAGTTATTTTTTCGTCCCCAGTGAAATGCGGGAGGCGCCGCCATCCGTCGGGCAGGCGGTCCGCCTTGGCGGCATGGTGGAACAAGGATCGATTAAGACCTTGCCCGATGGCGTGACGATCTCGTTCGTGGTGGGCGACGGCAAGGCGCGTATGCCGGTGCAATATGCCGGTATCCTGCCGGATCTGTTCGTTGAAGGATCGGGTGTGGTTGCGGAAGGAAGGCTTAACGCCAACGGTGTGTTTGTTGCTGATAACCTGCTGGCAAAGCACGATGAAAATTACGTGCCGCGCGAACTCGAACATATGACCGCGGCGCAGGCCGATGCGGCAGTGGCGGAAACGCGGTGATCGCGGAATTCGGTCTGGCGGCCCTGTGGCTGGCCGCGGCTTTGGCCGGGCTGCAACTGGTCATGGGCGTTTCTGCCTTGCGCAACGGGGATGGGCCGCTGGCTATACTGGTGCGCCCTGTTGCGGTCATGCAGGGCGTTCTGACAGTCGTGTCGTTTGCGGCCCTTGTGGCGCTGTTTATCCGCACCGATCTGTCGGTGAAGTTGGTGGTTGCCAATTCGCATTCGGCCAAACCCTTCATTTACAAGCTGGCAGGAACCTGGGGCAACCATGAAGGGTCCATGCTGCTGTGGGTTACTGTCATGGCCGGGATGGGCGCGCTCATTGCGCTGCTGGAACGGCGCCTGCCCGAACGCACCATGTTGGCCACCCTGGCCACACAGGCGTTTGTCGGGCTGGGTTTCTACGCATTTCTGCTGTTGTCCTCCAACCCGTTTGAGCGGCTGCCCGAACCGGCCGTTGACGGCATGGGGCTGAACCCCCTGTTGCAGGACATCGGTTTGGCTTTCCATCCGCCGACGCTTTACCTCGGTTATGTGGGGCTTTCGTTGGCGTTCAGCTTTGCCGTCGGCGCTTTGTTGACGGGGCAGGTCGGGCCGACTTTCGCAAAAGTCATGCGGCCCTGGGTGCTGGGGGCATGGATTTTCCTGACGATCGGCATCGCTGCGGGCAGCTACTGGGCCTATTATGAATTGGGCTGGGGGGGCTGGTGGTTCTGGGACCCGGTGGAAAATGCCTCGTTGATGCCATGGCTCGCGGCCACGGCCCTGCTGCATTCGGCCAGCGTACTGGCCGCGCGTGACGCCTTGCGCGCCTGGACTGTCATGTTGGGCGTAGTGGCCTTTTCGATGTCGATGGTGGGCACGTTCCTGGTGCGCTCCGGCATTCTGACCAGTGTGCATGCCTTTGCCGTCGATCCTGAGCGGGGCAGTTTCATTCTCGCCCTTCTGGCGATCTACATCGGGGGTGCTCTGGTTCTGTTCGCCTTGCGCGCCAGCAGCATTGCGGAAGGGGAGCGTTTCAGCGTGACCAGCCGCGAAGGGGCGCTGGTGTTTAACAATGTCATGTTGTCCGCGCTGCTCGGCATTGTTTTGCTGGGAACGCTTTACCCGCTGGTTACCGAGGCGTTCGGTGTGAAGGTCTCGGTCGGGCCACCATACTTCAACCCGGTTGGGGCGATCTTCGCCTTGCCGATGCTGGTGGTCATGGCGATCGGGCCTTTGCTGCGCTGGCGCAGGGACCGGTTGCAGCGTGTGCGCAGCCCGTTGATCGCTGTGGGTCTTTTGCTTGTTCTGGTTTTGGTTGGTCTATTGGTGTGGCGTCCGTTCGGGTTGCTGCCGTTGCTCGGCCTTGGCCTGTCGATTGCGCTTATGGTGGCAAGCCTGTTGCCCTTGCGTGGGCGCCGGCTACGCCATCTGCCTCTGGCCGTATGGGGCATGGTGGTGGCCCATTTCGGTATCGGTCTGGCCCTGTTCGGTATGGCGGCGGATAGTTCGCTGACCGTGGAAAAACTGGCAGCGGCGCAAACCGGCGATGTGGTTGCCGTTGGGCCGTGGACTGTCAAACTGGAAGCGGTGGAGCCGGTTGCCGGGCCTAACTGGACAGCGCTGGAAGCGCGCCTGAAAGCACAATATCGTGATGGCGCTGTTGTGACAGTCACACCGCAGGCGCGCAGTTTCTGGACCCCGCCGCAGCAGACCAGTGAAAGCGCGTTGCTGACGCGCTGGAATGGCCAGCTCTACGCAGTGCTGGGCAATGAAACCGAAGATGGCCGGTGGCAATTGCGCCTGTGGTGGAAACCTTTTGTGACCTTCATCTGGTATGGCGGCCTGTTGGTGGCATTGGGCGGGCTTCTCGCTTTGCTGGGGCGGGTTGCAACCGATCTGCGCCGCCGTTCTGCCGTCAGGCAGATTGCCCAGCGCAAGAACGAAATCGCGAAAGTGCGGGGGGCCTGATGCGCGGTGGATGGAAGGTCTGGCTGCCGCTGGCGCTGTTCCTCGGCTTTGTCGGGCTGGTTGCCCTGCAGCTCTTTCGCCCTGCGGCGCGCGAGGTGGAAAGTGCGATGATCGGCAAGCCCGTACCGCAATTCGCCCTGCGTCCGGCTCTGGCAGATATGCCCGGTCTGGCGACCGCGGATCTGGCCGATGGGAAACCGCGCCTGCTGAATATCTGGGCGAGCTGGTGCGTGCCTTGTGCGGCCGAGGCGCCGCAGCTTGAGGCCTTGCGCAAGCAGGGGGTGGATATCGTTGGCGTCGCCATTCGCGACCGGCCCGAAGATGTGACGGCCTTTCTGGGCCGTTACGGCAATCCCTATACGCGCGTAGGTGCGGATGATCTTTCGGAAGTGCAGATGGCGATCGGCTCCTCCGGTGTTCCGGAAACCTTCGTTGTCGATGGCAAAGGGGTGATCCGGTACCAGCATATCGGCGATATCCGGCCGGAACATGTGCCGATGTTGATCGAAAAGCTGAAGGAAGCCGGTGCGTGAGGGCGCTGATCGCCTTGTGGCTGGCAATGGTTCTGGCCCTGGCCGGGCAGGGTGTGGCCGCGCAGGATTCGATGCCGCCTGCCCCCTACGCCTATCGGCAACTCGATAACGCGGATCAGGAAGCCAAGGCCAAGGCACTGATGGAAACCCTGCGCTGTCTCAAGTGCCAGGGCCAGTCCATCGCGGATTCCGATGCGCCGATGGCCGGTGATATGCGCCATCAGGTGCGGACCCGCATTGCCGCGGGCGAGGAACCGGAAGCCATTCGCGCCTGGCTGATCGAACGCTATGGCGATTACGTCAGTTTCGCGCCCCGCGTGGACAGCGCAACCTGGCCTCTGTTCGCGGTGCCGTTGATCCTGCTGATTGTTGCGGGATTGCTGTTGTGGCGCAAGTTGGGGAAACGCGCATGATCTGGCTGCTGTTGATCGCGTTGGCCCTGCTTATCGCCATTGCGGGAATGTGGCTGTTTCGCGTGCCGCGCAGCCTGTGGGCCATCCCCGGCGTTGCGCTGGCATTGGGGCTTGCCGGTTATGCGTGGCAAGGCAGACCGGATATGCCGGGTGCCCCGAAGGCTGCTGCTTTGGTGAAAGATGTCGATGGCACCGGTATGGTAGCCGTGCGCCAGAGCTTCGCCAACGGCGCACCGTCGAGCGATTATCTCATTATTTCGGACGGTTTCGCCCGCCGCGGCGATTTCGCAAAGGCCGCCGGAGTGCTGCGTGGTGCTGTGCGCAAAAATCCCCAGGATAGTCAGGCATGGCTGGCCATGGCCAACGCTCTGGTGGAACAGGCCGATGGCCAGCTTTCTCCGGCATCGCTCTATGCCTATCGCAGGGCGGGTGAGGCAGCGCCGCAGGATGCGGCGCCGTCGTTCTTCCTCGGAGTGGCGATGATTCGCGCGGGAAGGTTGATCGAGGCCCACCAGTTGTGGAGCGAATCGCTGCGCAAAACACCCGCTGATGCCCCTTGGCGGGGGAACTCGAACAAAGAATAGCGGCTCTGGAGGAGCTTATGCGCCGGATTGTCGCACAGTAGCTTGCCTTGTTGCGGCGCAGTAGCCATGCTGCTAAGCGCCGTCGCCCGCTCGCAGGATGCCAGGTGGCGGGAATAACTGGCAACAGGGGCTATCCATCCTGATGACCGATTCCGCTGATGTGAGCGATAACCCTCCACCGACACCGCCGACACAAACGCATGGCCACAGCCGCGAATCGAATATCGCGCTGATGGCCTTTGGCGCTATCGGGATTGTCTTCGGCGATATCGGGACCAGCCCGTTATACGCATTTCGTGAAACCTTCGTCGGGCCGCACCCGCTGGCGCTCGACGATCTGCACGTGCTGGGCGTCACGAGTCTGATTTTCTGGTCGATGACGCTGGTCGTGTCGATCCAGTATGTCGGCATGTTGATGCGGGCGGACAACAAGGGGCAGGGCGGCAGCCTTGCCCTCGTCGCCCTGCTGTCCCGGTTTATCGGGCGATCGGGGTATGGCTGGCTGGTGGTCACGCTGGGCGTATTCGCGACATCGCTGTTCTATGGCGACAGCATGATCACCCCGGCCGTTTCGGTGCTGTCTGCGGTCGAAGGGTTGACCGTGGTGGAAAGTTCGCTGCAGCCGCTGGTCATGCCGATTGCATTGGTCCTGCTGGTTCTGCTGTTTTTCCTGCAGAAACGCGGCACCGAACTGGTCAGCAAACTTTTTGCCCCGGTGATGACGATCTATTTCGTGGTGCTGGCCGTTCTGGGCTTGATGCACATCGTGACATCGCCGGAAGTGCTGGTGGCGCTGAACCCGTGGTATGCTCTGCAGTTCTTCCTCAGCGATCGTTTGCTGGCGTTTCTGGCGCTGGGTTCCGTCGTTCTGGCCGTGACCGGTTCGGAAGCGCTCTATTCCGATATGGGGCACTTCGGCCGTGGGCCGCTGCGCCTGTCGTGGTTCGGCTTCGTCATGCCCTGTCTGTTGCTGAATTATTTCGGTCAGGCGGCGATGATCCTGAGCCTCGATGCCGCCGCGGCGAGCGAGGCGATCCAGAATCCCTTCTTCATGCTGGCATCGGAAGCGTTCCGGCTTCCTCTCGTTATTCTGGCGACCTGCGCCAGCTTCATTGCCAGCCAGGCGGTTATCACCGGCGCGTTTTCGATCACGCATCAGGCTATCCAGCTTGGCTTCATTCCGCGTCTGTCGATCCGTCACACCAACGAAACCGAAGCAGGGCAAATCTATATCCCGGTGATCAACTGGGCCTTGATGGTCGCGGTGATCGTGCTTGTCATCATGTTCCAGAATTCGTCGAACCTCGCATCGGCTTACGGCATCGCCGTTACCGGGGCGATGCTGATTGACGCCTGTCTGCTGGCCGTGGTGGTCATGGCCGTGTGGAAATGGAAATGGTGGCTGGCGCTGCCTGTTCTGGCGGTGGTGTTCATTGTCGATGGCGCCTACTTCGCCGCAAACTTCATGAAGGTGCCCGACGGTGGCTGGTTCCCGCTGCTGATCGGCGGTGTGGCCTTCACCATGTTGACGACCTGGGCGCGCGGACGCGTCTTGATGCGCGAACGCATGGCCGAAGCCAGCCTGCCGATGGAGGTGTTCATCAAATCGGCGGGCAGCGCATTGCGCGTTCCGGGCACGGCGATCTTCATGGCGTCGAACACCGGCGGTGTGCCCTCTGGCTTGCTGCACAACATCAAGCACAACAAAGTGCTGCATGAACGCGTGGTCATCCTGACTGTCGATATCGCCGATGTGCCCTATGTGCCGGAAAGCGAACGGTGCAAGGTCAGCGATCTGGGCGAGGGTTTCTATCGTCTGGTGTTGCACTATGGCTTCATGCAGGAGACGGACATTCCCGCTGCCCTGCAGGACCAGAAGATCTGCGGCGGGCCATTCGACATGATGAGCACCAGCTTCTTCCTGTCACGGCAGACGCTGCTTTCGGCGAAGAACCCGGGCATGGCGATCTGGCGGGAAAAGCTGTTCGCATGGATGATGCGCAATGCGGCATCCCCTATGGATTTCTTCCGACTGCCAACCAACCGCGTGGTCGAACTCGGCAGCCAGGTTGAAATCTGAGGGCAGGCACGGGTTGGTGGTGCTGTTCGAAGGTGCCCATGGATCGATGGAAAGGAAAAAGGGGCGCCACCGTTGCCGGGGGCGCCCCTTTCGGTAGCTATGGTGTGCGGTGATCAGCCGAGATTGGCGCTGACCATCGCATAAAGCATGGGGATCGAAAGCAGCGTGTTGGTGCGGCTGGCGATCAGGGCGCGCGGTGCGGCCGATGCCTTTTCTTCCGGGGTCGCTTCAACCAGGCCGAGGATCTTCTTCTGGGCGGGCCAGATGATGAACCAGACGTTGAAGGCCATGATCAGCGCGAGCCACATGCCGATGCCGATCAGGTTCACGTTGCCCTGACCCGAGAAGGTGAGAGCCTGGACGAGATAGCCACTGACGTGCGCGATCGCGAGACCGGTCAGCACCGTGAACAGCGCGCCGTAGCGGAAGAAGAACAGAACCTTGGGCGCGATATGCTTGGAAACGCCCGGCTTCAGTTCATCCGGGATCGTGGGCATGGTCGGAACTTGCACGAAGTTCAGATAGTAAAGCAGCCCGATCCAGACGATACCGAAGAACAGGTGAAGCCACCGCAGGATCGCGTTGGGATCAGCCGGTGCGCTTGCATTGAAGGCCATGATCAGTGCGATAGCGGCGGCAAATCCCACCACCAGCACCAGATGCAGGTTACCGAAAAACTTTGTCATTATAATCCCCCTTCGTATCCGTTTTTGTTTCGTTTCACAGGAGAGGAGTGGAAACGGGGGATATTACGGGGCGGTGCGATTTTGTCACACCTTTTTGCAATATTAGGCGGGGGAATGCGGTGCTCGGCCTCTTCCTCACCCTTGTCGCCCAGCCCATGGCGCAAGAGCATCGGTATTTGCGTGAAGGTAAACAGGAATGACAGCGGCATGAACACCCAGAGTTTGGCCGCCAGCCATGATCCGAAATCCAGCGTCATCCGCAGCACCTCGTTCAACCCGGCAAGGCACAGGAAGAATACCCCCCAGTTGCGGGACAGCTTCATCCAGCCTTCTTCGTTCAGCCCGTCAAACGCGGCCTCCAGCAGGATCTTGAGCAGGGCCTTGCCCTTCCAGTAGCCGATCAGAAGCGCGATACCGAAAAACAGATAGACGACCGTCGGCTTGATTTGCACGAAGAACGGATCGTGCAGGAAGATGGTCAGCGAACCGAAGCCCACAATCAGTGCGGTGGACAGCAGCAGCATCGGCGACACTTTGCCCAGCCGCCATTTCGATACGGCCAGCGCGATCACGGCCGCGACCATGAAAGCAACCGTGCCGCGGACCACCGCGAACACTTCACCTACGGCATCATTGTGTTCTTCGGGCGCGTAATACTTGTAGACGAGGAAAAAGATGAGCAGCGGCCCGTAATCAACCAGCAGGTTGAGCCAGCCCGATTTCGCCTTTTCCTTGCTTTCCGTTGTTGTCATCAGGCCAGTCCTGCAATCACCCTTGCGACCAGATCGGGATCGAACGGACGCAAGTCATCAATTGTTTCGCCCACGCCGATCGCGTGAATGGGCAATCCATACTTTTCAGCCGCCGCCACAAGAACCCCGCCGCGGGCCGTTCCATCAAGCTTGGTCATGATCAATCCGGTAACCCCGGCCACTTCCTTGAAAGTTTCAATCTGGGAGAGTGCATTCTGACCATTGGTCGCGTCAAGCACGAGTACCACATCATGCGGTGCTTCCGGGTTGATGCGGCCGAGAACGCGGCGAATTTTCGCCAGTTCGTCCATCAGTTCGGTCTTGTTCTGCAGCCGGCCCGCAGTATCGACGATCAGCGCGTCACTGCCGATTTCCGTGGCTTTCCTGACCGCGTCGAACACGACGCTGGCGGGGTCGCCGCCTTCCGCACCCTTGACGATGGGAATGGACAGGCGATCGGCCCATACGCTCAATTGGCCAATGGCGGCCGCGCGGAAGGTATCACCGGCAGCCAGCATGACGCTGTAGTCATCTTCCTGAAAAAGGTGCGCAAGCTTGGCGATAGTCGTCGTCTTGCCACTGCCATTCACGCCAATTACCAGCACGACTTGCGGGCGGGGGAAGGCGGTCACTTCCAGCGGCTTGGCCACGGGCCGAAGAATTGCGGCGATCTCTTCCGCCACGGCTTCGCGCAGTCCCTGCTCATCAATATCGCGCCCGAAGCGCTGTTCCGACAGACGGGCCCGGATACGCGCGGCAGCGGTCGGGCCGAGATCCGACAAAATCAGCGCGTCCTCGACATCGTCGAGCGTCGCATCATCAAGCTTCGATGTGCCTCCGGAAACACCGGACAGGTTTTCGGAAAATTTGTCCGACGTTTTTCGGAAACCGCCGAGCAGGCGATCCGACCAGCTTTGCCCGCTCATTGCAGCAGTCCTTCTTCGATACGTGTAGGCGTCAGGGGCAGGATCACGCCGCGCGGTGTACCCGGCGGCAGGGCGACGCGCGCGAAGTTTTCCGCATGGCCCGTCCCGTCAGCCTCGCTCAATACAAACAGTGTCTGGCCGATTTGCCGGTTCAGCCAGATTTCCCGTTCCCGCGCGACCGCGGCCCGCAACTGGGCGGCGCGTTCGCGGATTGTGGCGTGGTCCACTTGCGGCATGCGCGCAGCAGGCGTTCCGGGCCGGGGGGAATAAGGGAAAATGTGGCCGTGCACGATGGCAAGTTCACCAATAATGGAAAGATTGGCCGCATGCATGGCGGCATCTTCCGTCGGGAAACCCGCGATCAGATCCGCGCCGATGGCGATATCCGGGCGCCGTTCGCGCAGGTGCGAGACAAGCCGCACCGCGTCCGCACGCGCATGGCGCCGCTTCATCCGTTTGAGCACCAGATCATCGCCGTGCTGAAGGGAAAGGTGAACATGGGGCATGACGCGAGGTTCGCTTGCCAGCAGTTCGAGCAGCTGATCATCGATCTCGACCCCGTCAAGCGACGACATCCGCAGGCGACGCAAGGAACCGAATGCGGTGAGAATGGCGTCGACCAGGCTTCCCAGTCGGGGGCTGCCGGGCAAATCATGGCCCCATGATGTGACATCCACGCCGGTAAGCACCACTTCGGGCGCGCCCAGTGCCATATGCTGTTCCACCTGTTGCAGCACTTGCGCAATGGTCAGCGAACGGCTTGGCCCGCGGCCCTGCGGGATGACGCAGAATGTGCAGGCGTGATCACAGCCGTTCTGCACCGCGATGAAGGCGCGCGTATGCGCGGCGGGTTTCGGCGGGGCCGTGGCCGGGACATTCCATGCGCGCGGGTCCAGCTTGGCGGTATTGGGGATCAGCCCGTCGACTTCGGGCATGGCGGCGATCTGTTCGCGTTCGATATCCGCCGCGCACCCGGTGACCAGCAGGCGTGCATCGGGGCGCTGGCGGCGTGCCCTGCGGATTGCCTGCCGGGTCTGGCGCACGGCTTCGGCGGTCACAGCGCAACTGTTGACCACCACCACGTCGTTTTCCTGTGCGAGCAAAGCCCGGATCGACTCGCTTTCCGCGATGTTGAGCCGACAGCCGAGCGAAATGACTTCGGCTGGCTTCGCTTCGTTCATGCGAGCGCGTCCCATTCGAAGTCGCCCCGGAACGATTCTGTTGCGGGCCCGGTCATGGTGATGGTGCCGTCTTCACCCCACGCGATAGTGAGCGTGCCGCCCGGCAGGGTAACCGCAACACTGCGATCCACCAGCCCACGCCGCATGGCTGCGATCGCGCTGGCGCAGGCACCGGTCCCGCAGGCACGGGTCAGCCCAGCGCCACGTTCCCACACGCGCAGGCGCATCGCACCGCGATCCGTCACTGTTGCAACATTGACATTGACCCGTTCGGGAAACAGCGGATCGTTTTCAATCACTGGGCCGAGCCGGTCGAGTTCGACCGCGTCGGTATCCGACACGAAAAACACAACATGTGGATTGCCGACATTGACCGCGACCGGGTTTTCCAGCTCTTCCCAGCCGACCGGCATCGACAGGGTATCCATCGCATAGGCGAGCGGGATTATATCCCAGTCGAAACGGGGCAGCCCCATGTTCACCGCAATTCCGGCGTCTGCCAGCTGCGCTTCGATCACCCCGCCACCCGTTTCGATAGTGCAGGCCTGTCCGTAAAGCAGCGCCACGGCGCGGCTGGCATTGCCGCAGGCGCCGACTTCACTGCCATCCGGATTGAAAATCCGCATGCGGAAATCCGCGATTGCGCTGTTTTCCATCAGCACCAACTGGTCGCATCCGATGCCCGTGCGGCGATCGGCCAGCGCGGCTGCCTTGCGCGCGTCGACCGGCGGCAAGGGTTGGTTACGGCTGTCCAGCACCACGAAGTCGTTGCCAAGACCGTGCATCTTGATGAAAGGAACGCGCATGATGCCGCGCATCTATGCGCTGGCGGGCCTCACGTCCAGTGTTGGTGGGGCAGTATTCAGCCTGCTTGCCCGTGTTTTGGCATAAGGGAGCGGTGCGCGCGGTCATCGGGCGCAGGATGTTCCATCGGGGCGATCAGGAGATTGCGTTCTGCCAGCATGGCCGAGGTTTCCCATGCGCTTTGGGGTTTGCCATAAAGGAAGCCCTGACCTTTCATGGCACCCATACTGCGCAGGACCTGATGCACGGGCTCGGATTCAATCCCTTCCGCTGTGACAGGCAGGTTCAGCCCTTTCGCCAGCGACACAATGGCTTCGACCAGTTTGCGATTGGCTTCGTCATCGGCCAGACCGGTGACAAAGCTGCGATCAATTTTCAGCTGGTCGAATGGCAGGGAACGAAGCTGGGTCAGGCTCGAATAGCCGCTGCCGAAGTCATCCAGGCTGATGCGAATACCCTGATTTTTAAGACTGGTGATCATCGAACGCACGGTCCCGATCTGATCGTGGAGGCAGCTTTCGGTAATCTCTATTTCAAGGCGTTCGGGCGGGAAGCCGGATTCGATCAGCATATGCAGCAGTTTTTGTGAGAACCAGGGGTCGCGCAGTTGTACGGGGGAGATGTTGACGGAAAGCACCAGTCGCGGGTCCCACTGTTTCGCGTCGTTCAGGGCCGTGCGGATCAGGGATTCCGACAGGGCGGCAATGGCGCCGATCTCTTCCGCAACGGGAATGAAAACCTCGGCGGTGATCCCGTTCATATGCGGGGCTTGCCAATGGGCCAGCATTTCGAATCCCACCAGATCACCCGTCTCGATATCGACCTGCTGCTGGTAATAGGGAACGAATTCACCCTCGGCGATCGCCTTGCGAATGCTGTTTTCCAGATCGCTGCGGATGCGCAGTTCGCTTTCCATGGCAGGGTTGAACCAACTGTATCGGTTACGGCCAGCCTTTTTTGCCTGATACATCGCGATGTCCGCTTCGTGGATCACCTGTTCTGCGGACGTCGGGCTTGTGCCGCAGGTCTGTGCGATGCCGATGGATGCCGTCACATCGCATGACGATTCTTCCACAGACAGGGGGGAACTGATGGTTTTCAGGATATTCAGGGCGACGACATCCACGCGTTCCGGCTGTTGCGGGTCGAATGGCATGAAGCAGCAGAATTCATCCCCGCCCAATCGTGCGAGTTGGGCTTCCGGGGGATGGCCGTGGAAATGCGTTTGGCAATATCGATCAGCAGACTGTCGCCCGCGCGGTGCCCGTTGAGATCGTTGACATGCTTGAAGTTGTCGAGATCGAGCAACAAGGCCGCGATTTTCTGGCCGCTTCTGGCAGCCTGACCGCCCATTGTGGCAATGACTGCCGGCGTGCTGCGCCTGTTGAGGCATCCGGTCAGCGGGTCGGTGGCGGCGAGGGTGCGGGCCTCGGCTTCGGCCTCGCTGCGAACCCGTACTTCCTGGCCCAGTTCCTTGTAGCGACGCCATCCGAAGATGATGAGCGCAATGTTGAGCAATAGGGCGCTGACGAGAGCGGGTTCAGGCTGTCTGCCTGTGCCAAGCCAGGCGCCGATTGTCTGGCCGATCGTGGGGCCGCCAATGCCGACGAACAACAGGCAGGCAGCGATCATGATGCCGATTGCGACGATATCGTGATCGGCGCGCTCCAGCGCGTTTTCTTGCCCCTGTACTTTGGTTGTAGCCACGGCGCCCCCCAACGGCATTAATCATCCGGGGTTTGCCACGACGAATTTGAGAATTGGTTAATAAAGCTTGTATTCGTGTGCGTTGAGGGTTTGTTGTTATCCCCTTTTCTTTCAGTTTTTTAAGCCAATGTCGCGCAGGCGCTGCTGCAGGAAATCATCGGCCATGATCGGATGCGGATAACGATTGGGTCTGTCTGGTCCGATACATTGCGGCAGGGTGGCTATAGTGTAATCGCTGCGTGGGTGCAGGAAAAAGGGCATGGAATAGCGGCTGCGCTGTGCCGCATTTTCCGCCGGGTTGCGCACGCGATGAATGGTGGAGGGCAGAACATGGTTCGTCAGCCGTTCCAGCATATCCCCGACATTGATCACAAGCGCACCATCCGGTGGCGATACGGGGAGCCACCGCCCATTGCGGTCCAGCAATTCCAGACCCGATTCCTCCGCGCCCAGAAGCAGGGTGATCAGATTGATGTCGCCGTGGGCCGCCGCACGTACAGCGCCATGCGGATCACTGGTGAGCGGGGGATAATGGAGCAGGCGCAATACGGAATTGCCAAAATCCACGACCGGGTCAAACCACGCGGCGGGCAATCCGAGATAGATTGCGATGCGCGACAGGATGATCCGTCCTGTGCGATCGAGTTCGGCGAACATGGCGCGAAACGTGTCTGCGAAACCATCGGGATGATCGGGCCAGATATTGGCCGGCATCGACCCAGACAGCAGGGGATGGCCAGCAGGAAGATCGCGCCCGATATGCCAGAATTCCTTGAGGTCCCCCCGATTTGCCCCTTTGGCTACCTCGCGTCCGAACGGTGTATAGCCACGGGCACCGGCCATGTCTGGCCTGTGATACTGACGTTTCGTATCCTCGGGCAGCGCGAAAAAGGTGCGCGTGAGAGCCCATGCCCGGGCGACCATGGCCGAATCCAGCCCATGATCGCATACCATCGCAAAACCGAAGCGTTCGAAGCTTTCGCCTATTCCTTGTGCAAAGCGGGTTTCATCGTCGTTGAGGGAGAGGATGGGGAGAGTTTCTAACGTCATGTGGAGATACGGGCCGTTTGCGGTTAAGGCGCGGCTCTAACGCGAAATGGGAGCACATGCATGAGCAAAAGCTATTGGCTGATGAAGTCGGAACCCGATGCTTATAGCTGGGACGATCTCGTCACCGAAGGCGAAGGCACCTGGGATGGCGTGCGCAACCATCGCGCAGCCAACAACCTGCGCGCGATGAAAGTGGGCGATCAGGCGTTCTTCTACCATTCGAATATCGGCAAGGAGATCGTCGGGATTGTAGAAATCAGCGTTTCGGGAATACCCGATCCCAGCGATCCCGAAGGCAAATGGGCCGCTGTGAAAGTGAAGCCTGTGCGTAAACTGGCGCATCCCGTTACCCTGAAAGCCATCAAGGAAAATCCGGCTTTGGTCGAGATGGAACTGGTGCGCCTGTCACGCCTGTCCGTTGCAGAAATCCAGCCGACCGAATGGCGGGAAGTCCTCGCTATGGCTGGGGAGTAGAACCAGACGGCCGCAGTGGCTGTACCATCCTGTTACAGGATGGGAAATCGGGTGTGGACGGGGCTATCCAATGGTTAGCATTCAGTTAATATCGGGGCATGAAACAAGCCCTGATCCTGCCTGGTGAGAAAGCGGTCTATACCGTTCCTGCGCCGCATGGACGGGGGGCACAGCGCAGGACCGGAAGCGTGCGGCAGGCTTGTAGCGGTATCCTTTCGTGGCAGGATATCCGGGATTTCCTGAGCGTTTATTGCGCGGCCTTTCTCGTCGTCAGCATCTACATTTTTTAACACCGGGCCGCGATGGCCTGCGGCGCCGATGGACACGGCCCCCTGACAAGAGCAGCCAGAGGCGGGTTTGCCTCGGGCATCAGCCCAGGTTGCGTACGAGTTCGTCGATACGGTTACGCACGAACGCTGTCATGGCGGGGCCGGGCTGCTGTGGGATCAGAATGTCGAGAGAGGGATCGACGACCGCAGTCCGATGGCCGCTCAGAGCCTCGACAATAGCCAGCCCCATAAACGGGATGAGAGCTTCGGAATAGCCACCTTCATGCACCATGACGAGCCGTCCACCGCATAGGTTTTGCGCCACTTCGCGCATGCGGGTGGTCATTGCGCGGAAGGTATCGCTGTGGGCCAGCATCCGCGCCATTGGATCGGCGCCGCCCGCATCGAGGCCGCTGGCGATGACGATCAGTTCTGGCTGGAACGCTTCGAGCGCAGGCACGACCAGCCTGTCGAGCGCGTAGCGATAGCCATCGTCACCCGTTCCTGGTGGCAGTGGAATATTGAGGTTGAAGCCTTCACCGGCGCCCGTTCCGCGATCTTCCGCGCCGCTGTATCCGGGCGGGAAGCAGTTTTCCTGATGGAGTGAGATAGTGAGGGTATCAGCCCGTTCCTGATAGACCGCCTGTGTGCCGTTGCCGTGATGGACGTCCCAGTCCACCACGGCCACACGTCCGAGACCATGTTTGGCCCGCGCCGCCTCGATCGCGATCGGGATATTGCACAAGAGGCAGAACCCCATCGATCGATCGGGGAGGCAATGGTGTCCGGCCGGCCGACAGAGGGCATAGGCATTGGTCACCGCGCCTGCGACGACATCGTCAATTGCAGTCCGGGCGAGCCCTGCGGAGATGCGGGCGATGTCATAGCCGCCCGCACTGAACGGCGCGTAATCCCCAATGTCCCCGCCGCCCGCGGCGCTGACGCGGGCAAACTCTTCCAGATAGCGCGCGGTATGGACGCGCAGCATCTCCTCTCCCGACACGGGTGTGGATTTGCGGACATCCAGCCTGTCGATCAGCCCGCTGGCCTGCACGAGGCTTAACAGGCGCCGCTTGGCGTCGGGGGTATCAGCTCCGGCGACGCCGGACGGGGGCTGGACCCAGCCGCCGACCGGCAGGAACAGCGCCTGCATCCCGACACAATGCCAGAAGGTCCGTTCTTCTGTGTAGAATCCGGTCGTCATGATGTCTGCTCCCGGATCGTCAGAACTTGATAGTGCCGGAAAGGCCGTAGGAAGCAGGCTCCCCGTATATCTGGATGCGGAAGAAGCTGACATTGTTGAGGTATGTCAGATAGGTCTTGTTCCAGATGTTTTTGCCCCACAAGGCGATCTCCCACGAACCGTCCGGATCGCCGATCGCGAGCCTCGCATTCTGCACCCAATAGGAGGGCGCCGCATCAAAGGTCTGGTTGGTGACGGACAGGAACCGGTCGCCGACAAACCGCACGTCGGTGGACCCGGTCAGTTCGAGGGAATCGCTGATCGGGAATGACTTCTGAAGGTACCCCTGGAACGACCACTTGGGCGTGTTGATCGGGCGTTTGCCTTTGAGTGGGATCAATCCGTTGTAGGTCTGGATCGTTGCATCGGTCTTGTTGTATTTCGCGTCGAGATAAGTCGCACCCAGCCGCAGAGTCAGGCTGGGGTCTGGCCGCCAGGTCAGGTCGCCCTCAAAACCATAAGTGCGTGATTTACCGATATTGCGGGTGACCGCCACCAGGGGGGAAGCCGGATCGTTCACAGTCGCCTGAATGTCGCGGTAATCATAGTAGAACGCGGCCAGATTCAGATCGATCGTGCGATCGAGGAAGCGGGATTTCGATCCCACCTCGTACGCGGTGAGCTGTTCGGGCGCGAAAGTGGAGATCGCGCCGCCAAATGGAACCGAGTAGCCGCCGCTGCGGAAGCCGCGTGAAACCGAGGCATAGAACAAGTGGTCGGGTGTCGCCTTGAAGTTGATCTGGCCGCGAAACGATGTCGTCCCGTCAGTCCGCTTGCCGTCGATGGCATCGACGGGGATAACGGGGGTGATCGTGTGGCTGGCGCCAGTGGGATCGTCGGCGCCGAGGAAGGTTGCGCCGTCGACGCTGATCCTGTCACTGGTATAGCGTAGACCGAAGATGAATGAGAGCTTGTCCGTCAATTCCAGTTCGTTGTTGGTATAGATCGCCAACGAACGGACCTTTTGACGGAATGCCGAGGCCAGCCGTGGCGCGAAGGGCGGCAGCAGCACAATCGTGTTCTGGGCCAGGTTCGCGCTTTCGGCCGAACGGATGGAATCGTGTTCGTAATATCCGCCGACAAGAACGCGCAGTGGGCCAAATTGTCCGGTTGCGCGCAGTTCCTGGCTGAACTGGTGGATGTTGCTGTACAGCAGCGTGTTTGCCGATACGAAGATGGATGCATCGCTATCCTCGTTCTGGTCGCGCCGGAACGTGTCATAGGAGGTGAGCGAAGTGATGGTCAGCGGCCCGGCTTCCTGCTCGATCCGCAAATACCCGCCAAGCGCGCGGTTGTTGGCCTTCCACGGGAAGTCGGCGGCGAAATTCCGTTTGCCGTTCGGTTCGCGTTGTCCTTCGGTGCCGGGGCCCGGATTAACCGGGAATTTCAGGCAGGCATCGGCGTGTTGCAATATCGCGTTGTTGAACAATTGGGGGCAGAGGCTGCCATCCGCATTGTATATGCCGGGCGCCTTGTAAGGCGTCAGTTCGCTCTTGTCGCGAAAGCCGTATCCGACCAGCCTGATAGTGGTGTTGTTATGTTCCCACAGCGCCTGAATGCGCCCGGCAAACTGGTTGGGGCCGCCGAAGCGTTTTCCGGTATAAAGATTGCGGTATGGCCCGCCGCTCCCTTGCGCAATGTAATAGGAGCCGCGCAGTGCCAGTTCTGACGAAAGCTTGATGTTTACAAAGCCATCGACCCGCGCACGTCCGTAATTGTCTATCTGGGCATTGATAGCGCCTTCGTTGGTGAAAGTCGGGGCGTTGGTGTAAAAGTTGACTGATCCGCCCGTTGAGTTGCGGCCGAAGGTGGTGCCCTGCGGCCCTTTCAGGGCCTCGACGTGATCGATGTCGAAGAAGGGCACGCTCGCCATATAGGGCTTCGACCGGTAGACTTCGTCGACATAGAGCGCGATCGGGGCATCGAAGTTGGATGCAAAATCGTTCATCCCGATTCCGCGCATGGTGAATGCGGGAAGATTGGAACTGGTGGTCGCGACAACACCGGGGATCTGTGCGGCAACCGCCGATACGTCAGTCGCCTTGCTTTTCTGCAACTCTTCACCGCTCAACGAGGTGATCGCGATGCCGACATCGTGGATCGACTGCGACCGTTTCTGTGCAGTGACGATGATTTCGTTGAGGTCCGCCTGCTTGCCCTGATCCTGGGCATGCGCGGCAACAGGAAGTGTGATCGCTGCGCTGTACAGAAATACTGCCTTCATGGATTTCATAATTTTCGCCCCATATACGCCTTGGATGCGGCCGTTCGGTCTGACCGGGGATCACGCGATCCGAGGTCGGCTGACTTCTCTCTCTGGCCGACGATGATGCCCCTGGGCGTTCGCGGGGGCGCGACGCTGCGTGCCAGATTTCGGCAGTTGCGTGCCAGCCGCTGACACTATGGGTTACTTGATTGCGAACGTGAATTGTGTGATCTTCTGCGCCAAGCTGTCAGCTGGAACAGCCAGGGGAGGCAGTTCGATGAACGAATATGCGGTAGCGCAGGCCGATGCTGTGGCGTTTCAGCACTCGCTGCGAAAAGCTTATGGGACGTTCGATACTACGCCGATCTCCGCTCGTGCATCGGGCAGCGCGACGGCTGTCGATTGTCCTGCCTTGCCCGGGGTGGCAATTCAGGCACGAAATGTCAGCAGTCAGCGCACTGCGCTGGACGAACGATGGAACGATACGGCTTTCATACTCGTGGTGCTTGGCGGGTCACTCGATCTTGACCATTACGGCCTTCAGACGACGCTGGATGCTGGGGACATGGCGTTGCTGGATGCCCGCGAAGCGTGCCGGATAGATGTCACCCGATCCGCCCATGCGCTGACGCTTTGCCTAGCGCGTTCGGATGTTATCGGTCTCAGGACAACCGTCGAAAATATCTTCGGGATTCCCATTTCTGGCCAGCGGTCGATCGGTCGCATTCTTGCGGGCACGATTACCGCCATCGTCCGCGAAAAATGCGAACAGGATCTTGTCTGCGGGATACGTTCCGCAGTGATGTCGCTGATCGATCAATCGCTTGATAGTGAACTGACGCTGCGTGGCCATTCGGACTGTGATCGGGCCCTGCTGCGCGAGATGGCCGAATGGGTTCTGCACAATCCGGAGGCGATAGAGGACGGGGTGGGCGCAATGGCACACCAGTTCGGTATGTCCCGCCGCAGCCTCTTTCGCCTGTTCAGCCGATACGGGACATCGCCCACGCGCTGGATCACCGATATTCGCCTTGGTTACGCCTATCGCCGTCTGGTCAATGGCGGTGGCGCGGAGACGGTGACGACAGTCGCCTATGAAGCGGGTTTCAGCGACAGCAGCCAGTTTGCCCGTGCGTTCCGGCAACGGTTTGGCATGGCGCCCAGTGCATGCCGTGACAGAACCATGATCAGAACCGTGGCGGGTGGCGGACGATGATGGCCGGGTGGACGCCCATGCCGCCGGTTGCGCATATGCGCCAGCGCGGGTGAGAACCGGGGTGCTGGCTCATGGCTGGGTGCGCGGGTCGATCGCCAGGA
The DNA here is from genome assembly GCF_003860345.1 of Caenibius tardaugens NBRC 16725. Lineage (GTDB taxonomy): Bacteria > Pseudomonadota > Alphaproteobacteria > Sphingomonadales > Sphingomonadaceae > Caenibius > Caenibius tardaugens. The sequence goes on from NZ_CP034179.1 coordinate 3,301,415, forward strand.
TCGCGGCTGACGAATTTGTCAGATGTGGCGGCAATATCGATCGTGTGCTCAAGGAGTACGGCCTCACAAGACGGGTTCTCACAAACCCGCATGCCAGTGTCCCGCTCGCACGCTATGTCGCGATGTTCGAAACCATGGCGCGCGAACTCGGTGATCCGCTGTTCGGCGCAAAGGTGGGTTTGCGGACGAGGCCGGCCGATCTGGGCGCCGCCGGAACGATCATGGCGCGATCGCGCTCGATCGCTGCCGCGCTGGATCGCTTGACCCGGTTTGTGACCAGCTATCAGCCCGGTACGCAATCGCTGCTGGGCGAAAGCGATGATTTGCTGGTCTGGACCTATCGTCTGGGTGATGCGGACATCTGGCCGCGGGCTCAGGATGCAGAGTTTACCTTGTCGGCTGCGATGCAGTTGATTCGTCATGCATTCCGGCATGATTGGCGGCCCGAACTGGTGCAACTGGAACACGCGCCTGCCTCGCGCGAAGTTGCAACGCGGGTGGAGCGTCTGTTCGGCTGCCCCGTGCAGTTCGAGGCGCCAAGCAACGGCCTGATGTTGTACGCCGAAGAAGCACGCGTCCGTGTGCGCAGCGAGGATGCCGAACTTATCGCCGCCCTCGAAGGATTTCTGGCCGAGGCGATCCCTGAGGACGTACGAACAGCCAGCTGGTCAAGCAGGGTTCTGACCCTTGTCGCAACCTATCTTGGGCAACAACCGATTACGCTCGATGGACTGGCCGCCGATCTTTCGACGACGCGCCGCAGCCTCCAGCGCCACCTTGCGGCCGAAGGGACATCGCTGCGCGAATTGCTCCGTAATCATCGCCACGAAATTGCCCAGCGCCGTCTGCAGGCCGGGGTGCCCCATCTCGGCAGTCTGGCAGAAGCGTTGGGCTATGCCGATGGAAGCGTTTTCTGGCGTGCCCATCGCAACTGGACGGGCACATCGCCCAGCGCCGTTCGAAACAGCAACCGCTGAGGTCGCGCACGATCGATGCGCATCCTCAAAATCGGTTCAGGCGATAGGGCGAAGGGTCGACGATCGGCTGGTCGCCCGTCAGCAGATCGGCTGCCAATTGCCCCGCCGCTGGTGCTGTTCCGAAACCGTGTCCTGAAAATCCGGTGGCGAGCGTCAGTCCGGGGATGTTCGACACGGTATCGATGACGGGCAATGAGTCCGGCGTGATATCCATCATTCCCGCCCAGGTTTCGGCAATCACCGCTTGCTCGAACACTGGCCAGGCCGCGCGGACGTTGGCCATCGCTTCGGCGTTGATGGCATCGTTCACCGGCGGGTCGATCGTTCGCGTATTTTCGAAGGGGGATTTTGCCGACCCTTTCCAGTGGCGCGGGGTCATCAGATCGCGGAAGAAATCCCGGCCTAACGAAACGCGCAGAAACCGCCGTTGAGACCGCAGCGCAGGAAGATATCTGCGACCAATCAACAGATGATCGAGAGTGATCGGCGCTTCCACCGCGCTGCGCTGGGTAATGGTGTAGCCGCCGTCCAGACGCTTGCGAAAGGAGAAGTCGGGGCCGCCAACGGCAATGTCCGTTGGCCCGTTGATCGGGGCGGTGCGGATTGCCGACAGAACAAGGGGGAGGGTGGGAAAGCCAATGCCGAGATTACCGAGAAACCGGCGCGCGCCCATACCGGCGGCCAAGACCACCTCATCGCAGCGGATTTCGCCGCGTTCGGTCACGACACCGCAAACCTTGCCGCCCGCCAGCGACAGCGTGCGCACCGCGCAGTTTTCGACGATCACGGCACCCTTCCGGATTGCGGCGGTTGCGATGGCGCTGGGGGCCAGCGTCGGTTCGGCACGGCCATCGGAAGGGCAATAGATGCCCCCGGCCCAATGCCCTTTGCCACCCGGCGCCAGTGCGTCGATCTGGTCGGGTGAAACCGTGCGCGCGTCGATTGCGAAGGCCTCGGTCGATTTGATCCAGGCGTCATGCGCGGCCAGTTCGTTCTCGGTCGCGGCGAGAAACATTACACCGGTCTGGCGATAGCCGACATCCGTTCCGACACGCGCGGCCATGCCCTGCCACAGCGGGTCGGACGCCACGGCAAGGGGGAGGTCGGCGGCTGAACGGCTGGTCTTGCGGATCCACCCCTGATTGCGGGACGATTGTTCGCCAGCAATGGTGCCTTTCTCGAGAACCGTCACCGGAATGCCGCGTTCGGCCAATGTCAGCGCCGTCATGAGTCCGACGATGCCGCCACCGATCACCACCACGGTGGTGGTGGTGGGCAGATCGACGGATGTCACGACGGGAGATATTACGGGTGCCATGTTCGGCTTTCCTGCCAGAATGATCCAGGTGGGATGCGCAGCGGTCGTTCTGCACTCACAGCTGGACCGTTCGCCTTTCGACTTCGCCCGCAGATGCGCCGCGAAAGGCGGTGACTTCGATTTCCACCTTGTAGACATCCGATCCCAGCGGGGGGCATGTCACGGTACTGGCCGGGTCGACACCGCGAAATTTCTCTCCGACGATTGTCATTACGGCCAGCGTATCCGAAGGGTTCTGGATAAACACGCGAGAGGCCACAACATCGCCGAGGCTGGCATCAAGCGCGGCGAGGGCAGCCTCGATATTGGCGAAGACCTGCCGGGTTTGCTCTTCTATGGCTTCGGGAATTTCCTGTGTTCGGGGATTCCGGCCTGCGGTGTTCGATACGAAAATCCAGTCACCCACCGCCACAGCGCGCGAATAGCTGCCGATCTGTTCGAACTTGCTGCCGGTGCTGACTTTGACAATTCTGGTCATGAGCGGTCCTGATATTCTGCAATGCGTTCGGAAAGGGCGTGCGCGTTCACCGCAAGACCGGTTCGTCCCAGAGATTGAGTTTCTGGCCGATCCCACGTTCGATCGCATTGCGATAGATAACGGTACCCCAGGCGACATCTTCGACCGGCATCCCACCGACTGACATGATGATGATCTCTTCATCATTGTTCCGCCCGGGGGTTTCACCCGCGACAATCGCGCCGAGATCTTCAAGATCCTCTTTCGCCATCTTCCCTTCCTCGATCATGTCCATGAACTTGACCCCGATAACGGGGACATAGTTGTGGGCAGGACGGGGCAGTTCCTCGAACCATGCCTCGTAGAGGCCAATGTTATCGGCCACCTTACGCACGTCCGGTTTTTGCATCTCCTCGTCGATGTTGCAGACGGCGGGCATCACCAGAAAGGTTCCGGGTTTGAGCCATTCCCGCTTGACCAGCGGATAGGTCGAGGGATCGCCCGTTTCGCCCGAATTACAATACGTGACGATATCGGAATCGCGGGCCACGGCCTCGACCGTGTCGACGACGGAGACATTGGTGATCTGCGGAAATTCCTCGCCCAGCCAGGCAAGAAAGGATTCGAGACTTTCCTTGCCGCGTCCCTTGACCTTGATCGTATCGATCTGCGGGCAGGCGGCCATGAGCGCCATGACCGTGGTCTTGCCCATTACGCCGGGGCCGACCAGCCCAACGACTTTCGAGTCCCTGCGGGCAAGGTGACGTGCGCCAACGCCGGGCACCGCGCCCGTGCGATAGGCGGACAGGAGATTGGCCGACATGAATGCCAGCGGGGCTGCCGTATCCGTATCGTTGAGTACGAAGACCAGAATGGAGCGCGGCAGGCCCTTTTCGCGATTGGCGATGTTCGAACCGTACCATTTCATACCGGTGGTGCCGAAACGTCCCCCCAGATAGGCGGGCATCGCCATAAAACGGCGATCGGCCGTGGGCTTGGGCATGTTCGGGAACGGGGAATGTTCCGGAAAAAAGACCATTGCACCGTGCGAGTCATTGTTCGGACCAGCCATGCGATAATCACCGAGATGCAACAGTTCGAACATCTCTTCCATCGTATCGACGCAAGCAGGCATGTCGGTGGCGCCGGCCCGGATCATGTCCTGTTCGGAAAGATAAATGAAATCGATCTTTGTTGAATGCGACATCTTGCCTCTCTCATTATGACTTGCCGACATGGTGCGTTCTACAGCGTCAGTGAGCCATGTTATTTTGCGCCAAAGATTCGATAATTTGCGCCATATCGTGACGCGAAAGCCTGCATCTGCGCGCGATGGGCCCGCTCAGCGCTGTATGCGCTTTGCGTGCTGACGCAGAACCGGCGGTCGGGGGAAAGTAGGCGCAAGGGGGCGGTGGTCCGGCGGGCGCGGTTGGCGCGCGACCCGGACCGCCAGCTATGCAGGCGAAGGCTGTGGCTTCGCTCCGACAAAGAACCAGATCGTGGCAATGCCGAGCACGATCAGCATGGGCACAATCGCGTCGGGATTCTGGCGCAGACAGGCGACCACGACCAGCGCCGACAGCAGGAGTGCGATACCGGCGGTGACCACGCCACCGGGCGCCCGGAAGGGGCGTTCGCGGTCCGGCTCCTGTATCCTGAGCTTGATGAACGCTGCCAGCGTCACGATGTAGGACGCGGTAAGAAGCATCACCATGGTCAGGATGATCTTGTCCGGCGAAACATAGGACAACGGAAATCCGATCACACCGACCACGCAGAGCGCGATGACCGGAATGCCGTTTTTGCTCTGACGGGCGAGAATCGAAGGCAGGTAGCCCCCTCGGGCCAGCGCGAACATTTGCCGTGATGCGCCGTAGATCATCGAGAACAGTGTGGCGACAAGCCCCAAAATCGCGCCGGCACCAATCAGCGACAACATCCACGAGGTCCCGCCGCCCGGCAATGTTGCGAGCGCTGCGGTCAAAGGATCGTCGGCTTGTCCCATTTGCGCGCTTCCCGCCGCTGCAGGGCCGAGTACGAGAACACAAGTTGCTGTCAGCGCCAGGATGCCAATCGCGATCAGAATACCCAGTGGTACGTCGTGTTTTGGATTGCGCGCTTCTTCAGCGGATGTTGCCGTCTGTTCCACGCAGATGAACATCATGATGGCGAAGGGAACGCAGGATATGATGCCTGTGGCGCTCACAGGCGCGCCGCCAGCCGGAAGAAGGTTCTGCACATTGAAGTGGGGCAACATCGCGCCACCGAAGGCGAGAAGCGAAAGTACGGCGATCAGCCCTGCGCCGAGCAAAACCGTCAGCGCTTCGCCCACACCGATTATATGGATGCCGATAATGACGGCGAAGAGGATTGCCTTGAACAGAGGGCCACCAAACCCGGTGACTGCTTCGCTGTAGGCCGAAATAAATTGCGCCGCCGCCCCGGTACTCACTGCCAGTGCGGTAAACGTCGCGACGCCGACCGCATATCCCGCGAACCTGCCGAAAACTGCCTCGCAGTAAACGTAAAGACCGCCCGCATTGGGGAGCATTGTCGCGAGTTCCGCCACGCAGAGCGCCATGCCGAAACACAGCACGCTGACCAATACGGTCGCTGCCATCATATTGGCCCAGCTTGCCTGCGCGAGACCGTAATTCCAGCCGGCAAATTGCCCGGCAACAACCAGACCTACCCCCAGACCGGCGATTTGCCGCCAGCCTATCGACCCCGCCTGCAGGCTCATTGTTCTCTCCCCCGATTGTTTTTGATGCTCTCGCGATCATCCAGATAGGATTGTGCGAGTGCACAGGTGCGTTCGATCAACATCGGACCCAGTTCTTTCGCAGTCTGGGTTTCCGGACGGGTTTGCAGCCATCCGAGATAAGTCGTGCCGCGCAGGAACATGAAGAGCGGCAATAGCGCTTCGTCTCCCGCAGAGAGGGCGCGTTCGCTGCGGTAGCCTTGGAACAGAGCGTCACGCAGTTGCGGGTATTCCGGTTCGTCGAGATTGAAATAGAGCGCGGTTGCCAGCTCGAACATGTGCCAGCCATAACCGCAGTCATCGAAATCGATGAGCAGCAGGCGACCTTCATCGTGCAGCAGGTTTTCCGGCACGAAATCTGCGTGGATCAGGCCAAAGTGTTCGTGTGATCTATCAATTCCGGCCAAATCCTCGCGCGCGGCGGCGCGGGCCCGAAGCAACAACTCGCGCTCCGCTTCATCAAGTTGGCCGAATTCCCAGAACTGTCCCCACAGGGGGGCATCGCTGACCAGCCCGACATCGCACCAGCTATGCCGTGTAAACCCTTCTGGAAAGGCTATCTGTGCGGTCCGGTTGTGCAGCCGCGCGGCCAGTTTTCCGGCATCGTGGAACAGTTGAACTTTCGCCGCGCTGTCGAGGGCGAGGCCGCCTTCCGCAGAGCCGATCGGGGTGCCGGGGAGCCATGCCAGCATGTCGACCTGCCGTGTTTCGGGAACTGCGTCGATCCGGGCGTGAACCATGATTTCGCCGTTGGTTGCCGGGATGATCGGCGGCACATCGATGCCGCTGCGGCCGAGTTCCTGCATCCAGTGGAGTTCCGACCACAGCGCAGCGTCAGAGTGATAACCGTAACGATGGATGCGCAAGGCGACTTTCGTTCCATCGTTACGCAAGGCGCTGAATACCGCATTTTCGCGATATTTGACGAGCGCGATATCGGCGAAATTACCGTCCCACTGGGTCAGCGCCTCGCGCGCCAGCGCGCCGAGCGCCTCAGCCTGCTCAGCGTCTGACAGGGCATAAAAATCGCTCATCGAAGCTTCCTTGCGTATCAGAGGGCAGCCAACGCGTCGTCGAGCGTGGTCAACAGGACGTCCGCATTCTCTTTCGAGAACACGAGGGGCGGGCGCATTTTCAGAATGTTGTCGTGCCTGCCGATGCGGCTGATCAGCACGCCGCGATCGCGCATCAGGTTGATCAGCCGTTTCGCCTTGTCGGGTGCGGGGCTGTTTTGCGCATCGTCGTTCACCAGATCGAGCCCGAAGAACAGGCCCTGGCTGCGGACGTTGCCGACAACGGGATGGCGCGCTTTCAACTGATCGAGTCCCGATCGCACGTAGGCGCCGACGTTGCGGCAGTTCGCGGCAAGATCCTCGGTCTCGATCACGTCAAGCACGGCCGAGGCCACCGCCGCGGAGACGGGATTTCCCCCGAAGGTGTTGAAATAATTGGCTGCCCCGCCGAATGCGTCAACATGCGCACGTGCCGCCACGAGACCGGCCACGGGATGGCCGTTGCCCATCGGTTTGCCCAGAGTGACGATATCCGGCACCGCATCGGTCAACTGATGGCCCCACATCGCATCCCCGGTACGGGCAAAACCCGCCTGAACCTCGTCGCAGATGAACAGGCCACCGGCTTCCCGGACGATCCGCACGGCCTGTTCGACATAGCCGGGAACGCGATCGGGCAGTCCTTCATTGGCGAACAGGGTGTCGATCAGGAGCGCCGCAGGGCGAATGCCGTCTGCCTGCATGGATCGCACGGCCTGTTCGACCTGACTGGCAAAAACCCGTGCGAGTTCCTCGTCGCTGCGCCCCTGTCTGTCGCGATAGGGATCGGGGATCTGTATCTGGCGCGCGAAAGCGGGCAGGGGTTCAGGCGTAGGGGAACAGGTGGTCAGCGCCGCCAGCGTTTCCGAATTGCCGTGATAGCTGAAATCACTGACGATGATCCCTGTGCCGCCGGTAACATAGCGGGCCATTCGCAGCGCCAGTTCGTTCGCCTCGGTACCGGTGCAGGTAAACATCGCGGCGTCGAGCGAAGGTGCGAAGGTCGCGCAGAGCCGCTCGGCATAGTTGACGATGCCTTCATGCAGATAACGGGTATGGATGTTGAGTGTCTCAGCCTGGCGGGCGAGTGCCTCGACCACCTGCGGATGGCAATGGCCGACACATGGCACATTATTATACACGTCAAGATAGCGTTTGCCGTCTGCATCATAGAGCCAGACACCTTCGCCGCGCACCAGATGAACCGGTTTGTCATAGAACAGGGGGGCATTGCGCCCCATGATGCGATAGCGCCGCTCGAGCAGATGATGGTCGTCGGCGGGCATATTATTCTCCACGCGCCGAACGGGCTTGGGACGAGAACAGGTTCAGCCCGGGCCAGACGAAGGCATTATAGCCCATTACTTCCTGCAAATAGCGGAAATTTCCCATTTCAGTTGTTCTCCCAGTTTGCCTGAAAGCAAACACGTGCGAAAGAATGTGCAATTTTGCGTGAAATGTCTAGTTTTTAATCGGCGGTGAATCATGTTTCCGATTCCCGCAGGATTGAAGTCAGAGAGGTGTGATCATGCCGGAACAAGCGTTGAACGTGGGTTCGGAGAAGCCCGTTGTTCTGATTACCGGGGGCGGCAGCGGCATTGGGGCGGCCACGGCGGCGCGATTGGCCGCGGGATGGCGGGTGGCCGTTTGCGGCCGTCGGCGCGAGTCCCTCGACGCCGTGTGTAGCGCAGTGGGCGCCAGAGCCTATGTTGCCGATATCGGCAATCCGGACGTTGCGCGCCAACTGGTGGCTGATGTGGTTGCCGATTACGGCAGGCTTGATGGCCTCGTGCTCAACGCAGGCGTGCTTCAGGCTCTGCCGTTTGGCGAAACCCCGCTCGAGGCATGGAACCAACAGATTGCGATCAACCTGACCGGCCCGTTCGTGCTGGCGCAGGCGGCGCTCCCCCATCTTTTGAAGACCAGGGGGGCCATTGTCGGCGTCAGTTCGGTCGGTGCGACGCAAACGGGGCCGGGTCTTGCGGCCTATTCTGCGTCCAAGGCCGGGTTGAATCTGCTGATCAAGTCGATCGCCTATGAACACGCCCGTGACGGATTGCGTGCCAATATCGTTTCGCCGGGCTGGATTCGCACCGAAATGGGTGACGAGGAGATGGCAGCCATGCACATCGCAGATGATCTCGAGCAGGCTTACGCAAAGGTCAGCGGCGATGTGCCCCAGCGCCGCGCGGGCAGTTCCGAAGAAGCGGCTGAGGCCATTGCATGGATGCTGTCACCGCACGCGTCGTTCGTTAACGGAACGGAGCTGGTGGTCGATGGCGGCTCGCAGATTGCCAATTCGGGCATGACCTTCTTTGACAAGATCATGTCCGGGGAATTTGACACATAAGGTGCATGCACCCGAAACGTGCATGCACCTTCCGATTTCAGTAAATGGCCAGTTCCTGGGTCAGTTTCCTGAGCAGGCCATTGAGCTGGTTGATCTCATCCGTGCTGAATTGCGCGAAGGCCTGCTTCATGATCCGCGAGGCGATTTCCGAGGCGGCGCGCCCCGCTGCCTCTCCCTTGGGGGTGATCGATACGACAGTGACGCGCCGGTCAGCCGAACTCTGTTCGCTGGTGACCAGGCCATCGGCATTCATCCGTTGAATGATTTTGGTCATGGTCGAAAGCTTGACGATCGAGTGGTCTGAAATCTCGCTCACGCTCGCTCTGGTCTTGCTGTGCAGGACCATCAGCACGCGCCAGCGGGGGATGTCGAGACCGACAGTGGCGAGCGCCCTTTCCAGGATCAGCATATATTGCCGATCTGCGCGCGCGAGCCAGTAGAACGGCCATTCGAGAAATTCGAATTCGTAGTTTGCATTTTCCGGAGATGATTGAATCTTGGATGGCTGTACGCTCATCGAGGGGTACCTTTTTGTTCTATTCGCGGGCCCGATGGCCGGTGAGACGCGATCAGGCAAATATCAGCGGATATTGCCTCAAGCGTCGTTGAGCGTTCCTGTTGTGCGGGATTGTTTTTCCATTCACGTGATATTGTCTAGGCAATGCACGTAAATCTTGCAAGGTGGGTCGCACAGGCTTCTTTCTTGTCTGCGAGATTTTTCGACGGAAATCACTCTGGCGCCATAACTTGAATATTCAAGTGAAGAATGTAGATTGTCTGCGATTCGATTTGGTGGAGAGGCAGGATGCAAAATAGTGCTGATCAACGCGCGTTGCTGGGTGAGGCCGCCCGGCGGTTTGTAACCAAACCGCTCAGGATGATGATCAACGGGCAATGGTGCGACGCGTCATCCGGTGAACGGCGTGACGTGATCGACCCGGCAACCGGGCTCGTGGTGACGTCTGTCCCGGCAGGCGGTAAAGCTGATATCGATCGTGCGGTCACGGCAGCGCGTTCCGCGTTTGAAGGGGCCTGGCGCGGGGTCGGTCCGTCCATGCGTGAACGCCTGCTTCTCAAACTTGCGGATCTGGTCGAGCAACACGCTGACGAACTGGCTGAGCTGGAGACCATCGATAACGGAAAACTGCTGAGTTTTTCCCGGCATGGCGATCTGCAGCTTGCGATGGATTCCCTGCGCTACAACGCCGGTTGGGCGACCAAGATCGAAGGGCGCACCATCGATCCTTCGTTTGCCTATGTTCCCGGTATGCGGTTTTCGGCGCAGACATTGCGTGAACCGGTCGGCGTTGTCGGCCAAATCATTCCCTGGAATTTCCCGCTGGTCATGGCGGTTTGGAAGATTGCCCCCGCTCTGGCTGCCGGTTGTACCGTCGTGCTCAAGCCGGCGGAAGATACCCCGCTCACGGCATTGCGATTGGGTGAGCTGATTTGTGAAGCCGGATTCCCTGATGGCGTGGTGAATATCGTAACGGGTGACGGCACGGCCGGGGCGGCGCTGGTCGACCATCTGGATATCGACAAGATTGCTTTCACCGGGTCGACAGAGGTAGGGCAGGCCATCCAGCGCAAGGCCGCCGACACGATGAAGCGCATTTCGCTGGAACTTGGCGGAAAGTCGCCTGTCGTGATCCTCAAGGACGCCGATGTGGGACAGGCCATCCAGGGCGCGGCGCAAGCGGTGTTTTTCAATCACGGTCAGGTTTGCACGGCGGGGTCGCGATTGTTCGTCGAACGCCCGATTTATGACGCGGTCGTGGAAGGACTGGGCCAGGTTGCCAGTTCATTCAAGCTCGGATCGGGCTTCTCGCCCGACAGCATGATGGGCCCGCTGGTGTCTCACCGTCATCGCGAACGCGTGCTGTCCTTCATCGAAAAGGGACGGGATGAAGGGGGCGAACTGATCGCCGGTGGGCAATGCGTGAACGAACAGGGCTGGTTCCTGCAACCGGCCGTGTTCGCCAACACGCAGCCAAGCGCCACGATCTTTCGGGAAGAGATTTTCGGCCCCGTCCTGTCCGTCACGCCCTTTGATGGTGACGAGGCGGGCCTGTCGCTGGCGAACGATACCCGCTTCGGTCTTGGCGCCAGCGTTTTCAGTAATGACCTTGCTCGCGTGCAGCGTTTCACGCGCGGGTTCCGTGCTGGCATTGTCTGGGTCAATGCGCATAACCTGCTTGATCCAGCCGTGCCATTCGGAGGGGTGCGGATGTCCGGCTTTGGTAAGGAACTGGGGCATTCGGCGCTCGACCTCTACACCGAGGAAAAGTCGATTATCATGCCGATCTAGGTTATGGTTCGGGGCGGCGTGTGGCGGTTTCCGGCCGGCCATCACCCGTACCCCTTTGCAGATGGCGCAGCGCCTCTGCCCGCTTGTCGGGCGGAGGCGTTTTGCTTTCGTGGACTGCCGCCGGATGGCTGCACCCGGTGCATATGCGGCGGCCCTCCGGCGACCGCGTATTCGTGCGGGATTCCCGGCTAAGTGTATCAATGCAAACCTCAAATAATAAAGTTGCAAATTTAGGTGAATATTCACGTTGACTAGGAGGTAAATCGGCGTAGATTGAGTCCATAAGGAAAATGGGAGGACTCAGATGGAGGCATACAAAAGCTTCTGTTCGCTCGGTGTATTGGCTTTGGCACAGGCTTTCGCGACACAGGGCATGGCGCAGGAAGTCGCTTCACCCGCCAGCACGGCAGGTGTCGGTGAAATCGTCGTAACCGCGCAGAAACGATCGCAGAATGTCCAGGATGTGGGCATGGCGGTGAGCGCGCTTGATGAAACGGCGGCCAATGCGGTCAGTACGGCGGGGATCGCATCGCTGGCCAGCTATCTCCCCAGCCTGCAGGTTTCCAACTACAGCCCCACGATCACCATCTTCAACGTGCGTGGCGTGTCGCAGAATGACTTTGCAGACTCGCAGGAGTCACCGATCGCATTCTATGTCGATGGCGTATACATTTCGGCTATGGGCGGCATTTCCGGCCAGATGTACGATCTCGAGCGCGTGGAAGTATTGCGCGGGCCGCAGGGCACCCTGTTCGGGCGGAACGCGACAGGCGGCCTGATTCAGGCGATTACGGCCAAACCCACCGATTATCTTGATGGTTATGTGCAGGCCACGATTGGCAGCTATGGCCAGTTCTCTGCCGAAGCGGCGATCGGTGGCCCGCTGTCCGATCATCTGCGGGCGCGCGTTTCGCTCATCGCCAATCGTGGCGGAGCGTACATTCGCAACGCGACGGGCCCGGATCTGGGTGGCCAGCGCAATTATGGCGCGCGTGTCCAGCTTGCGGGCGATGTCGGTGCCAATGGCAAGTTCCAGCTCAAGTACCAGTATTTGCGCAACGATCATGAACGCAACGGCGGCCTTTATTCGCATGCTGCTGCGGTGCCCGATTCAGACGGTTTGGGCACGTTTGTGGGTGCCAACGAGAATCCGTACGGCACCTGCAACGGGTGTGATGTCTTCGGATATCGCCAGTCGGGCGGCCCGTTCTCGGTGGCATTCGATGGTCCCAACTACTTCAATCGGACCTACCACGACGTCACGCTGAATTATGAGCATGAACTGGGTGCGGTTACCCTGACATCCATCACGGACTATCAGCACCTGCGCAAGTCTTACGGCGAAGATGCGGATATGTCGCCTGCGCCGATCTTCAAATATCCGACAGCCCAGAAGCTCGATCAGTTTTCGCAGGAATTGCGCCTTGCGGGTAATAGCGACCGGTTGCATTGGGTCGTCGGCGGATATGCCATCTGGATCGACAGCCTGAACGATTACGACACGGACCTTTCGGCTCTGGGTATGCGGGAGATCTACGGCGGCAAGCTGAAGACCAGTTCGCTCGCGGCTTTTGGGCAACTGGAGTTCAAGGCGACCGATCTTTTCACCCTGATTGGCGGTCTGCGCTATTCCAAAGACGTCAAGAAGTACGACTTCCATCACGCCGAAAACGGGGTTGTCGATCTGATCTTCAACAAGTCGACCGTGGGCGATCTGGCACGAAATTCCGCAGGGCAGTGGTCGTGGAAAGCGCAGCTTAACGTGACGCCGAACGAGAACATGCTGCTTTACGCGGGCGTTAACCGCGGGACGAAGAGCGGGGGGTTTGGCACGCCAGCCTTCTTTACCAGCGATCTGGACTCCATCCCGTTCAAGCCGGAGGTTCTGACCAACTACGAAGCGGGTCTGAAGCTCACGTTTCTGGATGGTCGTGCCCACTTCAACACGTCGGCTTTCTATTACGACTACAAGAATTATCAGGCGTTCCAGCTGGTTAATTTGGCACTCGCGGTGTCCAATAAGCAGGCGCGGGTGAAAGGTATCGAATTCCAGGCTGATGTGCGCCCTGCCGATGGCTTGTCGCTGAGTGGCTTTGCCACCGTGCTCGATACCAGGATCAAGGATGTGGCCCTGCCGGGCGGGCGGATTGCCGACACCAAGATGCCACAGGCACCTGAATTCAGTGCCGGGTTCTCGATTGACTACACGGTTCAGGTCGGCGGGGGCAATCTCAAGCTGGGAACGAACTGGAAATACGATTCCTCGCAGTATTTCTCGACGTTCAATGCGCTGGTCGATCGTGAACCGTCGCACTTCATCGGCAATGCCCGCATATCCTATGAATTGGGCAGCCTGCCGCTCGAGATTGCCGTGTTCGCGAACAACGTCACGGATAAGGAATACAGGGTGTACAACCTCGATCTGTCGGGGCCGTTCGGGTTTACCCAGCAGACGTTTGCCAAGCCGCGTACTTTCGGCGCATCGCTGACCTACAAGATCGGGGATCATCGTTGATGTAACCACTTTGCGGTCGGCCATGCTTGCGCGCTGGCCGACCGCAGAGACAGCCGCCTGTGGTCGGATTGCCGGTTCCGAACAGGACGCATTCTTATGTCTCGACGGCTGCATCCGAGAGGGATGTCTGCGCATTGCAGCAAGCCGGAAGACTGCTTCTTTGCAGGCGTTAGTATTTGACTATTCACGTAATATGCGTATTAATTTGTCGAGATCAATTCGCGATTCCGCGGAAGCAGGAGGGGGTTGAATGAACCGGAGCGATTCCGCTGCCATCGTCCGCCCCCTCATGCTGGGCAGCGGTTCGACCCGCGCGGTGGTCAAGGACAATTTCGCCATTGCAGGACTGCCCACCTCCATGGGGAGTGCGCGCTTTGCCCGGGTTCCGCCCGCGCAAGCGAATGCGGTGGTCGTGGATCGGCTTGTCCGCGCGGGTATAGCGATAACCGGCCGCGCCGCCATGCATGAGCTGGCCTACGGGGTCACCGGACGCAATGACTGGTCCGGTACGCCGTTGAACCCGCGCTGGCCGCAACGGATCGTCGGGGGGTCGTCCAGCGGCTGTGCGGCTGCGGTGGCGAGCGGCCTGGTGGACATCGGCATAGGGACCGACACCGGCGGGTCGATCCGGTTGCCCGCTGCCTGTTGCGGCATTGTCGGGCTGAAACCCGGCTTTGGTCTGATCGATCACGATGGGGTGAGCCCGGCCAATTCGACACTCGATTGTGTCGGGCCGATGGCACGCAATGTGTCTGGCATCGTGCAGGCGATGGCTGCGATGGTCGATGGGTTCGATGCGGATCATCCGATTGATCGGCCGCGTGTGGGGATGCTCGCATGCCAAGCCGATGCACCGGTAAAGCAGGCTTTTGATGCTGCGATCGGGCGACTGGAGATCGAACCACACCCCGTTTCTCTCGCCCTGTTCGATCAGGCCTTCGACGCCGGGCTGACCATTATCGCGGCAGAAATGTGGTCGGAGTTCTTTTGGCTGGCGCCGGAATTTGACGGGATCGGGGCGGATGTCGCCAATCGTTTGCGGCGGGCCGCGCAGATCGATCCCGCATCTCTGGCCCAAGCCAGAGAGATCAAGCGCGCGTTCACGGCCGAAGTCGACGACCTGTTTACGCGGTACGATTTTCTGGTTCTGCCGACCATCGACAGTGTGCCGCCCTTGTGCACGCAGGCGGATGACCCGTTGCAACAGTTGCGCCTTACCCGCCTCGTACGCCCGTTCAACGTCAGCGGCCATCCGGCAATCACGCTGCCGACCCTGACCGAAGAAGGGTTGCCGGTCGGGATACAGATTGTGGGCCCGATGGGGCGTGATGGTCCGCTGTGCGCGTTCGCACGCCAGGTCGAGGCAAAGATTGAAAATTCGAAGGAGATTGCGTGATGACTGCCACGACATTGGCGGCTGACGATAAGGCGGCAGGCATGACGGCGAGTTTGCCTGCGCTGCTCGACACTATTCGGGCGCGCCGCGCCGAATTGCATGCGCTGGGACATATCCCTCAGGACATCGTCAAACAGTTTCAGGCACTCGGCCTCTACCGCGCCTTCGTTCCCGAACAACTGGGCGGCGCAGGGACGACCCCGATGGAATTCCTGCGCGTAATCGAACAGATTTCCACCGCCGACGGTTCGGCGGGCTGGGTGGCGAGCTTCGGCTTCGCGACCAAATATCTGTCTTCCCTGCCAGCCGAAACACTGGCTGAACTCTACAGCGACAGCCCCGATGTGGTGTTCGCAGGGGCTGTTTTTCCGCCCCAGACCGCGACGCGCGAAAGCGGCGGCTACCGCGTCAAGGGGCGTTGGGGGTTCGGTTCGGGTTCGCTCGGAGCCTCCCTCATCGGTGTCGGCATCAAACTGGATGGCGAACAGGGCGGATTGCCGCGGATGGCGGTGATGCCGCGCGACAAAGTCCGTATTGAGGAAAACTGGGACACGATCGGCATGTTCGCGACCGGCAGCCACGATCTCGTGGTGGATGATGTGTTTGTGCCGGAATCTCACATTCTCATTCGCGGCGCTCCGCCCTCGATCGACACACCGGCCTATCGTTATCCGACAATGGCAATGGCAGCGCAGGTTCTGGCCATCGTGGGCGCTGGCGTCGCGCGTGAGGCGATCGATGAAGTCATGAATCTGGCAGGCAGACAATCGATCACGGGCGCGCCGGCGCTGGGGGATCGCCCCAATGTGCAGATCGCGCTGGGCCAGATGGAAGCGAAGCTCAGTTCCGCGCGCGCGTGGTTCTATGAGGAAACGGAGAAGGTCTGGGAGCGGATGCTCGCCGGGGATGAGGTGTCCGACAAGGATGTCGCCCGTCTGCGGCTGGCGTCCACACATATCGCCAAAACGGGAGCAGATGTGACGCGCCGTGCGTTCGAGCTGTGCGGCACCACGGGGATTTTCAACACGCACCCGCTTTCCCGGTTGCTGATGGATGCCCTCGTCGTCGCGCAACATGCTTTCATGAACGAAACCACCTGGCAATCGGGCGGTGCGGTCATGCTCGGCCGGAAACCCGCTCCCGGCTATCCCTGAAACCGATCGAATGGAATGACCATGGCCACTGAAAACAAAAAAATCAGAGCATTGTTCTGTTGCGCTGTCCTGCAGAACTTTTTCGATCTGCCGGGGGACAAGATTCCGGATGTGCTCAAGGCCACCGGCCAATTGTTGCGGACGATCCGTGAAATGCCGGGCGTGGACGTGTTGGGTACGATGGACGATGACGAGACAATGGTCGGCACCTCGCCCAACGGCTGGCCCTGGACATTCTACATCTTGGCTGACGTGCCGGATCGGCAGACCGCCGTGGATATCTGCGGGCTGTTCCGCACCAGCGAAGTCGGCGAATACCGGCTCTGGAAATATATGCGGATCGAGGCCCGGCTGGGTCGCGAACTTGTGATGCCGGAATGAGCGACGCTGCCATCCTTGCCCGGCTCGATCGGCTGGAAAGCGAAGCCGCCATCCGGCGGACTGTCGCCCGCTATTTCCAGATTTGTGATCGCCTTGGCCCGGAAACGCCGTTCACCGAACTGGGTGAACTGTTCACCCGGGATGCCTGCTGGGAAGGGAAGGGGCGCTACGAGAGCGCCTTTGGCCGCTATGATGGACGCTCGGAGATTGTTGCAATGATCCGCAGCTATTGCATGCCCACGCCGCATTTCGCGATGACTGCCCATTTCTTTTCGGCCGACGATATCGCCGTCGAAGGGGAGACGGGGGTGGGCAAGTGGATGATGTTGCAGACCTCCACTTACGCTGATGGCACCGCGGACCTGCGCAGCGCCTGCCTGACCATGCGCTTCGAACGCGAAAACGAGCGGTGGCGCATCGCTTTGTTTCGAACCGAAAACATCTTTTCTCGCCGGATCGACCACTGGAATGATCGTGAGGTTATTCCGGTGCCGGACCAGACAGCCGGAGCCTAACGATGAACGACACCCCCTATGCCGATCTGGTGCAGCCCGACCGGGTTCACAGTTCGCTCTATCAGGATGCCGCGATTTTCGACGAGGAGATCGAACGCATCTTTTACAAGACCTGGGTGTGGGTTGCCCATGCCAGCGAACTTCCCCGACCGTTGGATTTCATCACGACCCATATCGGCCCGCAATCGGTCATCGTGAACCGTGACAAGGACGGGACGGTGCGGACCATGGTCAACAGGTGTCGTCATCGTGGCGCCACCGTGTGCGACAAGCGCCGGGGCAATGCGCCCGGGTTCGTGTGCCCTTATCACGCATGGACCTATGGCACGGACGGGGCGTTGCGCGGCCTGCCATTGCCAAAGGGATACAAGGATTTCGACAAGTCCGACTATGGCCTCGTCCAGTTGCGGACCGAGGAATACAACGGCATGATTTTCGCCACGTTCAATCCGGACGTGCAGCCGCTCGACACCTTCCTTGGCCGTGCGAAGCCGTGGATCGACCTGTTCATGAAACAGGGCGGCGGATATCCGGTGAAGGTTCTGGGCGAACACAAGTTCTCGTTCCCCGGCAACTGGAAAATCCAGCTGGAGAACACCACCGACGCATATCATTTTCCGATCGTCCACAAGAGCTTCCTGACATCGCTGGACGGCGCGACCGAGGAGCTTTTTTCGTTCATGGATGCGGGCGGTTATGTCGAGGATCTGGGCAATGGCCATTCGGTCATGGTCATGATTCCCGAGCTTGTCGATCTGGAGGAAAACCTCGAGGCCCCCATACCCGAGCGGTTTGCCACGATCGCCGAGGATTTGCGCAAAACCCATGATGAACAGTCCGTGCGCCGCATCGTCCGCGCGATTAGCGGCACGGGGTTCAATCTCAATCTTTTCCCCAATGCCGCCTGTTCGATGGCATTTTTCCGTATCCTGCGCCCCCTTTCGGTCAATGAGACCGAGATCCGCCACATTGCGATCGGCATGGATGGCGGACCGGACATCGCCAATCGCGCCCGTCTGCGGCTGCACGAGCATTTTCAGGGGCCGATGGGCTTCGGCACGCCCGATGATGCGGAAGCCTGGCAACGGGTTCAGCAGGGCAGCAATGGGCCGGGCAGTTCATGGATCATGGTCAATCGCGGCGAGGACAAAACCGAAAGCAATGCGGGTGACGTGACTGCGGAGACCGGAATGCGCGCGGCGTACCAGATGTGGAAGAGGATGATGTCGGCATGAGTGCGGATATTCAACGGATTGCCGAGTTCCTGTGGCTCGAGGCCGACCTTCTGGACGGCAAGGACTATCAGGCCTGGCTCGAACTGTGGGATGACGATGGCAAGTACATCGTGCCGGTCCAGCGTCAGACTGAGAACTTCGAGGATGTTCTCAACTACGCGTACGACGATGCGGATATGCGCACAATGCGGGTCGCCCGGCTGACCAGCGGGGAATCGGCTTCGGCTGTCGCTGCCTCGGTCACGGTACGCACGCTTTCCCGGTTTCGGCAAATCGATCCTGCACCCGACGGCGCCATGCGCGTTCGCTGTGCGCAGCATCTGGCAGAAACCACCCGCGGCCATACCCGGATGGTGCCTTGCGATGTGACTTATACCCTGCGTGAGGCAGACGGCGCCCTGCGCCTTGCGGGCAAAATCGTCCTGCTTGCCAATTCCGACCATACTCTCACCAATATGACGTATCTGCCATGAGCGTGCCGGGCCATCACAATGTCGCCATGGTGACCGGTGCAGCCGGTGGATTGGGCGGCGTTATCGTGCGGTGCCTGGCGGCCAAGGGATATCGCGTGCTCGCTGCGGACATTGCGGGCGATGCGATTGAAGCGTTCACCGCCGATGCCGGCGATCGCGTGATACCGCATCAACTCGACGTTACGGACAAGGCGGCATTTGCCGCCGCTCTCGATCGTGCAAGGGCGGAGTGGGGAGGGGTTGGCGTACTGGTAAACAACGCCGCCATTACCCGTACGACGCCGGTGTTCGATATTGCGCCTGAAGAATTCGATCTGGTGACCGGTGTGGCTCTCAAGGGCACTTTCATCGGGTGTCAGGTCGTGGGCGCCCATATGCGCGAGCACGGCTATGGCCGGATCGTCAACATCGCTTCTCTTGCGGGTCAGAACGGGGGCACATCGACAGGTGCGCACTATGCCGCGGCAAAGGGCGGCATTTTGACCCTGACAAAAGTTTTCGCGCGCGAGCTGGCGGCTTCCGGCGTCACGGTCAACGCCATTTCGCCCGGACCCCTTAATCTGGATTCGGTCCGGTCTCTGCTGCCCCCCGAAAAGTTGGCAGCCGTTGTTGGGACCATTCCGGCCGGAACGCTGGGTGATCCGGCCTATATTGCCGAAATGGTGACGATGCTCGCTTCGCCTCAGGCTACTTCGGCCATCGGCGCTGCGTTCGACATCAACGGCGGGTTGTTCATGCGATAAAGCTGGCCAATTTGGCCATGCCATCCGGTATCGGCTGCCCGCCGGGGGTGCTGACCCTGGGTCAGGCGGCCGTATCCGGGCATGCCGTTTCGCCTTCAGCGCGATAGAGGCGATAACCCAGCCATGCCGAAATCAGGCACATCGCCGCGCTGAGCAGCAACTGATCCGTTATCGGCATGCCGATTGCGCTGAGCGATACGGCCAGCAGCGAACCGCCGACCATGGCTCCCGAATTCACGATATTGTTGGCTGCGATCGTCCGGGCGGCTTGCGACGGCGCCACGCGCGTAGTGAGAAACGCATAAAGCGGCACCACGAACATCCCGCCGGCGATGGCAATCCCCAGCAATGTCAGGAGAAGGGGAACCGCCAGCGGCTCCACCACGAATTCCCGAATGCCCAGCAAGGCACCGCCCGTTTCCACGCTCCACGCGCTGCATACGAAATGGAACGCCACCACAAACACCGCCATGACGATGATCGATGCCGGGGCATAGCGGGCCGATACATTGCCTTTCAGCAAGGCATTGATCGACATGGAGCCGATCGCAACGCCGACGGAAAAGATCACGAGAAACAGGCTGGCGACTTCCTTGCTCGCCATCAGGACATTCTTTGCCAGCGGCGGAAACTGGATGAACAGGACCGCGCCGATCGTCCAGAAGAAGCTGATGGCGAGAATTGCGTAGAACACGCAGCGTTCGTGCATCGTGTTGCGCACCAGCGCGATGGACGCGCGAATGACGTGGTGATCCAGCGGCTGCGGTTCGATCATCGGTGGGGCAGGGGGAACAGACCGGCTGGTGACGTAGCCGATTACTGCGATGACAAAGACTGCAAGGGCGGCCCATTCGACCGCAATCCAGCCGGCCATGATCGTACCGGCAAGCACCGCGATATAGGTGCCGGCCTCGACCAGCCCGGTTCCGGCCAGCACTTCGTTCTTTTTCAGATGCTGCGGCAGGATGGCGTATTTGATCGGGCCGAAGAAGGTGGAGTGGACACCCATGGCGAACAGCGCCAGCAGCATGAGCGGAATCGCCAGTGTGTCGATCATCGTGCCTTGCCAGGCGAGGACCAGACCGGTTCCGCCGCAAGCCATGATCGGAATTTCGCATGCCTTGATGATGCGGATGATTCGCGCCTTGTCGCGCATGTCGGCCAACTGCCCGGCCAATGCGGAGAGTACGAAAAACGGCAGGATGAAAACACCCGAAGCGATGGCGCTGAACCGGGCTTCTTCCGCTTCCGAATTATATACGCTGTACACCACGAACAGCACCATGGCGTTCTTGTACAGGTTGTCATTGAAGGCATTGAGGAGCTGGGTCACAAACAGCGGAAGGAACCGCCGGCGGCGCAGGAGATGCGTCGATGTTGTCATGAATGCTTGCCAGATACCTATCGCTCGTGTGAAAGCCTAGCGCCATGACCAGGATGGGCAAGAGGCTTGAGGGGCTTTTGCACGAAAGCAGGGTTTAGAGAACCGCAGATCGATGCTCACTCTACCGAATATTTTGACACTTTCGCGTATTTTCGCCGTTCCTTTGCTGGCTTTCTTGCTTTGGTGGCCGGGCTGGGCGCTGGGTTACGGGCTCGCGTTTGTGCTTTACTGCCTGATGGGCATAACGGATTATTTTGACGGACTGCTCGCCCGATCGAGCGGTGCGGTATCGCGGCTGGGTATCTTTCTTGATCCGATCGCCGACAAGATCATGGTGGCGGCGGTCATTCTCGTGCTGACAGCGCAGGGGATTCTGCGCGGGCCCTATGTCGGCGATATGCACGTAATTGCCGGCCTGATCATTCTTGTGCGGGAAATCGCCGTATCGGGCCTGCGCGAATTTCTTGGTGGGTTACAGGTATCGGTACCCGTCAGCAGGCTGGCCAAATGGAAAACCACGTTCCAGCTTGTCGCATTGGGTGCGTTGATTCTCGGCGGGGCCTTGCCGCACTGGAATATCGCGTTGTTCGGTGTCGTGGCGAATGTCCCGCATACTGTTGGCCTGACGACTTTGTGGGCCGCGGCGATTCTCACCCTGATTACAGGGTGGGATTATTTGCGGATCGGCCTGAAACACATGGACTGATCCGGCAGGGGCGCAAGCACCCCTTGCTGCAGGTTCGGGAACGGGGTTTACCCGGCGCGCAATTCGTCGGCCAGAAGCCGAAACTCATCGCTACGCGGTGAATTCTTGCGCCAGATCAGGGCAATTTCGCGATTGGCGGAGCGGGACTTCAGGGGCCGGGCGACAACATCGGTGCCATTCAGAATCCCT
The DNA here is from genome assembly GCF_003860345.1 of Caenibius tardaugens NBRC 16725. Taxonomy (GTDB): domain Bacteria; phylum Pseudomonadota; class Alphaproteobacteria; order Sphingomonadales; family Sphingomonadaceae; genus Caenibius; species Caenibius tardaugens. Next base: position 3,323,329 of record NZ_CP034179.1, read on the forward strand.
GCATCCAGCGCCATTTTCGGGACGATCGTGACGCCCAGGCCGTTATCGACCATCTGAACCAGCGTATGCAGGCTGGTGCCAATCATCGTGGCGCTGGCACGCAGTTCGGGGCGGTTGCAGGCTGCCAGCGCGTGTTCTTTCAGGCAATGCCCGTCTTCCAGCAGCAGTAAGCGGCCTTCGTCGATCATGGATGGCGGCACTTCTGCCGGAGGGTCGCGGGGGTCGTCCTTGGGAAACGCGGCATAGAGCGCATCATCGCAAATGTGCGCGTTCTCGATATCACCCGTTGAAAACGGCAGAGCCAGCAGGACGCAATCCGCCCGGCCATGATGAAGCGATTCGATGGCATCCGCACTGGTTTCTTCGCGCAGGAAAAGCTTGAGTTGGGGCTTTTCCTTGCGAAGCCGGGGCAGAATGCGCGGCAGGAGGAACGGGGCGATTGTTGGAATGACGCTCATCCGCAATTCCCCGGCCAGTGGCTGGCCAGCCGATTGCACCAGTTCGGACAATTCTTCCGCCTCGCGCAGAAGGCGATGGGCCTTTTCGACAACGGCGTTGCCCAGTGGGGTGAAGCGCACCACACGGCGGCTGCGTTCCACCAATGTCACGCCCAGCAGTGATTCGAGTTCACGAAGACCGGCGGACAGGGTCGATTGGGAAACGAAACAGCTATCTGCCGCGCGACCGAAATGGCCATGCTCATGCAGTGCGACAAGATACTGCAACTGCTTGAGTGTCGGCAGATAGCTGTTCATTCGGTTTCAGCCATACTGTCTGCCGTATCATCAATGTGGGTCATCTGCAGCTTGCCGTCGGTTACGGCAAATGCCAATCGCCCTTCGACCAGTTCCAGCGCATCCCTGCCGAACATTTCAAAGCGCCATCCATTCAGGACGGGCAGGTTGCGGACACCCGCCGCCAGGGCCTCGAGTTCATCGCTGCGGGTCAGCAGGCGCGCGGCAACGTCAATTTCCCGAGCCCTGATCTTGAGCAGCAGCTTGAGAAGATCCGCCACCAGCGCGCCTTCCTTGCCCAAAGGCGCGCCGCGCGGTGTCTTGGCGGGCATTTCGTCATGGGGCAGGGGTTCGGCATCGCGCAGCGTGCGCATCAGGCGCTTGCCGATTTCGTTTTCGCTCCACGCCTGCGACAGGCCGCGCACCTTGGACAACTCCGCCTGTTTCGCCGGGGGATTGCTGGCGAGGTCGGCCAGAGTCTCATCACGCATGATTCGCCCGCGCGGGATATCCTTGTCCTGCGCTTCAAGCTCTCGCCAGCCGGCGATGGCCTTGAGCCGCCCCAGCACTTGCGGGTTGCGGCTGGGCGCGCGAATCTTGCGCCATGCACGCGATGGGTCGTTCCGATAATTTTCCGGATCGGCCAGCGATTCCATTTCGATGTCGAGCCATTCGCCACGTCCGGTCTTGATCAGCCGCTTCAGCATGCGCGGGAAAATCTTCGCCAGATGGGTGACATCGCCGATGGCATATTCGATCTGGCGATCGGTCAGCGGGCGGCGGGACCAGTCGGTAAACCGCGCGCCCTTGTCGATCGTCAGGCCCAGCCAGCTTTCGACGAGATTCGCGTAGCCGATCTGTTCTGACTGGCTGATAGCCATCATCGCGATCTGCGTATCGAAGATCGGGTGTGGCGTTTTTCCCGTAAGATTGTAAATTATTTCAACGTCCTGACCGCCAGCATGGAAGATCTTCAAAACATCTTCATTGTTGGTCAGCAGGTCGAGAAGGGGCGTCATATCGAGGCCCTGCGCCAAGGGGTCGATGGCCGCTGCTTCGTTCTGGTCGGCGATTTGCACGAGGCACAATTCCGGCCAATACGTGTTCTCGCGCATGAACTCCGTGTCGACCGCTACGAATTCCGCCTTGGCAAGGCGGCTGCAGAGATCGGCAAGTTCTTCGGTCTTCGTAATGAGCTTGTGTATCTTCATTCTGTCGTTTCTGTTTATGGTCAAGGATGGCCTGGCCACCCGGCGCGGGTTGACAAAATCGTCGGGTTACCCTGTTAGCGCCGCCTTCCCCCTGCCCGATTGCGGGCAAATTGGAAAGAGTTTCGATGTCGCATCCTTATCGTTCCCACACCTGCGGCGCCTTGACCAAGGCTGAAGTGGGCCAGACCGTCCGCCTTTCCGGCTGGGTACACCGCAAGCGTGACCATGGTGGCGTGCTGTTTGTCGATCTTCGCGATCACTACGGCATCACCCAGATTGTTGCGGACGAAGACAGTCCGGCCTTGGCGGTCCTTGATGGGCTGCGGCTGGAAAGCGTCGTAACGATCGAGGGGGAGGTGAAGGCGCGCAGCGAAGCGACAGTCAATCCCAACCTCTCCACCGGCGCGATCGAAGTCTATGCCCGCGGTGTGGATGTGCAGAGCCGGGCGGAAGAGCTGCCGATGCCTGTGGCGGGGGAGCAGGAATATCCGGAGGATATCCGTCTCAAGTACCGCTTCCTCGATCTGCGGCGCGAAACGCTGCACGCCAATATCGTGACGCGTACGAAGATCATCTCGGACATGCGTCGCCGCATGGAAGGGGCGGGCTTCACCGAATATTCGACTCCGATCCTGACGGCATCCAGCCCCGAAGGCGCGCGCGACTTCCTCGTGCCCAGTCGTATTCATGCGGGGCGTTTTTATGCGCTTCCGCAGGCTCCGCAACAGTACAAACAGTTGCTGATGGTTGCCGGGTTCGATCGTTATTTCCAGATCGCACCCTGTTTCCGCGATGAAGATCCGCGGGCTGATCGGCTGCCGGGCGAATTCTACCAGCTCGATCTGGAAATGAGCTTCGTGACTCAGGAAGAAATCTGGGAAACGATGGAACCCGTGATTGCGGGGGTGTTCGAAACCTTTGCGAACGGACAGCATGTCACGCCTTCGGGCAGCTTCCCGCGCATTTCGCATGCCGATGCGATGCTGAAGTATGGTTCGGACAAGCCCGACTTGCGCAACCCGCTGATCATTTCTGATGTGACGCAGCATTTCACGCAGTCCGGTTTCGGCCTGTTCGAAAAGATCGTCGGGTCCGGCGGGGTGGTGCGTGTGGTGCCCGCGCCGAACACTGCGGACAAGAGCCGCAAGTTCTTCGACGACATGAACGACTGGGCGCGCGGCGAAGGCTATGCAGGCCTTGGCTATGTCACGCGCAAAGGTGGTGAATTTGGTGGCCCGATCGCCAAGAACCACGGCGCGGAACGGATGGAAGAGCTGTACAACGCGCTCGGCCTTGGCCCTGATGATGGCCTGTTCTTCGCTGCCGGCAAGGAAGAAGGCGCAGCCAAGCTTGCGGGCGCCGCGCGTATTCGCGTGGGCGAACTGCTCGATCTCGTCGCGAAGGACCGGTTCGAACTGGCGTGGATTGTCGATTTCCCGTTCTATGAATGGGATGAAGAAAACAAGAAGGTCGAATTCAGCCACAACCCGTTCTCGATGCCGCAGGGTGGCATCGAAGCGCTGCAGAACCAGGACCCGCTGACGATCAATGCGTTCCAGTACGATCTCGTCTGTAACGGCTATGAAATCGCGTCGGGTTCGATCCGTAACCACGTGCCGGAAACCATGGTGAAGGCATTTGAGCTGGTCGGCCTGTCGAAGCAGGATGTCGAAGATCGCTTCGGCGGTCTTTATCGCGCATTCCAGTATGGCGCCCCGCCGCACGGTGGCATGGCTGCCGGTGTGGACCGCATTGTCATGCTGCTGTGCGGTGCCGTAAACTTGCGCGAAATCACGCTGTTCCCGATGAATCAGCGTGCCGAAGACCTGCTGATGGGGGCGCCGAGTCCGGCTGAACCGAAGCAGTTGCGTGAATTGCATATGCGGATTGTGGAACCGCCCAAACCGCAGGACTGAGGTTTCCGAAAGGGGAGGTGTTGCGTCAGCAATGTGGAAACAGCGTGGGGCTTGCCCCCATTTCCCTTGCCAGCGCACGCGCTACTCATTAGGGCAAATGCCAATTCTGGCTCCCAAAGTAAGAGGGAAAACATGAGCGATACCGCCGACCGCGTGAAGAAGATTGTCGTCGAACACCTGGGCGTGGAGGCCGACAAGGTTTCTCCCGATGCCAGCTTCATTGACGATCTGGGCGCAGACAGCCTCGACATCGTCGAACTGGTGATGGCTTTTGAAGAAGAATTCGGCGTCGAAATCCCCGATGATGCGGCTGAAAAAATCGGCACCGTCGGCGACGCGATCAAGTACATCGACGAAAACAAGGGCTGATAGCCCGGTTTCCCGCCGCACTCGCCTGGCGGCAGTCGGCGGGACTTCGACAGGCTCGACCCTGAAGGGTTGGGCCTGTTGGTTTTTACGGAGAGTAGATTATGCGTCGTGTGGTCGTTACCGGTCTCGGGCTTGTCACCCCGCTGGGTGCTGATGTCGAAACCGCCTGGGCGAACGTTCTTGCCAGCAAGAGCGGAGCGGGTCCGATTACCCGGTTCGATGCGTCCGACCAGAAATGCCGTATCGCTTGTGAAGTGAAACCGGCCGACCATCCTTACGGCTTTGATGCGGACAAGCGTGTCGACACCAAGGTGCAGCGCCAGGTCGATCCGTTCATCGTCTATGGGATCGATGCCGCTGGACAGGCCATTGAAGACGCAGGTCTTACCGATATGGACGAAGCAACCCGTTATCGCGCGGGCTGTTCGATCGGTTCGGGCATTGGCGGGCTTCCCGGCATTGAAAAAGAATCGCTGGTTTTGGCCGAAAAGGGGCCGGGTCGCGTATCGCCGCACTTCGTGCATGGCCGCCTGATCAATCTCATCTCGGGCCAGGTCTCGATCAAATACGGGCTGATGGGCCCGAATCACGCAGTCGTGACCGCATGTTCCACGGGTGCCCATTCGATTGGCGATGCCGCGCGCATGATCAAGGATGGCGACGCGGATATCATGCTGGCGGGCGGTGCGGAAAGCACGATCTGCCCGATCGGTATTGCCGGGTTTGCACAGGCTCGCGCGCTTTCCACCGCGTTCAACGATCAGCCGGAAAAGGCCAGCCGGCCTTACGATGAAGCCCGTGATGGCTTCGTTATGGGCGAAGGCGCGGGTGTCGTCGTGCTGGAAGAGTACGAACACGCCAAGGCACGCGGTGCGAAGATTTACGCTGAAGTCGTCGGCTATGGCCTGTCGGGCGATGCCCATCACGTGACCGCGCCGCATCCGGAAGGATCGGGTGCCTATCGTTCGATGGAAATGGCCTTGCGCAAGGCTGGCATGACTCCGTCAGACATCGATTATATCAATGCGCACGGCACATCGACCCCGCTGGGCGATGAACTGGAACTGGGCGCTGTGCGGCGCCTGTTCGGGGATGCCATGGAAAATGTGTCGATGAGCTCGACCAAATCGGCCATCGGGCACCTCCTTGGCGGCGCCGGTGCGGTGGAATCGATTTTCTGCATTCTCGCCCTGCGCGACCAGATCGTGCCGCCGACACTCAATCTCGATAACCCGAGCGAAAGCTGCGTGGGTGTCGATCTTGTTCCGCACACGGCAAAGAAGCGCAAGGTTCGCGCCGTGCTGAACAACAGTTTCGGCTTCGGTGGCACCAATGCCAGCCTGGTGATGAAACAGGTCGACGACTGATATGGTCCGGCGCGGCAGGCGGCTCCTGCTGGCGGCGGGGCTGGCCCTGCTCGCCGTTGTCGGTATTTTCGCCTACGGCTGGTACGGGCAGGGGCCTCTCGAGAAGGAACATTCTTTTCTCGTGCGCTCCGGCTCCTCGCTGGCCGTTGTCGCGCAAGATCTGGAAAAGGCCGGGGCAATCCGGTCGGCTGATGCCTTTCTGCTGCGCGCCAAGGTTTTTGGCAGCAACGATGCGATCAAGGCCGGTGAGTTTCTCCTCCCCGCCGGGGCAAGTTCCGCGCGTATTCTCGGTATTCTGCAGGGCAGCGAAGTTGTCCGTCGGTTCGTGACCATTCCAGAAGGCATGCCTTCCATTATGGTCCACGAAAGGTTGATGGCCGAACCCTTGCTGACCGGCGAAATCCCGGTACCGGCAGAAGGCTCGGTGCTGCCGGAAAGCTACGATTTTGAACGCGGGGAATCACGCGCCGCCGTGCTTAAACGCATGCAGACTGCGATGGATCGCACGCTTGCGGAACTGTGGGCCAAACGTGGCCCCAATATCGCGGTGAAGACACCGCGCGAAGCGCTCACCCTGGCGGCCATTGTCGAAAAGGAAACAGGCAAACCGGCGGAACGGCGGATGGTGGCAGGGCTCTATTCCAACCGTGTGAAGCAGGGCATGATGTTGCAGGCCGATCCCACGATCATTTATCCGATCACGAAGGGCAAACCGCTTGGCCGCCGTATCCGGCAATCGGAAATTCAGGCGGTCAACGATTACAATACGTACACCATGACCGGGCTGCCCAAGGGGCCGATCACCAATCCGGGGCGGGAATCGATCGCTGCCGTGCTCAATCCTGCAAAGACATCAGCGCTTTACATGGTTGCCGATGGCACGGGCGGGCATGCGTTTGCCGATACGCTCGATCAGCATAATGCCAATGTCCAGAAATGGTTCGCGCTGCGCCGCGCACGCGGGGAGATGTAGCGATGGTCGGGGCGGGTGCGCGGCACGCGCCCCTGCTGGTTACGGCGCAAATGCCGCCTGACATTTTTTCCTGGGCGGACGGCCTGCGCCGTGCCCATTTCCCGCCCGAACGCAATCGCATCGCGGCCCATGTCACGCTATTTCATGGGTTGCCGCCATCGGGCGGGCAGGAGATTCGCGCAGCCTTGGCCCGCGCCGCTTCCAGCCATGCGCCGCCATCTGCGCAAATCATGGGCGTAATGCCGTTGGGCGGGGGGACCGCGCTGAAAGTTGTCAGCCCTGCCATGACGACGATTCGGCGTGATCTCGCCGAACTGTTCCATGGAATGCTTTCCAGCCAGGATTCGCATCCGTTGGTCTTGCACATCACTGTGCAAAACAAGGTGTCCGTAGACGCTGCGAAGGCACTTCAGGCCATGCTGGAAAAGACTCTGAAGCCCCGAAAATTCGCCTTTTCCGGCCTAGCCTTACACGCGTGGCGTGACGGGTTGTGGGACTTTATGCAAGAATGGCGTTTCAGGGGCGCAAAGGGTGGTTGACCGACGGCAGGCACCGCCCTAAGAGCGCGGCCTGCCGGGACGTTCGGTGCGTCCCCAGCCTCTATTGGGGCGGAGTAGCTCAGCCGGTTAGAGCAGCGGAATCATAATCCGCGTGTCGGGGGTTCGAGTCCCTCCTCCGCTACCAAACCTTCCACATGATATCCCAGGCATGCCCCGGCAGGGGGGCTTCGCAGCACGTTTACGTTGCATATCTGTATCTGGAGCCATCGGTTCGACATGGGTTTGGGTGGCTCATGCGACGTGGTGTTGCGCGCGGGGAAGGTCTGGTGGGCCTGTGCGACCGGATAGCGAACCGGGCGCGATAGCAATCAGGGAACGCTGTTTACGGCGGCAAATGAAGAGTTTGCTTGGGTGGCGCCTTGTGCAAAGGACCGAAGCATAATGCTGACGGGAGAATGGGAATGGGCATGATGCGCGCAGCAGTTTCATACGGTGCAGGGGCCCCGCTCGTCATTGAACAGCGTCCCATACCGGAATGTGGCGCGACCGACCTGCTTGTCCGGATCGAGCGCTGCGGAATATGTGGCAGTGATCTGCATGCCCATGATTTCGATGGCGTGCAGAACGATGCGGGAACCATACCAGGGCATGAAATTGCCGGAACCATCGCGGCTATCGGTGATGCCGTATCCGGATTCTCGATTGGCGAGCGCATCGCGGTTTATCCCGCTGTGGGCTGCGGCACATGCGCGGCATGCGAACGCGGCAACCCCATTCTGTGCCCCGCAGCAGAGTGGGTAAGCGGCGGATATGCCGAATATATTCGGGTTCCGGCCGTTGCCGCGATCCGCATACCTCCCGACCTCAATCCGGAACATGCGGCGCTGATCGAACCGCTCACAGTCAGCCTCTATGGCCTCAAAGTCGGTAATCTTGCTCGTGGCGAGCGCGTCCTGATTCTCGGGGCCGGCTCTATTGCTCTGGCTGCGATCTATTGGGCACGGCGTATGGGGGCTGAAAAAGTGGTGGTTATGTCACGCACGGCACGCCGCGCCGATATGGCAGCCGCTATGGGGGCCGATGCCTTCGTTAGCTATGGTGACGATGAGCAGGCCCATGTGCAGCAGCAGCTTGGAGGAAGCGCGGATATCGTTGTCGAATGCGTTGGCGCGCCGGGCATGTTGGACCGAGCCGTCCGTCACGCTGGTCTCTATGGCCGCGTGGTGTCCCTTGGGCTCGGCGCCCGGCCAGAGACCGTTGTTCCGGTCATGGCGGGGATGAAGGGCGTTTCCCTCTATTTTCCGGTTGGCTATTCCATGGATGATTTTCGCACCACGGCGGACGCAGTGCGAAATGGTGAAGTTGATCCCGCAATAATGATCAGTTCGGTTATTCCACTTGAGGCAGTGCCAGAGCGCTTCAAGGCTCTGCAGGGGAACCATAACGAAACGAAGGTTCACATCGCGCCCTAGGTGGTGTCGGGGCGGCAGGCCCGTCAGGTTTGCATTTGCATGATGGCGATGCCCCTCGAACGTGCAGGTGACACACATCGTGGTGCGGGGTAGGTCAGGGTATGTTTTCGAAATCTCTATCCGTCCGCCATTCCAATCGTGAATCGGGGATGCGGACATGAACGACCTGTTTTCGATGCGCACCGTTCATGAGGAAACCATTGCGCGCCGCGATGCGGAACATTTTCTGGCCTCGCCAGAGCCTGTGCATCTTGTCGATTGCGATTTGCAAGAGGCTGATCTTTCGGGGCTGGATCTGTCCGGCTGGCATTTTGAGCGATGCCGGTTGCGCAATGCGAATCTGTCTGCAGCGAAACTTGAGGAAACGGTCTGGCAGTCGTGCCGTGGCGGTTTTACCAATTTCACCGGGGCATTTCTGGGTGATGCGCGCTTTACGGCCAGCGATTTCAACAATTCCGTCCTGCGCGGCGCGCGGTTGGCGGGGGCCATGTTCGTGCACTGCAAGTTGACCGGGGCGGATCTGACCGATGCCAGCGCATTTGGCGTCCGGTTTGAGGAAACGTTACTGGTTGCGGCAAAGCTGCAGGGCCATTCGTTTCACAAGCAGGTGCTGAAGAAGGTCGATTTTGCGCAAGCGGACCTGCGCAAATGCGATTTTCGGGCCGCAGCGTTCGAGGATTGCAGCCTGCGCGATGCCAATGTCAGCGGATCGCGTTTCACAGGCGCCGATCTGCGTGGCGCCGATCTGGGTGGGTTCCGGCTGGATGATGCGAGCCTGTTTCGCGGGGCGACAATCTCGCGGGAGCAGGCGGGGCAATTGCTGGGTGAACTGGGGCTCAACGTCCGCTGAACGGCGTGTGCTGATCTTTCAGCAGTAATAGTAGTGAAGATCCGGCTATGATTACGGCCCGAAATACGACGATCCGCGACGACCATGCAGCCGCCGCGGATCGCGTGTGTTATCAAAATTACTGTGCCAGCGCGCTTTCGATGGCGGCGGTCAATTGCGTATCATCGGGTGCGGTAGTCGGCGCGTAGCGCGCAATCACGGCGCCATCCTTGCCAATCAGGAACTTTTCGAAGTTCCACAGCACATCCGGGTCTTCCGTCGGAGTCATGCCGAAACCGCGCAGACGTTCGCGGAAGCTTTCGGCATCGCCCTGCTTCGCGGGTTGTGCCCGGGTCAGTTCCGCATAGAGCGGCTGCTGGTTCGCGCCCGTGACGTCCGCTTTGCTGAACATCGGGAAGGTCACCCCGTAATTGGCCGAGCAGAACTGCGCGATTTCGGCGTTCGAGCCCGGTTCCTGGGCGCCAAAGTCATTGGCAGGGAAGCCAAGCACTTCAAAACCCTGATCCTTGTACTGGCCGTACAGTTTCTCGAGCCCTTCGTACTGGGGGGTAAGGCCGCATTGCGATGCGACATTCACCACCAGCAGGACATTGCCGGAATGGTTGGCCAGACTGTCCGCACTGCCATCGAGGCGGGTCAGCGGAATGGCGGCAAGATCAGACATGGTATTCTCCCTAGTTTCTTCTGCGTGCCCTATTCAACATAGTGGGCGGTGGTCTTCGCACGTACTTCCTCTTTCGTCACCCCGGGCGCAAGCTCGATCAGGCGGAAAGGGCTGGCATGATCGGGGCGCTGGAAGACGCAAAGGTCGCTCACGATCATGTCGATCACATTACGACCTGTCAGCGGCAAAGTGCATTCGGGGATGAATTTGGGCACACCATCCTTGGAGGTGTGTTCCATCACCACGATGATTTTCTTCACGCCGGCGACCAGATCCATCGCGCCGCCCATGCCCTTGATCATCTTGCCTGGAATCATCCAGTTGGCGATATCGCCCTTTTCGGACACTTCCATCGCACCCAGCACGGTCAGGTCGATATGGCCGCCCCGGATCATGGCAAAGCTTTGTGCGCTGTCGAAATAGGCGCTGTGGGCCAATTCGCTAATCGTCTGTTTGCCTGCATTGATCAGATCGGCATCTTCTTCGCCTTCATAAGGGAAGGGGCCGATGCCCAGCATGCCATTTTCGGATTGCAGCGTGACCTCTATGCCCGTTGGAACATGATTTGCCACCAGTGTCGGGATGCCAATGCCGAGATTGACGTAGTATCCGTCCTGTAGTTCCTGCGCCGCCCGAGCGGCCATTTCATCACGAGTCCAGCTCATCAGGCGGTTTCCCTCTTGCGGGTGGTCAGGAATTCGATCTTTTTGTCATAGGGAGCGCCAACGACAATGCGCTGCACATAAACCCCGGGCAGATGAATGCAGTCGGGGTCGAGGCTGCCCTTGGGTACGATTTCTTCTACTTCCACCACGCAAATCTTGCCGCATGTTGCAGCCGGCAGGTTGAAGTTGCGCGCGGTCTTGCGGAAAACGAGATTGCCCGTTTCGTCCGCCTTCCATGCTTTCACCAGGCTGAGATCGGCGAAAATGCCCTGTTCGAGAATGTAATCCTCGCCATTGAAGGTTTTGACTTCCTTACCTTCAGCCACAGCGGTGCCGACACCTGTTTTTGTATAGAAGCCCGGAATGCCCGCGCCACCTGCGCGCATGCGTTCTGCAAGGGTGCCTTGTGGCGAAAATTCGACTTCCAGTTCGCCCGAGAGAAACTGACGTTCGAACTCCTTGTTTTCGCCGACATAGGAGGCGATCATCTTTTTTACCTGCCGGGTGCGGAGCAGTTTACCGATGCCTTCGTTATCGATTCCGGCATTGTTGGAGGCAAAAGTGAGGTCCTTGACGCCGCTATCGCGCACCGCGTCGAGCAGGCGCTCCGGAATGCCGCAGAGGCCGAAGCCGCCCGAGGCGATCAGCAGGCCGTCACGCAATATTCCGTCGAGCGCGGCTGTTGCATTTGGGTAAAGCTTGTTCATCGATTCCCTTCCCATGGAAGCCCCGATGTTGCACTGCACATAAGGCGTTGTCGACCCGGTTTCATCCCGTCGCCGGGTAACCTCGACTCACGGACAGCATCTCGTCAATTATTGTGCATTGCACCAAATAGAGGGCGCCAAAATCTACAGAGGTGTAAATTACGCTCTATTCCGCGGGGGTAAGATTCATATAAAATCAAATATTATCAATGTGTAATGTATATGATGCAAAAAACGCAACACACGATGAATTTTTCGCACTTGCGGAAAAAGTGGCTCAGGGTCATACAGATCCTGCCTTTCAGGCATCCTCTCCCAAAACTTCTACGGCCCGGTCGTTTTCGATCGGGCCTTTTTTTATCTGCCTTCCATGTCCGTCGGAATGGCGCATTTGCGGCGTTGCACGAAAAACGCGTGACGCCGTTTGCAATCCGTCGCGCCCGTACCTAGCTTTGCCTCACGCAAGGATTCAGGAGAGCGCCATGGCAGACGCGGAAGCGGCAACTCGGGACAATTCGATCAGGTTGCAGGTTGCTGCCGCCAGGCAGGAAGAAAGTGGGCATGGTATTGCCCGCATGCCGAAATCCGCCTTTGCGTCGCTTGGTATTACCGAAGGCGATGTGGTGGAAATAGGCGGCAAACGCATAACTGCGGCCATTGCCGTTCCTGCCTATCAGGAAGATCAGGAGCTCGATGTTGTCCGGCTTGACGGTTTGCAGCGCGGCAACGCGGGGATCGGCTCGGGAGAGCATGTTACATTGCGCAGGGCGGAATCGCGCCCGGCAACGCGCGTGGTTTTTGCTCCTGCACAACGCGAGATGCGTTTGCAGGGGCCGACTCAGGCCCTGAAACGCAATTTCTTTGGCAAGCCACTGGTGGCAGGCGATCTGGTGGCAACCGCCGGACAGCAGCCGGTGACCGATATGCCGCCCGAAGTGCGCCGCATGTTCAACGCGCCCGCCTATGCGCTGACCCAGATCCGCCTGCAAGTGGTCTCAACAGCCCCCAAGGGCATCGTGCATATTGACGAGAACACCGAAGTCGAATTGCGCGCCGAGTTTGAGGAACCGCGCGATGGGCGCGGCACGGTCAACTATGACGATGTCGGCGGTATGGCCGATACCATTCGCCAGCTGCGCGAAATGGTCGAGCTGCCGTTGCGTTATCCTGAACTGTTCACCCGACTGGGTGTCGATCCGCCGAAGGGCGTCCTGCTGCATGGCCCGCCGGGTACGGGCAAGACGCGGCTGGCACAGGCTGTCGCCAATGAAAGCGATGCCGAGTTTTTCATCATCAATGGTCCCGAAATCATGGGGTCAGCCTATGGTGAAAGCGAAAAACGCCTGCGTGAAGTGTTTGAGGAAGCGGCAAGGGCTGCGCCGTCCATCGTCTTTATCGACGAGATCGATTCCATCGCGCCGAAGCGCAGCCAGGTGCCGGGCGAAGCGGAGAAACGCCTCGTTGCACAATTGCTGACCCTGATGGACGGGCTCGATGCCCGTTCCAATCTGGTGGTCATCGCGGCAACCAATCGGCCTGATGCGATTGACGAGGCTTTGCGTCGCCCCGGTCGGTTCGATCGCGAAATCGTGATCGGTGTGCCAGATGAATCCGGCAGGCGTGAGATTCTGGCCATTCACACCCGCGGCATGCCGCTGGGCGAGGGGGTCGATCTGCAGGAGCTGGCGCGCACGACCCACGGTTTCGTCGGTGCGGATATCGCCGCTTTGACGCGCGAGGCCGCGATTGAGACCGTGCGTCGCATCATGCCGCAGCTTGATCTGGATGAACGAACGATTCCGCCCGAAGTGCTGGATGAACTGCGGGTTGAACGGTCCGATTTTGTCGCGGCGCTGAAGCGCGTCCAGCCGAGCGCCATGCGCGAAGTCATGGTTGAACTGCCCAATGTTGGCTGGTCCGATATCGGCGGATTGGCTGACGCGCAGGAGAAACTGAAAGAAGGGGTGGAATTGCCCCTGCGCAATCCCCAGGCATTCCGCAGGCTCGGTATTCGTCCGGCCAAGGGGTTTTTGCTCTATGGTCCTCCGGGTACCGGCAAGACGCTGTTGGCCAAAGCCGTCGCCAAGGAAGCGGAAGCGAATTTCATCTCGATCAAGAGCTCCGACCTGCTCAGCAAATGGTATGGGGAGAGTGAGCAGCAGATCAGTCGCCTGTTTGCCCGCGCGCGGCAAGTGGCGCCCTGCGTGGTCTTTATCGATGAAATCGACAGTCTGGTGCCCGCGCGCGGATCGGGCGATGCCGAACCGCAGGTGACCGCGCGCGTGGTAAACACCATTCTCGCCGAGATGGATGGTCTGGAAGACCTGCAATCAGTGGTGGTGATCGGTGCGACCAACCGGCCGACACTGGTCGATCCGGCGCTGCTGCGGCCGGGTCGGTTTGACGAACTGGTCTATGTCGGCACGCCCGATGAACCCGGGCGTGAACACATCCTGCGGATTCACACCCGTGACATGCCCATGGCGGAAGACGTCAATCTGGCGAAGATCGCGGCGGAAACCGAACGGTTCACCGGCGCCGATCTGGAAGATGTGGTGCGTCGGGCCGGGCTTGTCGCGTTGCGTCGGGCCGGCGAAGGAGCGGATCTGGTAACCGGCGCTGATTTCGACAAGGCGTTGCAGGATTCGCGCGCCACGGTGACAGTCGAGATGGAAGCCGAATACGCGAAGATGAAAGGCGAATTGAAAAAGCGCGCCGCGCAGGTGCACCCGATCGGCTTCATCCACGAAGGGATGATTGAACCCACCCGCGAAAAGAAACACGACTGATAAGGTCTCGGCGGTTGCCATCCCTTGCACGCAAGGGGTCGGCAACCGCCGATCGGAGTTTTACCGACAGGCGCCGGTGATCAGATTTCTGAAGCCAGCGGGAATGTGATTCGAACGTGGCAGCCATCGGGCGTGAAATCGCGTGCGATTTCGCCCTGCAACTGCCTTGCCGAACTATCCATCAACATCGTGCCAAACCCGCGGCGCGTGCCGGGTTCGCATCCCTGCGGACTATATTCACGCCATTGGAGTTCAAGCGTGGGTTCAGGACCTTGAAGTGCCCAACTGATCGTCAGCGATCCGTTTTGGCTCCATGCGCCATATTTGACGGCATTGGTCGCCAGTTCATGCAGCACCAGCCCTAGCGGCTGCACCTTTGCTGACGGAATATCCACGGTTGGGCCTTCGATAGTGCACCCCAGATGGTCTGCGCGATGCGGTGCAAGCGTGGTTTCGATCAGGGTTTCGAGATCGGCGATGGAATGGCGTGTCGAACCCTGGGTCACGTCGTGGGCGATCAGCAGAGCCTGAATGCGATGGGCTATGCTGTCTGTGACCTCGCTCGCCTCCGGTGCGTGGCGGGAACTGAGCCGGACAATCGCCAGAATGACCGCAAACAAGTTCTTGACCCTGTGATTCAACTCACGTGCCAGCAGGTCCGCCCGATCGCGGGCTTCGGACAGGTCTGCCGCGTGGGCTTCGGCAGATTTGGCGCGGGCTGCCTGCGCCGCTTGCTTCAACCCCAGTGCCGATGCGCCGATCAGCATCAGGAGCAACAGGCCCAGTAGGGGCAGGACGCGGGATTCCGCCTTGGCCGACCGGGCCATGGCCCCATCAAGCACATCCTGTTCGATGCGTTCCATTTCTGCCAGTGAACGGCGCAGGCGATTCATAACTTCCTGCCCTTCGTCGCTGAGAAAACGGGTTCGGGCCTCGATCAGTTCGCCCCGTTCGATCAGGCCGACGGTGTCGGAAATCTCGTCAAACTTGGCGGCGGACAACTGTTCGATATCGATCAGCAATTCGCGTTGCCGGGCCGTCGCACTTTCACCGATTAAGGCTCTCAACCGGTTGAGCGAAGGGCCATATTGTTCGCTGCCAACCCGGTAGGGCGCGAGGTAACGCTTATCGAGCGTGATGAAATAGCCGCGTTCCGCAGTTTCGGCATTCAGGGCCGCATGCCCCACATTACGCAATTCTTTCAGAATTTCGTTGGTTTTCTGGGCCTGTGCGCGCTGGTCTCGTTCCGCATCGATCGTGGAGATGATGACAAGGACGGCCGCGACCAGCGATGCCGCCACACAGAGGAACAGGCCCAGATTGGACAGCCGCGCGATCCAGTTCGCTCCCTGCCATCGCGCGGGCTCTGATCGGGTTGTATCAGTGCGCGGCATCCCAGTTCTTTCCAGTTCCGATTTCCACTCCGAGCGGCACGTCCAGCCTGATGGCTGGCCCCGCTGCATCGTTCATCACGCGCGCGATCACGGGGCGTGCCGCATCCACATCGTTTTCGGGCAGTTCGAAGACGAGTTCGTCGTGAACCTGCAGCAACATGCGTATGTGGCCAAGTCCTGCGGCACGGAGTTCAGGCATCATGCGGGCCATGGCACGCTTGATGATATCGGCGCAGGTGCCCTGAATCGGGGCATTGATTGCCGCGCGTTCGCTGCCCTGCCGTTCTGCCTGATTTTTTGCATTGATCCGGGGGAACCAGGTCTTTCGGCCGAACAGCGTTTCCGAGTACCCGCATTCGCGCACCTGTTCGAGCGTGGCGACGATATAGCGCTGAATGCCCGGGAAACGTTCGAAATAGCGGTCGATCATCGCCTGCGCCTCATCCGCCTCCACGCCGAGCCGGCTGGCCAGGCCCCAGCGCGAAATGCCGTAAAGAATGGCGAAATTGATCGTTTTGGCCCGTGCACGGGTATCCCGATCGACCATGCCGAACATTTCTTCGGCTGTGCGGGCGTGAATATCCTCGCCCTTGGCGAAGGCGTCCTTCAGCGAAGGGACATCGGCCATGTGCGCGGCAAGGCGCAGTTCGATCTGGCTGTAGTCGGCAGCCAGCAGAACATTGCCCGGTTCGGCAACGAAGGCTTCGCGAATGCGGCGCCCGATCTCCGTTCGTGCGGGGATATTCTGAAGATTGGGATCGGTTGACGACAAGCGCCCGGTTTGGGCCCCGACCAGACTGTAACTCGTATGCACGCGCCCGGTTGCGGGATTGATCGCTGCCTGCAGGGCATCGGTATAGGTCGACTTGAGCTTGGCCAACTGACGCCAGTCGAGCACTTTTGTCGCAATTTCGGCGCCCTGGCCCGCCAGCTTTTCCAGAACGGACTGATCGGTCGAATATTGTCCGCTCTTGCCCTTGCGTCCGCCCTTGTAACCGAGTCTGTCGAACAGCACGTCGCCAAGCTGCTTCGGGCTGCCGATTGTGAACTCGCTGCCGGCCAATGCGTGGATTTCCTTTTCCAGCCCGCCAATACGCTCTGCAAATTCGCTGGAAAGCCGCGCAAGTTGTTCGCGATCGACCTTGATTCCATGTCGTTCCATCTGCGCCAGAACCGGGATCAGAGGGCGGTCGACCCGTTCATAGATACGGGTTCCGCCTTCATCGTGAAGCTGGTTGCCAAGGATGCTATGCAGGCGCCAGGTAACGTCGGCGTCTTCCGCAGCATATTCCGTCGCGCGGTCGAGGGGGACTTCAGCGAAGGAGATGGCGCTTCTCCCGGTACCGCAAACGTCCTTGAACTTGATTGTTGTATGGCCAAGGTGGCGTTCGGCCTGCTCGTCCATGCCATGCCCGCCGCCGATGCCCTCTTCGGAACGCCCGGCATTGAGAGCGAAGCTCATCGCCATAGTGTCATCCACCGGGAAGACGGTGATGCCATAACGGGCCAGAACATTGAGGTCGTACTTTATGTTCTGGCCGATTTTCAGGACCGTATCGCTTTCCAGCAGGGGTTTCAGCCGCGCGAGTGCAACGTCGAGCGGGATTTGCTGCGGCTTCTCCGCAAACATGTCGGTGCCGCCATGGCCGAGCGGGATATAGCACGCGTCGTTGGGGCCAAGGGCAAGGCTGACACCGGTCAGATCTGCCTGCATGGCGTCGAGCGCGCTGGTTTCCGTGTCTACGGCCACGGATCGTGTCGCAAAGGCGCGGGCGAGGAATGCATCCAGTTCCGGCAAGGATTGTATGCAGGTGTAGAGTGACCGATCGACCGGGGGCATGACAGGCGCTTCCTGCCTGTCGCCTGCGGAAGCTGCGCGGGTTGGCGCCGAATCAACACCACCCGTGGCTGCAGGTGCTGGCGGAGAAGTGCCTTCCGTGGCGTCGATTCGGCGCAAAAGACTGGAAAAGCCGTGTGTCCTCAGAAAATCGGCGAGTGGTGCGGGTGGGATTTCGGTGAGGCGGAAGCTTTCGAGCGGCAGGGGCAGGGCGCAATCCTGCTTCAGTTCGACAAGCAAACGACTGAGTCGCGCCATATCCGCTTCATCAAGCAGTCGTTCGCGCATTTTCGAGGGTTTCATGGTCTCGGCCGCCGCCAGCGCGCTTTCGAGATCGCCATAATCTTGAATGAGTTTGGTTGCCGTCTTGGGGCCAACGCCCCGGATTCCCGGCACATTGTCGACCGAATCGCCCATAAGTGCGAGCACGTCGCCCACCAGTTCCGGCTGAACACCGAACTTTTCCACAACCTCCGCCACGTCGATTCGCTGGTTTTTCATCGTATCAAGCATGTCGATGTAGCCGCCGCCCGCACTCGGTCCGACGAGTTGCATGAGGTCTTTATCGGACGAAACGATGGTTACATCCCAACCCTGACGGGCTGCTTCGCGGGCATAGGATGCGATCATGTCATCGGCTTCCAGTCCTTCTTCCTCGATGCAGGAAAGGCTGAAGGCGCGTGTTGCGTCCCGAATCAACGGAAACTGGGGGACAAGGTCTTCCGGGGCGGGGGGACGGTTGGCCTTGTATGCATCGTAGAGTTCGTTGCGAAACGATGTGCCGGACTTGTCGAGAATCACGGCGAGATGGGTTGGACCGTCCGCTTGATGCAGGTCTTTGGCCAGTTTCCACAGCATTGTGGTGTAGCCGTACACGGCACCCACAGGCGTTCCTTCCGGGTTGGTGAGCGGCGGAAGGCGATGATACGCACGGAAAATATAGGAGGATCCGTCGACGAGATAGAGATGCTGTTTTTCGGCCATGGAGGCTTCGTAGCAGCGCCTTGCCGTCGGGTCAGCCGGTTTTGGCCCGGACATTCCGGGGCGATTGCAGCGTCATGAAAATGTCTCATTTTTGCTGCATCGCCGGAGGCAGCCTAGGCGCGGAATACCGAAATGAAAAATGCGCTTGCCGCGAACACGCTTGCATAGTGTTTGATTGGCTATTATTTGTGCGCCCGAAGTCTGCCCCTCGGGGTAGGCTTTACGTGCGGTACGAATAATGCCTCACGTATTCCACTCGCTGTTCAAGGATTGCTATAACATGCGCAAGATCGTTCTCGCTGCCGCTGCTGCTGCTGGTGCACTGACCCTCGCGGCTTGCTCGGAAAAGACCGAAGAAGCTGCAACCGAAACCGCTGACTCGGCTCTGGCTGATGCAGAAGCTGCTGCTGACACGGCTGCTGACGCTGCTGCAACCGCAACCGACGCTGCTGCAACTGCAACCGACGCTGCTGCTGATGCAGCTGCTGCTCCGGCTGCTGACGCTGCTGCTGCTGCTGGTGCTGCTGCTGACTCGGCCAAGGCTGCTGCTGGTGCGGCAACCGACGCTGCTGCTGCTGCCAAGAAGGCAGCCGAGTGATCTTCTGATCCATTCGGAAAACGGAAAGGGCGTGACCTCAGGGTCGCGCCCTTTTTGTATGCGCGCGCCACAGGCGGGCGATGATGAGTGGCTGTGGCACCGGTGCAGGCCGGTTGTATCGGATTGCATCCCCGGATCTTCGCGCCGGCCGCATGGATTTGTGGGGACATTCTTGCCTGTGCGCCAAGGCGCGCCGCACCGCCGAAGCGACGCGAACAGTCGCTATTTTACGCTTTTAGCCTGAGACACCCTCCAGGAAGGCTGCTCTTGCGGTTTATCCCGCGGTTATACGGGATGATGGAAAGGTGAGGAGGCGGCCTTGTGCCGCCTCTCCTTCCTTTCGCTCCAATCAATAGCGCGCGTTGACCCAGCTTTTGCTGTCGTTCGCGGGATTGGTGGAATAGCCATCGTAGATCGCCCGGGCGATTTGCGCGATGCGTTCTTCCCGGGCCAAGCGCGTGCCCTGGCCGGTCACATAGATCGCAACCGCATACGTGCGGCCATCCGGCCCGCTGATGATGCCGATATCGCTCGAGGTGTTATTCAGCGAACCGGTTTTGTGCGCAACCTGTACGCCGACCGGAAGCAGGGCGGGGATGCGGCGTTTGCCGGTGACGCAACGTTCCATCGCGCTCATGATTACACGGCGGCTTGACGCGCTCAGCCAGCGGCCCTGATGCAGCCCGCTGAGGAGTTGGACCATGGCGCGGGGCGTGGCGCTGTCGCGTTGGTCAATATGCGAGGCGGGATCGAATTCGCCGTCGTCACGCACGAGGGTCGCGATATCGCGATCGATACGGAAATCGTTGATGCCCGCATTGCGCATCCAGCGATTGACCGCAGCCGGCCCCCCTATCGCGGCCAGCAAGGCGTCCGTCGCAGGGTTGGAACTGCGCGTAATCATCAGATCGATCAACTGGCTGGCAGACATATAGGTGCTTTTCCGCACCGGTGCGATTGCGCTGGAAAATCGCGGCGATGCCACCGCCACGAGCAAGGGAAACTCGCTCGACAGGCTCCATTTGCCCTTGTCCACGCCATCCAGAAAGGTTGCGGCAATCGCAACCTTGCTGGTGCTCGCCATGGGAAAGCGTTGGTCGCCAAGAATGGCGATTTCCCGCCCGCTCGACAGATCGACTGCGGCAACCCCAATGCGCCCTTTCGAGCCATCGGCGTAGCGCGCGACCTGTGCTTCCAGAGGATTGGCGTATTTTTGCTGGAAATCGCGAGGAGCGCGAAGCTCCGTCCCCAGAACCGCGTCGAAATTCGACGTATAATCCTGCGCGCTCGCCTGCATGGGCTGGGAGACCATCAGGCCTAGCCCCAGTGCCATGACAACGCGCCTCACTGCCCTGTGCATCATTGTATAATCTTACCCGTCCGTCCTGAACGTAAACATAACGGATTTGCTCACACGCGGAAACAGTATGGGCGATGAACCGAGTCTATACATGCGATGAGACGAGTACTGATGGCGATGTGGCGTGATCTTTTTACATTTTCGACAAAAAAAGGGCCGGGAGAGCGATCTCCCGGCCCGATTTTTTGCCTTGGGGTGGGCTTAGAAGCCCATGCCACCCATGCCGCCCATGTCAGGCATCGGCGGCATCGCCGGCTTGTCTTCGGGCTTTTCTGCGATCGCCGCTTCCGTGGTGATCAGCAGGCCGGCAACCGAAGCAGCGTCCTGCAGCGCGGTGCGCACGACCTTGGTCGGGTCGATAACGCCAGCGGCGACGAGATTTTCGTACACGTCGGTGGCCGCGTTGAAGCCCAGCGTTTCGTCGTTGCCGTCGATCAGCTTGCCAGCAACCACAGCGCCGTCATGACCGGCGTTTTCTGCGATCTGGCGAACCGGAGCCTGCAGTGCACGACGGACGATGTCGATGCCGCGGGTCTGGTCGTCGTTGATGCCCGACAGGCCATCAAGCGCCTTGGTGGCATAGAGCAGGGCTGTGCCACCGCCGGGGACAATGCCTTCTTCGACGGCTGCGCGGGTTGCGTGCAGCGCATCGTCGACGCGGTCCTTGCGTTCTTTCACTTCGACTTCGGTGGCGCCGCCGACCTTGATCACGGCAACACCGCCAGCCAGCTTGGCCAGACGTTCCTGCAGCTTTTCACGGTCATAGTCGCTGGTGGTCACTTCGATCTGGGCGCGGATCTGTTCGACGCGGGCCTTGATGTCGTCTGCTGCACCGGCACCGTCGACGATCGTGGTGTTGTCCTTGTCGATCGTGACGCGCTTGGCCTGGCCGAGCATGCCAACCGTGACGTTTTCGAGCTTAATGCCGAGGTCTTCGGAAATCATTTCGCCCTTGGTCAGGATCGCGATGTCCTGCAGCATGGCCTTGCGGCGATCGCCGAAGCCCGGTGCCTTCACGGCAGCGATCTTCAGGCCGCCACGCAGCTTGTTGACCACGAGCGTGGCCAGCGCTTCGCCTTCGATATCTTCAGCGATGATCAACAGCGGACGGCCGCTCTGAACAACAGCTTCGAGGATCGGGAGGAGCGGCTGCAGGTTCGACAGCTTCTTTTCGTGAACCAGGATGAACGGATCGTCGAGTTCGACAGTCATCTTTTCGGGGTTCGTGATGAAGTACGGCGAAAGGTAACCGCGGTCGAACTGCATGCCTTCCACGACATCGAGTTCGAACTCGAGGCCCTTGGCTTCTTCGACGGTGATAACGCCTTCCTTGCCGACCTTTTCCATCGCTTCGGCAATCTTTTCACCGACTTCGGTGTCGCCATTGGCGGAAATGATGCCGACCTGGGCGATTTCCGAGGAACCGGCAACCGGCTTCGAACGGCCCTTGAGATCATCGACGACCTTGCCGACTGCGAGGTCGATACCGCGCTTCAGATCCATCGGGTTCATGCCGGCAGCAACCGACTTCATGCCTTCGCGGACAATGGCCTGCGCCAGAACTGTGGCGGTGGTGGTGCCGTCGCCAGCCGCGTCATTGGCCTTCGAGGCCACTTCGCGGAGCATCTGCGCGCCCATGTTTTCGAACTTGTCCTTCAGTTCGATTTCCTTGGCAACGGACACGCCGTCCTTGGTGATGCGCGGAGCGCCGAAGCTCTTGTCGATCACCACGTTGCGGCCCTTGGGGCCCAGCGTAACCTTTACCGCATTGGCGAGCGTATCGACGCCCTTGAGGATGCGTTCGCGTGCGTCACGCGAAAATTTCACGTCCTTTGCAGCCATGGGAAATATTCCTCTTCAAATGTTATGAATGGGATAAAAAGAAAGTAGAATCAGGCGATTACGCCGAGAATATCGCTTTCTTTCATGATCAGAAGGTCTTCACCGTCAATCTTGACTTCGGTGCCCGACCACTTGCCGAAAAGCACGCGATCGCCAGCCTTGACGTCGAGCGGGGTAACCTTGCCATCATCGGCGCGGGCGCCGGTGCCAACGGCGACGATTTCGCCTTCGCTCGGCTTTTCCTTGGCACTGTCAGGAATGATAATGCCGCCGGCGGTCTTTTCGTCAGCTTCGATGCGACGGACGAGAACGCGGTCGTGCAACGGACGGAATGCCATGTTTATGACCTCTTCCAAAAAGGGTTGACTGTGATTAGCACTCCCTCTTCGAGAGTGCCAGCGGCCGCCATATGGGGCCAGCACTTCACACCGTCAAGTTGTGACCATGAAGATTTTTTATGGCAGTTGCGCGACAAGGTTCAGCCGTTCGCGACCATGCCAACGATAGAGCAGCAGCACCGCGACAACGGCCAAACCGATGGCGAACCCGAACCACACGCCAGCCCCCCTGAGCGGTGTGTGGAACGCCAGCCAGAGCGCGCTGCCCATACCGGGTAGCCAGTATCCGAATATGGCGATCGCCATCGGCACTTTGGTATCCTGCAGCCCACGCAGCGCGCCTGCCACTACGGCCTGTGTGCCATCAAACAACTGGAACAGCGCGCCGATCGCAAGATATTGTACGGCCAGCGATACCAGAACGGCATTGGCCGGGGCGTGAATGTCAACATAGGCCGAAATGACCAGCCTGGGCGCGAACAGCAGCAAACAGGCGGTGACGACTGAAAAGAGCACGCAGACCATGATCGCCGCCCGTCCGGCATGGCCGATTGCCGCCCGGTTGCCTGCACCGAAATGATAGCCGACACGGATTGTTGCCGCCTGACCGACGCCGAAAGGAATCTGGAAAGCAAAGGCCGCGATCTGCAGGGCGATGGTGTGGCTGGCAAGTTCGGCCTTACCAATCCAGCCCATCAGCAATGCGGCACTGCTGAACAGTCCGGCTTCCGCCAGAATGGTCCCCGCGATCGGAAGGCCGATCAGTGTGATTTCCTTCAATCGCTTTGTTTCCGGCCGCCAGAAGCGGCCAAACAGGTAGTAACGGCGAAAACGGCGATCCGCGCACACAACCCCAAGGTAGGCGAGGAACATGCAGACGGAAGTGACGACACTGGCCACGGCCGAGCCATTAAGCCCCATCGCGGGTACGCCGAAACCGCCGAAGACAAACACCCAGTTGGCCAGAATGTTGACGCCGATTGCCGCTGCGGTGATCAGGGTGGCAAATATCGGCCTGCCCATGGCCGCGACAAAGGTACGCAGCACATTGGCCATGATCATGGGGATCATACCCCACATGAGAACCCTGAGAAATCCGCCTGCGAGTTCTGAAATAACCGGGTCCTGCCCGCTTGCCGCGAGCAACGCGCCACCGAAACCGCAAATTGCCATGCCGAACAGGCCGGACAGGACCGCCAGCCACAAAGCCATGCGGACGCTGCGCCGGATTTCGCGCACGGCGTGGCGGCCCTTGCCCAGTTCTGCCGCAATCAACGGGGCGACCGCGCCGGTAAGGCCGGAAAAGGCCCACATCAGCAAGCCGAACAGCGAAATGGAAAGACTGGCAGCCGCAAGCGCATCCTGCCCCAACCGGGCAACGAAAATGACATCAACTGCATGGACGGCCATCTGCAGGAGATTGGCCGCCGCGAGGGGTGCTGCGAGCAGCAGCGTCGCCTTCAGTTCACCGGCAAAGGAAGAGGGTTGGGCTGCAGCAGACATAAGGCGGGCGCGATAGGCCAGCATCGGGGCAGGGGGAAGGGAATAGTTGCGCGCGAGGCCACGGCTGATAAGCGACTGATCTGCACGCTTTATGGGATTTTGCAGTATGGGGATGCCAATGCGCAGGATATTGGGGACGATCGGTTTGTTTTCGGTGGCGCTCACGGGATGTGGTGGAGCCGGGGACAATGCGACTGACGTGGCAGCGCAGGGCAATGACGAAACCGCTACGGACGTCTCCGCTCCTGAACAGGCCGGTATTACGCCGCCACCGGCATTCGCGCAGTGCCGCAGCTGCCATTCCAGCGAACCCGGGAAACATTTGATCGGCCCTTCGCTTGCAGGCATTTACGGTACGAAGGCAGGGGATGTCGCCGGTTTCAACTTCAGTCCTGCGCTGAAGGATTCCGGCCTCGTCTGGGACGATGCCACGCTGGATGCCTATATCAAGGCCCCGCGTCAGATCGTGCCCGGAACGCGCATGACCTATCCGGGTTTGAAGAATGATACCCAGCGCGCGCAAGTGGTGGCTTACCTCAAATCGATCTGACGCCGGGATGCTGCCGCAATGAGAGTGAGGAGTCGCCCTTGAAACTTGGCATTCTCGAAGCCGGACGGCCGCCAGCCACGCTTTCCAGCTATGGCAGCTATGCTGACATGTTTCGTGATCTATTCGGTGCAAATACTTATGAATATAAGGTATTTGATGTTCAGTCGGGTGACTTTCCCGACGATGTGAGTGCATGTCCCGCCTATCTGGTGACCGGTTCCGCCTGCGGCGTCTATGACCACCTGCCATGGATTCCACAGTTGATGGCGTTCTTGCGTAAAGCGAAGGGCAGCGCCGCTCTGGTGGGAATCTGTTTTGGCCATCAGATCATGGCGGAAGCTTTTGGTGGGAAGGTCATACGTTCCCCCAAGGGATGGGGCGCCGGTGCCCAGCGGTACGAGGTGTGGCGTCCGCAACCATGGACCGGCGCGCAGCGCGCGATAACCTTGCCAGCATCGCATCAGGATCAGGTCGTGGCCTTGCCCCCGGGGGCGGCGGTTGTCGCGGGCAACGGATTCGCGCCTTATGGCATGCTGGCCTATAGCGATCAGCCTGCCATATCCCTGCAATTGCATCCGGAATTCAGCCAAGATTATGCCGTGGCCCTGACCGAAATTAAACGTGGGCAAGGCATGCGTGATGAGGATGTCGACCATGCCCTCGTCACGCTCGATCAACCGCTCGATCGTGCGGTGGCCGCCGGATGGATTGGCACGTTTCTGGCTAATGCAGCGGCGTGAACTGTGCCTGCTCCGGCGTCGTGCGCGCGCGGCATGATCCTTCTTTACATTATTAGACCATGGTCTAACTTTCTCTTGTAAATTCAGATTTTCGGGAGAATGTGATGGCGAAGGTACTGGCCGGTAAAGTGGCGATTGTAACGGGCGCGAGCCGGGGCATTGGCGCCGCCATTGCGCGCCGATTTGCGGCGGAAGGAGCCGCGGTCGCCATTGTTGCGCGCACGGCCGAACCGGGCGGAAAACTGCCCGGTTCGCTTGATGAAACCGCGCAACTGATCCGCGCACAGGGCGGGCAGTGTCACACGATCCAGGCCGATCTGGCCGATCCGGAGAGCCGTGGGCGTATCGTGCCCGAAGTGATTGCGCAGTTCGGCAAAGTCGATGTGCTGGTCAACAATGCCGCATGGGCGCGCTTCATCCCGATTTGGGAAGCGACGTCGCGGCAGATGGACCTGGCGTTTCAGATGAACGTCTTTGCGCCGCAGGACCTGTCGCAGCAGGTGTTTCCCCATATGAAGCAGCAGGGGCAGGGGTGGGTGCTCAACATCTCCAGCGCCACGGCCAACATGCCGCCGGCGGCGCCTTATGATCCTGCAGACAGGCTGGTTCAGTTCAACAAGGATGGCCATGCCACGATTTACGGAACCACCAAGGCGGCGTTGAACCGGTTGACGGCCGGATGGGCCGTGGAGCTGGCGGATACGGGCATTGCGGTCAATGCACTGGCACCTGTGGGGGCTGTCGCCAGCGAAGGGGCCCTGTCCGTCGGTGGATGGGATGAGCGCGATCATCTCGAGCCGGTGGAAGCCATGGCGGAAGCCGCCTTGCAGCTTTGCCATAGGCCTGCCCGCGAATTGAGCGGGGAAAGCGTGTGCAGCCTGCCGTTGCTCCATCGCCTTGGCGTGCCCGTTCGCACGTTGGACGGTGCCGCCGAACTGGCATGATCGAGGCGGTGCTGCACGGCACATTGTTCAGCGATGTGCGGGCAAACGAAAAGGGCGGCTCCTTGCGGGGCCGCCCTTCGCATAATCTCTCGAAGAGAGGATCGATTACTTGAGTTCGACGGTGCCGCCGGCTTCTTCGATCTTCTTCTTGATGTCTTCTGCTTCGGTCTTGTTCACGCCTTCCTTGACAGCCTTCGGGGCGCCTTCGACGAGAGCCTTGGCTTCGGTCAGGCCCAGGCCGGTGATGGCGCGGACTTCCTTGATGACCTGAATCTTCTTGCCACCGTCGCCGGTCAGGATGACATCGAATTCGGTCTTTTCTTCAGCAGCTGCACCAGCGTCGCCACCAGCAGCAGGAGCCGCAACAGCAACAGCAGCAGCGGCGCTCACGCCCCACTCTTCTTCAAGAGCCTTGGCGAGTTCAGCTGCTTCGAGGACGGTCAGCTTCGAAAGTTCTTCAACGAGCTTGGCGATATCGGCCATTGTTCAACACTCCAATAAATTGACTGATCGGGGCCCAGTGCATTCTGTCACCCCGGTAATTCGCTTGTGCGTATAACCGCTTACGCTGCTTCTTTGGCGCCGTAGGCACCGAAGACGCGAGCGAGCTTGGCGGCGGGTTCGTTGACGACCCGGGCAATCTTCGTTGCCGGGGCGTTGATGAGACCCACCAGCGTGCCGCGCAGCTCGTCGAGCGAGGGCATCGAGGCGAGAGCCTTGATACCTGCCTGATCGAGCAGCTGCCCGCCCATAGAACCACCAACGATCTCAAGCTTGTCGTTGGTCTTCGCGAAGTCGACCGCAGCCTTGGCTGCCGCAACCGGATCCACCGAGTAGGCGATCGCGGTCGGGCCGGAGAGATATTCCTCCAGGCCTTCGTACTGGGTTTCCTTCAGGGCGAGCTTGGCAAGACGGTTCTTCGCAACCTTGTAGGACGCGCCAACATCACGCATCTTCGAACGCAGATCGGTGGATTGCGCCACCGAAAGGCCGAGGTTGCGGGTGATAACTACCACGCCAACTTCGTTGAAGACCGCGTTGAGCTGGGCGACCGAATCGGCTTTTTGCGAACGATCCATGCCATACTCCTTCACATGTGACCGATCGGGGTTCGTGCCCGAACGGCCGGCTACGTTTGTCCACACCGGAAAACCGGTGCGGGCGAGTCCGTTGAAGGGGAAGGAGGTGCGCCAATGACGCGAAGATGAGGCATCGTACGATGTCTCATGAAAATCTCTTTTCCCCGTCTAGGCCGGAAATTAAGAAGGCCAGATTGCCTTCACCGACTGTCTCGGACGGATGGCCACCAACCCTGACGGGCGAGTGAACCGGGCAGGCCTTTGGCCAAATCGTGCATAATTGTCAACTCATCGCGGCGAATCTTGTGCCAGATTAGGAAATCTGTAAGGCGCGCTGCGGTAACCCGTGCCGGTTCCAGATCGTGAGGTTGGCTTTGTTGAACACTAATGCAAGGCCTGAAATGGCATCACCTGATTCTTCCGGCAATCGTATCCAGAACGGCCTGCGCCTTGCTGTAATCGTGCCCACGTTGAACGAACGGGACAATGTGCAGACCATGATCGCGGCGCTGGATTCGGCGCTGGACGGGATCGCGTGGGAAGCCGTTTTCGTTGACGACAATTCCAGCGACGGCACGCCCGAACTGGTTGAGAGCATTGCCCGCACGCGCGCGAATATCCGGTTGATCCGCCGGATCGGGCGCAAGGGGTTGTCCGCTGCCGTGATCGAAGGGTTTCTCGCTACAGTTGCCCCGGTTGTGGCCGTGGTTGACGCCGATATGCAGCATGATGAGAGCAAACTGGCGGAAATGCTGCGCCGGGTGGAGCAGGGCGGTGCCGAACTGGTCATCGGCACCCGCTATGCGGAAACGGGCGGTACGGGCGACTGGTCGCAAAGCCGCGAACGGATCAGCCGTTTTGCCGGGTGGGTGGCCGACCGGGTAATGCCCCAGAAGCTCAGCGATCCGATGAGCGGGTTCTTCATGATCCGGCGCGATGTGTTCGTTGAGATTGCGCCGAACCTGTCGGCGCTGGGTTTCAAAATATTGCTGGATATCGTGCTGTCTTCCGCGCGGCCGCTGACCGTTTCCGAAGTTCCCTACGAATTTCGCCAGCGCCATGCGGGGGAAAGCAAGCTCGACAGCGCGGTTGCGCTCGAATTTGTTATCCAGATTCTTGATCGTATCTGCGGGCGGTGGATACCGCCCCGGTTGATCCTGTTCGGGATCGTGGGTGCGTTGGGGCTGGTCGTGCATTTGCTGGTGTTGCGTACGTCCATGGGGCTGGGCTTCACGTTCGGTCAGGGGCAGTCGGCGGCGGTGGCCATTGCGATTCTGTTCAATTACGTGCTCAACAACCTCATCACCTATCGTGATATACGCCACAAGACGGCCGGGGCATGGTTCAAGGGGTTGCTTGGCTTCTACCTTGTTTGCGCGGCGGGGGCCGTGGCCAATGTCGGTGTGGGTGTACTGGTCTTTGCTGCTGAACCGCGCTGGTGGCTGGCGGGTATTGCCGGGGTGATCGTGGGATCGCTCTGGAACTACTGCGCTTCGACTTTGCTGGTCTGGCGCAAGAAGTGATCGCCCCCGCGCGGGCATTTGCGGAACAAGGCAGGTTAAACCGGATAATTCCCGTCCTGTTGTTGTTTGCAGCGTTTGCGCTGCGTGTTTGGCAATTTGGAAACCCGCTGATCCAGTCTGACGAACAGTTCTATCTGCTCGTCGGGCAGCGTATGTGGGAAGGCGCGTGGGTCTATAGCGATATCTGGGATCGGAAATCGGTCGGGCTGTTCCTGCTCTATGCCCTGTTCGCGAAGCTGGGTGGCGGGGTCTATGCCTATCAGATTGCCGCCACGCTGTTTGCAGCGGCCACGGCATGGGCGATCGCCTGCATCGCCCGACGCTGGACCTCCGATCGTGCTGCGGCCTGTGCCGGATTGCTCTATCTCGCGGCCTTGAATCTGATTGGTGGCGACGGCGGGCAATCGCCGGTCTTTTACAACTTGCCCATGGTTCTTGCCGCGTGTTGCGTGTTGCGGGTGCTGGAAGAACGCGATCTGCGGCGCGGCATTCTGTTGGGCGCGTTGGCCATGCTCTGTGCGGGTATCGCGCTCCAGATCAAATACACAGCGGTGTTCGAAGGCGTGTTCTTCGGGCTGGTGCTGATGGCCTGGCTTTGGCAGCGAGGGGCGAAGGTGCCAATGGTTCTGGGCGTGGCGGCGGGCTGGGCTGGTATCGCACTTGTGCCAACCGTCGTGCTTCTGGCCGTTTATGCCGCGTCAGGGCGTGGCGATGATTTCATTTATGCGAACTTTGTGTCGTTCTTTGCGCGCGGCGATGTCGGGATCGCGCGTCAATTGGGCCGTCTTGCGCACATCATGCTGATCCTGTCGCCTGTGCTGGCGGCGGCCATGGCGGGCACAGTCATGACCTGGCGCCGGGCTGCCGGTATCTCGCCTGCCGCACGGTTTTGTGCATTGTGGCTTTGCGCGGCGGTGGCCGGACTGTTTCTCGTTGGCGATTTTTACGATCACTATGCCCTGCCGGTGCTGGTGCCAGCGGCGATCGGGGCGGCTGCATTGTTCGATGCGGCGGGCAGGCTGCGCTGGCTTGCCTATGCGGCGGTGGCTTACGCAATCGTCGCGGGTGCATGGCACATCGCAGGCAATCGCAAGCTATACGGAACGGGCGACGAACTGGCCCCCTTCGTGGCGGCGGTCGGGCAAAAGCCCACCGGATGCCTCTACGTCTATCAGGGGCCCAGCAGCCTTTATTCGCTGACCCGGTCCTGTCTGCTGACGCGCTATACTTATCCCAGCCATCTGAGCCATGTGAAGGAACGCAATGCGCTGGGTGTTTCACAGGTGGACGAACTGAAACGGCTTATGGCGCAATCGCCACGGTTCGTCCTGATTGCGGCGCAGGCAGGGGAGAGCAATGATCCTGACAGCCGGGCGGTTGTCATGGCGGAATTGCATCAGGGCTACAGCCCGGCTGTCAGCGCCATGATCGGCAAGGAGCGTTTCATCCTTTATCGGAAGAAATGAGCGGAATTCCGGGCATGTGGTTGACGCTGCACCTGTTCGGGACTACATAGTGCGCGACCGATCGCTTCGGGAAAGACTGCCTTTGCGCGGAGGCAGAACAGGAATGGAGGCGGCGGGTTATCCTGAAACGCGACGTGGATGCTGCAGGGCGGCCCCGCAAGGGGTGGGTGCCATGCGGCCTTTTCTGCGTTTCGGGGCCACATATTCCGTGCGTGGCATGAATTTTTCTCGTCCGTCGTTCTGACGGGCGAGGCACAGCGAAGAGGCACAATTCCTCCTATGGCAAGCAAGGCGAAAGCTCCGGCCATCTCCGGAACCGCGAAGAAGCGCATCCGCAAGATTTTCGGCGATATCCACGAAGTGGTGCAAATGCCGAACCTGATCGAGGTGCAGCGCGAGAGCTATGAACAGTTCCTGCGTTCGGACCCTGCGACGGGTTATGTTTCGGGTCTTGAAAAGACTCTGCGCTCCGTGTTCCCGATCCGCGATTTCGCTGGCACTGCCGAGCTGGATTTCGTTCACTACGAACTGGAAGATCCCAAGTACGACACGATCGAATGTCGGCAGCGTGGCATTACCTATGCGGCGCCGATGAAGGTGACGCTGCGCCTGATCGTGTTCGAAGTGGATACCGAAACGGAAACCCGTTCCGTCCTCGATATCAAGGAGCAGGACGTTTACATGGGCGACATGCCGCTCATGACCGAGAACGGCACGTTCATCATCAATGGTACGGAACGCGTGATCGTTTCGCAGATGCACCGTTCGCCGGGCGTGCTGTTCGATCATGACCGCGGCAAGACGCACTCTTCGGGCAAGTATCTTTTTGCGGCCCGCGTCATTCCTTACCGTGGTTCGTGGCTCGATTTCGAATTCGACGCCAAAGATATCGTCAACGTCCGTATCGACCGCAAGCGCAAGCTGCCGGTCACGGCGCTGCTTTATGCGCTTGGCCTCAATGACGAGGAAATCCTGCATCGCTTCTACAATACCGTTGTGTGGCAGCGCGCTTCGGGCAAGGGCGGTGATGGCTGGCGTCTGCCGTTCTCGGCAGAGGCATGGCGTGGTCAGAAGCCCGCATTCGACATCGTCGATGCGCAATCGGGCGAAGTGATCTTCCCCGCCGGGCAGAAGATTTCGCCGCGCGCCGCGAACAAGGCTGGCAAGGATGGTCTCGAAACCTTGCTGATCCCGACCGAGGAAATCTTCGGTCGCTATGCCGCCAATGACATGATCGATGAATCGACTGGTCGCATCTGGATCGAATCCGGTGATGAAGTCACCCCTGAAAATCTCGAAGCGCTGGACAAGGCTGGCGTCGATGCGATCGAGCTGCTCGACATCGACCACGTCAATACCGGTCCGTGGATCCGCAACACGATGAAGGTCGACAAGGCCGAAAACCGTGATGAAGGTCTGGAAGCGATTTACAAGGTCATGCGTCCGGGCGAGCCGCCGACGAAGGAAACGGCCGAAGCGCTGTTCGAAGGCCTGTTCTTCGATGGGGATCGTTACGATCTGTCCGCCGTGGGCCGCGTGAAGCTCAACATGCGTCTCGGCCTCGATGCCGACGATTCCATCACCACGCTGCGCACGGAAGATATTCTCGCCGTGGTCAAGGAGCTGGTCGATCTGAAGGACGGCAAGGGCGAGGTCGATGATATCGACAACCTCGGCAACCGTCGTGTCCGTTCGGTGGGCGAACTGCTTGAAAACCAGTATCGCGTTGGCCTGCTGCGCATGGAACGCGCGGTCAAGGAACGCATGAGCTCGGTCGACGTGTCGACGGTCATGCCGAACGATCTGATCAATGCGAAGCCCGCTGTCGCTGCTGTGCGCGAATTCTTCGGTTCGTCGCAGCTTTCGCAGTTCATGGACCAGACCAACCCGCTGTCGGAAGTGACGCACAAGCGTCGCGTTTCGGCCCTCGGGCCGGGCGGTCTGACCCGTGAACGCGCCGGCTTCGAAGTCCGCGACGTTCATCCCACGCACTACGGCCGTATCTGTCCGATTGAAACGCCGGAAGGCCCGAACATCGGTCTGATCAACTCGCTGGCCTCGTTCAGCCGCGTGAACAAGTACGGGTTCATCGAAACCCCGTATCGCAAGGTGACTGATGGCAAGGTGACGAGCGAAGTCGTCTACCTCTCCGCCATGGAAGAGCAGAAGCACACCGTCGCACAGGCATCGGCCGAACTGAACGCCGATGGCGGCTTTGTCGAAGAGCTGGTCTCCGCGCGTGAAGGCGGCGAATTCGTCATGGCTCCGCGTGACACCATCACGCTGATGGACGTGTCGCCCAAGCAGCTCGTTTCGGTTGCCGCATCGCTCATTCCGTTCCTGGAAAACGACGACGCCAACCGCGCGCTCATGGGTTCGAACATGCAACGTCAGGCCGTGCCGCTCGTGAAGGCGGAAGCGCCTTTCGTGGGCACCGGTATGGAAGAAACCGTGGCGCGCGATTCCGGCGCGGCGATCGGTGCGCTACGCGCCGGTATCGTCGATCAGGTCGACGCGACGCGTATCGTTATCCGTGCTGCAGGCGATATCGAGCCGGGCAAATCGGGCGTGGATATCTACACGCTGCAGAAGTTCCAGCGTTCGAACCAGGATACCTGCATCAACCAGCGTCCGCTGGTGAAAGTGGGCGACTTCATCAATGAAGGCGATATCATTGCCGATGGTCCCTCGACGGAACTGGGTGAACTCGCACTGGGCCGCAACAGCCTCGTCGCGTTCATGCCGTGGAATGGCTACAACTACGAAGACTCCATCCTGATCTCCGAACGGATCGTGAAGGATGACGTCTTCACCTCGATCCATATCGAGGAGTTCGAAGTCATGGCCCGCGACACCAAGCTCGGGCCGGAAGACATCACCCGCGACATCCCGAACGTTGGCGAGGAAGCACTACGCAACCTTGACGAGGCGGGCATCGTCTACATTGGCGCCGAAGTGCATCCGGGCGATATCCTCGTGGGCAAGATCACGCCGAAGGGCGAAAGCCCGATGACACCGGAAGAAAAACTTCTGCGCGCCATTTTCGGTGAGAAGGCCAGCGACGTGCGCGATACCTCGCTGCGGCTGCCGCCGGGTGTTGCCGGGACGATTGTGGAAGTCCGCGTGTTCAACCGCCACGGTATCGAAATCGACGACCGTACGCGCGCCATCCAGAACGAGGAAATCGAACGCCTCAAGAAGGATAGCGAAGACGAACGCAACATCCTCAACCGTGCGACCTACAACCGCCTGCGCGACATGCTGCTTGGCCAGACCGTTTCGGCTGCGCCCAAGGGTGTGAAGAAGGGTGGCGACATCACCGACGAACTGCTCGACGAAGTCGAACGCCACGAATGGTTCAAGTTCGCGGTCGCCGACGACAAGATGCAGGGTCAGCTGGAAGCCGTGAAGGCCCAGTATGACGAAGCGGTGAAGAGCATCCAGGAGAAGTTCGAGGACCGTAAGGAAAAGCTCGAACGCGGTGACGAACTGGCTCCGGGCGTGCTCAAGATGGTCAAGGTCTTCGTGGCTGTGAAGCGCAAGCTGCAGCCCGGCGACAAGATGGCCGGTCGTCACGGTAACAAGGGTGTTATCTCGCGCATTCTGCCGCAGGAAGACATGCCATTCCTTGAAGACGGCACGCCGGTTGATATCGTGCTGAACCCGCTGGGCGTGCCTTCGCGCATGAACGTCGGGCAGATCTTCGAAACCCACCTGGGCATGGCCGCGCGCGGTCTTGGCCAGCAGGTGACGGCAGCTCTGGAAGAATGGCGCGAAAACAACCCGAATCCGGAAGCCGCTGCGCCGCCGGAAGCGGTTCGCGATGTTCTCAAGGACATCTACGGCGAGCAGTACCACGACGAAATCAACGCACGTTCGACCGAAGAACTGGTGGAACTGGCTGGCAACCTGAAGAACGGCGTGCCGATGGGCACACCGGTGTTCGACGGTGCCCGCGAAGCGGACGTTTCGGCGATGCTGGCCAAGGCCAACCTGCCGACATCCGGCCAGGTGACGCTGTTCGACGGCCGTACCGGTGAAGCCTTCGACCGCAAGGTCACAGTGGGTTACATCTACATGTTGAAGCTGCACCACCTTGTCGACGACAAGATCCACGCGCGTTCGATCGGCCCCTACAGCCTCGTTACCCAGCAGCCGCTGGGCGGTAAGGCGCAGTTCGGTGGCCAGCGCTTCGGGGAAATGGAGGTCTGGGCACTCCAGGCCTATGGCGCGGCCTACACGTTGCAGGAAATGCTCACGGTGAAATCGGACGACGTTGTCGGCCGTACCAAGGTCTACGAAGCGATCGTCAAGGGCGACGACACTTTCGAAGCCGGTATCCCCGAGAGCTTCAACGTGCTCGTGAAGGAAATGCGCAGCCTTGGCCTGAATGTCGAACTCTCCTCGCTGACGGACGAGGACGAAGGCGGCGACGAATGGCCGGAGGCGGCGGAATAAGGGAAGGCGGGGCGGCCCTTGCGCCGCCCGCTTCCTCCTTTTCGCCACGACAATTTCACCCGCTTAGGGATGTGAAAATATGAACGACCTGACCAAATTCACCAACCAGCTCGCGAAGCCCGAAACCTTCGACCAGATCCAGATTGGCATTGCCTCGCCCGAGCGCATCCGTTCCTGGTCCTTCGGTGAAATCAAGAAGCCGGAAACGATCAATTACCGCACGTTCAAGCCAGAGCGTGATGGCCTGTTCTGCGCCCGCATCTTCGGTCCTGTGAAGGATTACGAATGTCTGTGCGGCAAGTACAAGCGCATGAAATACAAGGGCGTCGTCTGCGAAAAGTGCGGCGTTGAAGTCACGGTGACAAAAGTGCGCCGTGAGCGCATGGGCCATATCGAACTGGCCGCGCCGGTCGCGCACATCTGGTTCCTGAAGTCGCTGCCGAGCCGCATCGGCCTGCTGCTCGACATGCAGCTCAAGCAGCTTGAGCGCGTGCTCTATTTCGAGAGCTATATCGTGATCGAGCCGGGCCTGACCCCGCTTGAGAAGTACCAGCTCCTGACCGAAGACGAACTGCTCGACGCGCAGGACGAATATGGCGAAGACGCCTTCTCGGCCGGCATTGGCGCCGAAGCCGTGAAGCAGATGCTGATCGACCTCGACCTCGAACAGGAACGTGCCGATCTGCTCAAGGAGCTTGAGGAAACCAAATCGGCGCTCAAGCCGAAGAAGATCATCAAGCGCCTCAAGGTCGTGGAAAGCTTCATCGATTCGGGCAACCGCCCGGAATGGATGATCCTCGAAGTGATCCCGGTCATTCCGCCTGAACTGCGCCCGCTGGTGCCGCTGGATGGCGGGCGTTTCGCGACGTCCGATCTCAACGATCTCTACCGCCGTGTGATCAACCGTAACAACCGTCTGAAGCGCCTGATGGAACTGCGCGCGCCGGACATCATCGTCCGCAACGAAAAGCGCATGTTGCAGGAAGCTGTCGACGCGCTGTTCGACAACGGCCGCCGTGGCCGTGTGATCACCGGCGCGAACAAGCGTCCGCTGAAGTCGCTGTCCGACATGCTCAAGGGCAAGCAGGGCCGCTTCCGCCAGAACCTTCTGGGTAAGCGCGTCGACTATTCGGGCCGTTCGGTGATCGTGACCGGTCCGGAACTCAAGCTGCACCAGTGCGGTCTGCCGAAGAAGATGGCGCTCGAACTGTTCAAGCCGTTCATTTACGCCCGTCTCGATGCCAAGGGTCTGTCGATGACTCTGAAGCAGGCGAAGAAGTGGGTCGAAAAGGAACGCAAGGAAGTCTGGGACATCCTTGACGAGGTGATCCGCGAACATCCGGTTCTGCTCAACCGCGCACCCACGCTGCACCGTCTGGGCATCCAGGCGTTCGAACCCGTGCTGATCGAAGGCAAGGCGATCCAGCTGCACCCGCTCGTCTGTTCGGCTTTCAACGCCGACTTCGACGGTGACCAGATGGCCGTCCACGTGCCGCTTTCGCTGGAAGCCCAGCTGGAAGCCCGCGTGCTGATGATGTCGACCAACAACATCCTCTCGCCCGCAAACGGCAAGCCGATCATCGTTCCTTCGCAGGACATGGTGCTGGGTCTCTATTACCTCTCGATGGATCGCGATGGCGAACCGGGTGAAGGCATGATCCTGGCCGATATGGCCGAAGTGCATCAGGCGCTGCACGTGGGTGCGGTGACGCTGCACTCGAAAATCGTCAGCCGCGTGCCGCAGACCGGTGAAGATGGCGTGGAACGGATGGTTCGCTATGAAACCACCCCGGGCCGCATGCTCATCGGCGAATGTCTGCCCAAGAGCCACAAGGTGCCGTTCGACGTCGTGAACCGTCTGCTGACGAAGAAGGACGTGGGCGACGTGATCGACGAAGTCTATCGTCATACCGGCCAGAAGGACACGGTGCTGTTCGCCGACGCCATCATGGCGCTGGGCTTCCGCAACGCGTTCAAGGCCGGCATCTCCTTCGGCAAGGATGACATGATCATCCCTGACAGCAAGGAAGAGCTGGTCGACCAGACCAAGGCGCTGGTGGCCGATTACGAGCAGCAGTATCAGGACGGTCTGATCACGCAGCAGGAAAAGTACAACAAGGTCATCGACGCATGGAGCCGTTGCGGTGATCAGGTTGCCGCGGCCATGATGGACGAGATCAAGGCGACGCCGAAAGACCCGGAAACGGGCCGTCTGGCGCCGATCAACTCGATCTACATGATGAGCCACTCCGGTGCCCGTGGTAGCCCGGCACAGATGAAGCAGCTTGCCGGTATGCGCGGCCTTATGGCCAAGCCGTCGGGTGAAATCATCGAGACGCCGATCATCTCGAACTTCAAGGAAGGTTTGACCGTTCTTGAATACTTCAACTCCACCCACGGCGCTCGCAAGGGTCTGGCGGACACCGCGCTCAAGACGGCAAACTCGGGTTACCTGACCCGCCGTCTGGTCGACGTGTCGCAGGACTGTGTGATTGTTGAAACCGACTGTAAGACGCAGAACGCGCTGGAAATGCGCGCGATCGTTCAGGGTGGTTCGACGATCGCCTCGCTGGCCGAACGTATTCTCGGTCGCACGACCGCAGAAGACCTCGTCAATGCGAAGACGGGCGAAGTGATCGTTGTCGCAGGGACGCTGCTCGACGAACCGATGGTCAAGGCGATCGAAGAAGCCGAAGTGCAGTCCGCCAAGATTCGCAGCCCGCTGGTCTGCGATGCCGAACAGGGCGTTTGCGCGACCTGTTATGGTCGCGATCTGGCACGCGGTACGCCGGTGAACATCGGTGAAGCCGTTGGCGTTATCGCGGCGCAGTCGATCGGTGAACCGGGCACGCAGCTGACAATGCGTACCTTCCACATCGGTGGTGCGGCGCAGGTCAACGAAACCTCGCATCTCGAAGCGATCTCGGACGGCAAGATCGAATACCGCGATATGCCGACCATTACCGACAAGCGCGGCCGCCAGCTGTCGCTTGCCCGTAACGGCGAAATGGCTG
This sequence comes from Caenibius tardaugens NBRC 16725, assembly GCF_003860345.1. Taxonomy (GTDB): domain Bacteria; phylum Pseudomonadota; class Alphaproteobacteria; order Sphingomonadales; family Sphingomonadaceae; genus Caenibius; species Caenibius tardaugens. The sequence continues at coordinate 3,361,176 of NZ_CP034179.1, forward strand.
TGATCGACGCCGAAGGGCGCGAACGTGAAATCCACAAGGTGCCTTATGGTACCGTGCTCATGTTCAAGGAAGGCGACAAGGTTACGGCGGGCGACCGTCTGGCCGAGTGGGACCCGTTCTCGCTGCCGATCATCACCGAACAGTCGGGTGTGGTGAAGTTCCAGGATCTCGCCGAAGGCAAGACCATGGAAGAACGCATCGACGAAGCGACGGGTATCGCCCAGCGCGTTGTCACCGAGTACCGTTCCGCCGGTCGCGCCAAGAAGGAAGACCTGCGTCCGCGTCTGACCCTGCTCAACGAAAAGTCGGATGAAACCGAAGCCGCGCGCTATATGCTGGCTCCGGGTACGTCGCTTTCGGTCGAGGATGGCCAGGAAGTCTCGGCGGGTGATATTCTTGCCCGTGCTTCGCGCGAAGCGGCCAAGACTCGTGACATCACCGGCGGTCTGCCGCGCGTTGCCGAACTGTTCGAAGCCCGCAAGCCGAAGGACAATGCGATCATTGCCAAGGTTTCCGGCCGCGTCGAATTCGTTCGCGACTACAAGGCAAAGCGCAAGATCGCGATCATTCCGGAGGAAGGGGAACCGGTAGAATACCTGATCCCCAAGTCGAAGGTGATCGACGTTCAGGAAGGCGACTACGTGAAGCGCGGCGACCAGCTGGTTGCCGGTTCGCCCGATCCGCACGATATTCTGGAAGTGCTTGGGGTGGAGGCGCTGGCCGAATACCTCGTCGCGGAAATCCAGGAAGTTTATCGTTTGCAGGGTGTGAAGATCAACGACAAGCACATCGAGGTGATCGTTCGCCAGATGCTGCAGAAGGTTGAAATCACCGATGGTGGGGACACCACGCTCTTGCCGGCTGAACAGGTCGATCTTGAGGAAATGAACGAGATCAACGCCAAGCTGGCCAAGGGTCAGGCGCCGGCACAGGGTAACCCCGTGCTGCTCGGCATCACCAAGGCAAGCTTGCAGACGCGTTCGTTCATCTCGGCCGCTTCGTTCCAGGAAACCACCCGCGTGCTCACGCAGGCGGCGGTTGAAGGGAAGAAGGACTCGCTGATCGGTCTGAAGGAAAACGTCATCGTTGGCCGTCTCATCCCCGCCGGTACCGGCGCGGCGATGAACCGGGTCCGCGTGGCTGCGTCGGGCCGCGATGCCGCCTTGCGTGCGCAGTATCGCAAGCTGCAGGAATCGCTGATCGCTCCGGAAACGGCGGCGGAAGAGCATGCGGCAGAACTGGCGCAAGGCCCGGAAGCCGCGATGGGCGACGATCCGCTGGGCAAGGTCATCGGGGAAGATTTCACCACCGATGATATCGAGGCCGCAGACGGTCAGGAATAAATCGGCCCACAAGGTTGATTTGCGAAACCCCGCCGGGAGGATGCTTCCGGCGGGGTTTTCGTATGCCTGTGCCCGCCCTGATGGGATCGAACGCGGGGCTGGGGCGTTTCTCGCAGATTGTGCGAAAGGGTGATGTGATGAATGGCAAGATGGCGGGAATGGCAGCGGCCGTGCTGGTGAGCATGGCGACGGCGGCATGCGTCGCGGATGGTGAGGCGGGGCGTGAACCGGCCACGAAGCCAGCCGCCAAAACAGTGGTGATAACGGGTTCAGCCCTATACCGGGAACGGATTATGCCGCCGCCCGATGCGACGATCCAGTTTCAGCTGAACGATATTGCGCGCGCCGATGCGCCTTCGATCCTGATTGCGGAACAGAGCTACGCGCTGGATGGCAAGGGACCGCCTTACGCGTTCCGGCTCACTACGCCGGGCGACACGCTTTCACCCCGTATGCGCTACAGCGTGCAGGCGACGATCAGGGATGGGGCCGGGACCATGTTGTGGACCAGCGATACCGTAAATCTGATCGATCCGACCTTGCCTGAACAGGCATTGCCGCCGATCAATCTGGTCAAAGTCGGCTGATCGTCAGGCCGTTTGTCGAGAGGACGGGACAGGGTTGCAGGCCGTCCGACGTGACGCACGGCGGAACACGATGGAGCGGATCAGGATGGGCTTGAATATGCGCGACCTTTTCGTTCTTACGATCGTTTGTCTTGCTGGCGGACCTGCACTGGCCGATGCCGGGCAGACGCCGGTTTCGCGAGAACGACTGGTCATGCAGCAACCGAAAATGGTGCGCGATTTTGTGGCACGGCGCCTGCAATGCAACCATTGGGGCGGGGAAGAACCCTACGATGCGGCCCGTCGGCGCGAAATCAGCCGCGCGGTCAAGGCGTTGCGTTGCAACAGCCTCGACCGGGACGAAGCCCGCCTTTTGCGGCGCTATCGGGATAACGCGGAACTGCCAGCCTTGCTGGTTGCGGTGCGGGAGGCGTGGGAACTGTAAACGCCGCCTCCCCCTGAAACCGGCGGACGGATCAGATGAACCCGGCAGTCTTCAGCAGCAGCCAGATACCCATGGCTAGGAACAGCAAGGCGGTAACGATACGAACCGTGTTGAGCGGGATGCGCTTGATCAGTTCATTGCCCAGCAGCACCGCAGGGACATTGGCGATCATCATGCCCAGTGTCGATCCGGTCATGACCGCAAGAACGCTATGGAATTGTGCGCCCAGCGCGACTGTGGCGATCTGCGTCTTGTCGCCCATTTCGATGAAGAAGAAGGCGATCAGCGTGGTGGCAAATGCCCCAAACCGCGATGGTTTGGCTTCGTCATCGTCGAATTTGTCTGGGATCAGGGTCCAGGCGGCCATGGCGATAAACGAGATCGCCACCAAGTAGCGGAACCATTGCCCGTCGATCAGGGATGCGGCTTGCGCGCCAACCAGAGCAGCAAGGAAGTGGTTCGCGATCGTGGCGAAAAAGATGCCGAGAATGATCGGCACAGGGCGTTTGAAGCGGGTGGCGAGCACGATGGCCAGCAACTGCGTCTTGTCGCCAATCTCGGCCAGGGCAACGATGGCGGTCGAAGTGAGCAGGGCTTCCATGAAAGGTCTCCGGGCCGGGCGAGCAACAGAACAACGACATTGCGCCTCCCGCCCGGCCGGGCAGAGGGGCAATGTCATTGGTCTCGCCTGAACGGTGTCCCGTTCCCTGCCGCCATAGCCTCTCGGCCAAGTATGTTGACGTGCAGGCCCGCCGGTTGCGGCTGGCTACTCCCCAGATGACAGGCGGCGGATATGGCACTTCGGGCCGTTAGACAAGCGTTTTGATGCGGGGGTGTGTCATGGCCCGATTTCCCCTTTCCCCGTGCGGCGGTGCCCCCTAAACCGGCTGCATGACCGACAAACTTTCGATCGTGCTTGCCCAGGTGAATCAGTCCGTGGGCGATATTGCCGGAAATGCGGCAGACATGCTGTCCGTGCGCGCCAATGCGGGGAAGGTGGACCTTGTCGCTTTCCCGGAAATGCAGCTTATCGGCTATCCTGCAGAAGATCTCATTCTCAAACCGTCGCTGGTGGAACGCGCGCAGGCGGAACTGGAATCGCTGGCCCAGGCCACCAATGATGGCGGCCCGGGCATGCTGGTGGGCAGTGTGTTCGTGCGTGATGGCCAGTTGCACAATGGCGTTGCCATGCTGGACGGCGGGCGGATCACGGCGGTTCGTTTCAAGCACGAATTGCCCAATTACGGCACGTTCGATGAAAAGCGCCTGTTCACCCCGGGCCCTTTGCCCGAACCGGTGTTGTTCCGTGGCGCGATGCTGGGCCTGCCGATCTGCGAGGATATCTGGCATCCCGATGTCTGCCGCCATCTGGCCGATTTCGGCGCCGGGATGTTCGTCTGCGTCAATGGCAGCCCCTATGAAATCGAAAAGGACGTGCTGCGCATAGAAGGCGTGGCCAAGCGTCGTGCGGCGGATACCGGCCTGCCACTGGCCTATCTCAACCGCATCGGCGGGCAGGACGAACTGGTGTTCGATGGCGCCAGTTTCGTGGTCAATGGCGATGGGCGCATCGCCGTGCAGATGACGGACTGGGAAGAACAGATCACACGCACCAACTGGACGCGCACCGCACGCGGGTGGAACTGCGATCGCGGCGAAATCGCGACGCTGGCCGACCATCCCGAGGATATCTACTGCGCCATGGTTCTGTCCTTGCGCGATTATGTGAACAAGAACGGTTTCCCGGGCGTGGTGCTGGGCATGTCGGGCGGGATCGACAGCGCGGCCTGTGCGGCGATTGCGGTCGATGCGCTGGGCCCGGACCGGGTGTGGTGCGTCATGCTGCCCAGCCGCTATACCAGCCAGGCCAGCCTCGACGACGCGGAACAGTGTGCCCGCGCGCTGGGATGCCGTTATTCGACCATTCCGATTCAGCCTGCCGTCAGCGGCTTCGATGCGATGCTGGCAGACGATTTTGCCGATACCAAGGTCGATCTGACCGAGGAAAACATCCAGTCGCGCATTCGCGGGGTTACCCTGATGGCGCTGTCGAACAAGTTCGGCCCGATGCTGGTCACCACCGGCAACAAGAGCGAGATGAGCGTCGGCTACGCCACGATCTATGGCGATATGGCGGGCGGATATAACCCGCTGAAAGACGCCTACAAGATGACCGTGTTTGCCGTTTCCGAATGGCGCAACCGCAAGAATCCGAAGATCGGGCTGGGGCCTGAAGGGGAAGTGATCCCGGAGAATATCCTGATCAAGCCGCCCAGCGCCGAACTGCGCCCCGATCAGAAGGACGAGGATTCGCTGCCGCCCTATCCGGTGCTCGACAAGATTCTGCTGGGTCTGGTCGAACATGAGGAAGGGGTGGAGCAACTTGTTGCGGACGGGTTCGATCGCGAAACGGTCGTGCGCATCGAACGGCTGCTCAACCTTGCCGAATACAAACGGCGTCAGGCCGCGCCCGGAGTCAAGCTGGGGGCGCGCAATTTCGGGCGTGACCGGCGCTATCCGATCACCCACAAATTCCGTTCGGCCTGAGCGGGCAGGGGGGCTTTGCCGATCAAAGCAGGGCGCGCGCTAGGGGCGGTGCATGCCGTTTCCGCGCGCATCTTTGCCTGAACGGCATTGACTGCCTGCCAACTTTCACTAGCGCAAGCGCACCATGACCGTGATCACGCGCTTCGCCCCTTCGCCTACTGGCCGGCTGCATGTCGGCAATATTCGCACTGCGCTGCACAACTGGATGCTGGCGCACAAGGCGGGTGGCCGCTTTCTGCTGCGGATCGACGATACCGATGCTGAACGCAGCCGGGAAGAATACGTCGACGCGATCCGCGCCGATCTGGCCTGGCTGGGGCTGGAAGCGGACGCGGAAGAGCGGCAATCGCAACGCTTTGCGCATTACGAGGCAGCATTTGCCCGTCTGGTCGAAGCCGGACGCATCTATCGCTGCTATGAAACCGCGCAGGAACTGGAACTGCGCCGCAAGGTGCTGCTGGGGCGTGGCCTGCCGCCGATTTATGATCGCGCGGCTCTGCAACTGACCGAGGCCGATCACGCGGCGAAGGCTGCTGAAGGGATCGCCCCGCACTGGCGTTTCAAGCTGGATCATGGCGATCCGATCACGTGGGACGACGGTATTCGCGGAGCCCAGCATTTCGATCCCGCGCAATTGTCCGATCCGGTTATCCGCCGGGCCGATGGCAGCTGGCTCTACATGCTGCCCAGCGCGATCGATGATGTCGAAATGGGTGTGACCGACGTTTTGCGCGGGGAAGACCATGTGTCGAACACCGCCGTGCAATTGCAGATGTTTACCGCACTCGGCGCACAGCCGCCGCGGTTCGCGCACGAGGCGCTGCTGGTCGGCAGCGAGGGCAAGCTGTCCAAGCGACTGGGCGCATTGGGGGCGGATTCCTTCCGTGAACGGGGGATCGAGCCGGAAACGCTGGTGGCGCTGCTAGCCCGTCTGGGCACGTCGCAACCAGTAGAGCCGATTGTCGATCGCGCGGCGCTGGTGGCCGGTTTCGACCTGTCGACGTTCGGCCGTGCGCCCGCGCGGTTTGACGATACGGAACTGGACCGGCTGAACGCCGCGATTGTCCATCATCTGCCCTTCGCCCGCGTGCAGGGCCAGTTGCCCGAAGGCATGGACGAAGCTGGCTGGGACGCCGTTCGCCCCAATCTGGCGCATCTGGGTGAAGCGGCGGATTGGTGGCGGATTGTCACCGGGCCTGTGGCGCAACCTGCGTTCGACGCGGAAACGCGGGCGTTTCTGGCGCAGGCTGTCGATGTGTTGGACGGTGGTTTGGCATGGGGCGACGATCCCTGGCATGCCCTGACCAATGCCCTGAAGGAAGCGACCGGCCGCAAAGGCAAGGCGCTGTTCCTACCCCTGCGGCAGGCGCTGACGGGGATGGACCACGGGCCGGACATGGGCGCGCTGCTGCCGCTGATCGGCGAAGTGCAGGCCCGTACGCGGCTGGAACAGGCGGCGGCGGGGTAAAGCCCCCCAACGTCTGCTCGCAACGGGGCACTGCGTTGCAGTGTCGTGCGGCGGCCTCAGCGCCCTTAGCGTTTGAGTTCAGTGCCGAGCAGGGTGACAATGTGCAGCAGGTTGGTGGAGCCGGGGGTGCCGAACGGCACGCCTGCCAGCATCACCAGCTTCGATCCGGCGTCGCCAAAGCCGTGGCGCAGGGCCATGCGCTTGCCCTTGGCGATCATCTCTTCAAAGCTGCCGATATCGCGCGTTGTCACTGCGTGCGCGCCCCACAGCAGCGCCATGCGCCGCGCGGTCGCGGTTGACGGGGTCAGCACCAGCATCGGCACGCCCGGGCGTTCGCGCGCAACCCGCCGCGCGGTCGAGCCGGAGCAGGTAAACACCACGATCGCCGTGATGGTGGGCATGTTTGCCGCAATGGTCATGCTGGCGTGGCTGAGCGCGTCGGCCGTGGTCGGATCGGGCAGCGTTTCCAGGAAGTGGATGCGCGCCTTGTAACCGGGATCGCGTTCCACCTGGCTGGCGATGCGGTGCATGATCGTGACCGCTTCTTCTGGCCATGCCCCGGCGGCGGTTTCGGCCGACAGCATCACCGCATCCGCGCCATCATAGACGGCATTGGCGACATCGGACACTTCGGCCCGGGTGGGTGCCGGGCTTTCGATCATGGATTCGAGCATCTGCGTCGCCACGATCACCGGCTTGCCCAGCGTGCGCGCCGCGTTGACGATCTGCTTTTGCAGCGGCGGCACTTCTTCGGGGTTGAGTTCCACGCCCAGATCGCCGCGCGCCACCATGACGCTGTCGGCCAGTTCGAGAATTTCGCCCAGCCGTTCCACAGCCTGCGGCTTTTCGATCTTGGCGCAGAGCGAACCATGCCCGCCCATCAGACGGCGGGCTTCGGCCAGGTCGTCCGCGCGCTGGACGAAGGAAAGCGCGATGACATCGGCGCCATGCGCCACGGCAAAGGCCAGATCCCGGCGATCCTTGTCGGTCAGGGCGGGGATCGGCACTTCGGCATCGGGCACGTTCACGCCTTTGCGGTCGGAGATCACCCCGCCGACTTCGACCGAACAAAGGATGGCGGTGTCGCTTGCGCGGATCACGCGCAGGCGGATCTTGCCGTCGTTGATCAGCAGGCGTTGCCCCTTGTCCAGCAGGCCGAACAGTTCGGGGTGCGGCAGGCATACGCGGGTTTCGTCGCCCGGTTCGGGATCGCGGTCGAGCGTGAAATGGCTGCCGTGCCGGATCACTGCCTGCCCGTCGCGGAAC